>NZ_VZQN01000072.1:0-19732 GCF_014397645.1 Paraburkholderia sp. 31.1
GCAAGGGCGATGGCGAACCCGGCGCGAAAGCTATTTGGCTGGGACTCAAAGAGGTTCATATCGCTGCCAAGACATTGCAGAAGTTACGTGTCGGCGGTCACGCTGGAAATTGTGTATAACCCGATGCGTTTAAAGAGGTGGCCTCGTTCCGCGGTGGCACGTTCGTTGCGTGCCGTCGTCGCGCTAACGCACAACTACTGATCGACGTTCAGCCTTGCATGACGTCGCAATATTGGGTGGCGTCACAGAAAACTTCTGTTTGTTTATGCGGAGAGGACATGTCATTAAGGTTTCCAGTTTCAATCATCGGCGCCGGAAATTGTGGATGCGCTTTCGCGGCCGATTTGGCTAGTCGTGGATTCGAGGTTCTCCTTTACGGGAATCCAGATCATCGTCGTAATATTGATGCGATCCGAGTGAACGGTCGCTTGTTGGCTAGCATGGCTATCACGGGTGAGTTTTATCCGACTGTAACTACTGATATGGATGAGGCCGTAAACTTCTCGCGTTTTCTCGTGATTGCTCTTCCAGCATACGCGCATGACGATCTCATTGGTGATCTAAAAGGTTTCGATTTGAGTCGACATGTCATCATAGTCAATAATGCCAATTTCTTTTCCCCAATGGGTTCAAGAGAGCTAAACCCGCAGGCAGTTCTAGAGACAAATTCCTCGCCCTATGCGTCGTCGGTCAGGGACGGCGAAGTCCGGATCACTGGAATTAAGAATTGTTTGCCGATTGCTGCTTTTTCGAACGCCATGGATGAGAAACAGTTATCGCAAATCACCGCAATCTTTCCGGAAAGGCTCTTGTGGTGGGATAACATTTTCGCAATTGGAATGCAGTCGAATAATGGTGTCATCCATCCTGTCGGGGGTATTTTGAATACGGGATGGATAGAAAGCACAAGAGGAGATTTTTTCTTCTATCGTGATGGGATCTCACCCTCGGTCGGAAGGGTCGTAGAGGCGTTGGACAATGAGCGATTGAAAATCGGAGAGGCTTTCGGTTTTCGACTGCCGACAGTCCTCGAGGAAATGATCGGCTTTTACGGCGGAGATTGTTCCAACTTCTCCGATTTCGCTTTCCAATCCAAAACTCATAACTCCACGAAGGTCAAAACGCCTGATCGTATGCAACATAGATATATATGTGAGGATATTCCATATATCTTGGTCCCTTGGTACGAACTCGGCGCCAGAGTGGGCATAGAGTCTCGGGCAATCAAAGCCGTGATCGAAATCGCTTCCTCCATCAACGGCGTTAACTATTTTCAAACTGGCCGTAATCTGAAGCGCCTCGGTGTAGACCACATGTCGAAGGCGGAGCTTTTGCGATTCGTAGATAGCGCGACTTTCCGATTGCCGTTAGCTTCGGCTACTAAGAAGTGACCGGATCCATCGGGTAAATCGAATCGCCTTCGGAATCCTGGAGGCCGCTTGGTTTAAGTCGATACCGGCTGCAACAGTATTATTGAATTGCCGGTAGTAGTTTGCTTCAGCATCGTCAGGCGGGGCGGGATATGGTTGAGCAGTTCCATCACCCTATGGCAGTTGGGCGCCGAAGAAAGGGCCGACGCAGGCACGCGCTGATGCGACGAACGCGCGCCTACATGTGCAAGCGCAAACATCACTCGCAGGAGATCACCGCGGAGGGCCGGCATGTGGGTGCGCTGGTGAGGACGCTCTCCGCTTCTGTAGGAACTGGGCTGGCGCAAGGCGCCGCCCAACAGGTTCGCTCGGAACGTGGACGAACGTCAATCGAGCGATATCTGGCCGGTTTAGAATTTATGACGCAGGCCGACGCGTGCAACCACCTGATTGCGATTCGACGATACGTCATCGGCCACCGGCACAAAGGCGAAGTCGAGGGCGCTGCCAGTACGGTCACCACCGACGTGCTGATACGCACTCTGTACATAGACGTCCGTGCGCTTTGACAGTGAGTAATCAGCCATCAGCCCCGCAGTTTCGTAATTCGGCTTTAGCTTTCCAGTGGTGGCGTTGAAACCGCTCAGGGTGTACGTATACATCGCCCCGACGAAGAAGGCTGGCGTGAACTGGTACTTGCCGTTGATTTCGAAATTCTGGTAACGCAGGTTGGAAAGCGTGCCCGAGGCTGGCGTAATCTTGCCGACGTATCCCGAAGACACCGGATTGGCGACGAAGGTATTCGAATACGAGATGCCCACGTTGGCCGAACCAAACGTGTAGGTTGCCCCCGCGCCGAAGATGCGCAGCTTGTTCCCCAGAAAATTTTCATCCGCAGCGGGATTGTTCCCGATTGCACCACCGGCGGTGGACGACTGGTTGTTCGCCTGCAGATAGGCGGCTTCCAGCAGCAGGCCGCCTACGACGTATTGGACGCCCATGCTGTACGCGCGATTGTTGGCGAAGTTGGTGTCGTTGCTAAAGCCGTACGTGCCGCCAAATTTAAAGCCAGCAATCTCGGGGCTTGTGTACTTGACAGTATTGTTGACACGGAAGGTGTTGTCCGTGTTGTCGTTGTCGTACGGATGGGAGAACATGCCCCCGCCCCATGTGCCATTCGCCGTCGTTTGAGCCAGATAGTTGACGACGGAGTCGTACTGTCGACCGAGAGTAACCGTCCCGTATTGGTTGGATGCGACGCCGACCCACGCCTGTCGCCCAAACATCAGGCCACCCTGACCGAGCTTGCCATTATTGACATTAAAGCCGCTCTCCAACTGGAAAACTGCCTTGAGACCGCCGCCGAGATCCTCCGCTCCCTTCAAGCCCCAACGACTCCCCTGGACCGTACCGCTCTGGAGCTCGAACAGTTTGTGGCCACCGACGTTATTCGTATAGTTGATTCCTTCATCGATCAGACCGTAGAGCGTCACCGTACTTTGGGCCATTGCGGGAGCTGCGGCGGCTGACATCACGAAAGCTGCAAGAAGTTTGATTTTCATTGAGGTCTCCAAACCTTATATTGTGTGTCTCGATGCTTTTTTATGCGCAACCCTGGGTCGGGCACGCGGTCTGTTTTGCTGGGCAGTTGACGTCGATTAACCGCCGTAAATGTCGAACGTGAAGTACTTCTTTGCAATTCGGTCATACGTCCCGTCCTTGCGGAGACTGTCGATCGCACCGTTGATTGCTTCGAGCAGGGCTCTGTCACCCTTTCTCACACCGATGCTGACGCCGGGACCGAAGATGGCGGCGTCGTGGATGGCCGGACCTCGCGCGAAACCGAAATCACGACCCTGCGCAGTATTCAGGAATCCCGACTCAGCCGTCGGCTTCGAAACCAGTGCCGCATCGAGCCGCCCACCCGCGAGGTCATTCCACACCTGGTCTTGCGAAGGGTAGGGCACAATGTCAACTCCATTCGTCCAATGCTTCCGTGCATAGGCTTCCTGTGTGCTTCCCTGCAAGACTCCGATATGCTTTTCGTTGAGCGATTCGGGCATTGCCACCAGAGCCGAGCCGCCCCTTACAACCAGCGCTTCGAAGTTGGCGTATATCTTGTGGCTGAAATCGATTGCCTTCGCGCGCTTCCCGGTCTGCGACATTGACGAATTGATCGCGTCGAACTTGCGGGCCTGCAACGCGGGAATCATGCCGTCGAACGAGTTTTCAACCCAGACGCACTTCACCTTGAGCTTCGCGCAAATTGCATTACCCAGATCGATGTCAAATCCAACGAGCTCGCCACTCGGGGTTTTCGACTCAAATGGCGGGTAAGCGCTGTCGACTCCGAACTTAAGTTCCTTTCCATCGTACGCGAATGCCGCACATGGAATGCACGTTGCGCACAAGGCGACCAGTAGCGTTTTAATCTTCATTTTTGTTTCTCATAAACTCCAGGTCTGGATTTGCGGCATAGTACTTCTGCTTTTATTGCGTCGGTGGCGTCGGACTCGGACGCTTATCGAGCGCCGCGCCGGATGTAATGGCATCTAGGTTGGAACGGCATAGCCGTCGACCACAAGCCTCTTGAGGGTGTCGATTTGAAGCGGTCCAATCTCGGGAAGAATGTCGTTGTCCGCCACAAAGTCCCGACCGTAACAAGCGCCGAGAATTACCACGCCGCCCTCGTGCAAGGGTGCTCTCACCCCGGCCAGCTCGGCGAGTCGAAGCGTCGGTACCAACCCGAACGGCACGTCTTCGAGCACGTAGCGTGTGGCGATGTCTGTCGGGCCGCGCGGATCACTCCCTTGCCGGACCAGTTGCTCCGATATTGCCGAAAGTGAGTCACCAACCACGCCAAAAGACAGCCTGCAATGATCAAAGGTCGTTCTCACTGACTTTCCGAATGCTGCTGCGATGGTAAGTCTCTCTTGGTCTAGAGCCTCAAGGAGCCTCCCGACTGTTGGTGTCAGATTGGAGTTTTGGCTCCAGCTTTCGCCCTTCTCAATACGGGTCAAGTTGGCTAGCGCAATACCCATGTGATCTTGCGGATTAATGTTGCTGAGCGTCAGCGTCAGCATGTCGTCCTTCAGTGCGAACCGGTCTCCGAAGAGTGAAACGCAAGTGGTATGAATGCGGTGGATGTGGCGAGTTGGAAATGCGGCCATGTCGACCTTGGCGCGGATCGTGCCTACCGTGATAGCTCTCGCAGACTGAGTCTTGCACGTTAGCACCGTGGTGCTCCAAGCTGCTATGGGGATGACGAGCCCCCGCGCCGCAAGGCGCTGGGAAATGTAGAGAGCGGCAAATGAAAGATGAGCGCTGATGATTACGCTATGGTGTGCGCGGATATGAGGGATGATGCTGTCGAGGACGAATCGGTATCCGTAGGCCGGCAATGCCAAAATAATGACATCGGCGTCGCCAACATCTTCCGCTTTCCCGCAGACTTCCAAGTAGAACTCTCCCTCGACCGCTCCCTTCACGTGAAGGGGGAGTCCAGCAACGAAGTCTGCAGTCCGGGCTCCCGATGGAGACCAAACTTTCGGTCTATGTCCATTCTGTATGAGATACGCCGCATAACCCAAAGCGATTGCGCCGGCTCCCACGATTGTCACTTGCATGTGCCTTCTACCTTGAAATAGTCCACTGGCCGTGCACGACCTAGGCGGTTATGTACTAAGTTTCTCAGCCACGCCAAAACCCATCGCTTTTTGGAGAGGGCAAACGAAACGTTACCTACACGTTCTTCGCATATGAGATAGCATCGATCTGCAAAACTACATTGAGTGTGGTGGGTTTTGGTGCTCAATGCGATGCTCTTACGTGCGAAAACACTATCGGTTGCAAGACAAGCGTTTGTCCTTGTAAAGGCTCTTATTGGCTGCATCAAACTGCGGCAGAAAAGGCACGTTCCGTCTTATCCAGTGAGAAGCAAAGCTAATGGGGCTCAGAATAGAGAGGCAAAAATCTCGTGTCAAAGTCCGGTTTGATCGTGGATGTATTCTGGGAGGTTATGGGTGCGGAGTTGCCTTTAGGGAAGCGAGCAACTCAGGCAGTTCGTCTCGCACCTTTGCTCCAAGCCATTTGTCTTCATCGTTTGAGCACCGTCTGCAGCTTCGTGATCTCCCGCGCTGGACGTCGAGATCAGTGCATCATTCGGTACGCTGCGCGTGGAAAGGGGCTTCGGTCCCGGACAAAAACGGCATCCCGTCCGTAGTGCACCGACATATCCCCGCCCCTTTCTGGCGTTTATGCAGAGACGATGTACTCGCCAATAGACCCTGCATTTCGTTAAATGCTCGGGAGAAAGCAATGCAGCGCTATAACCTTCTGGAATGTTGACGTTTGAAAATCGGACTTTGATTTTTCGACGAGACGCGCCTAACATGTCTCGTCACTCGAGTGAGCATCGGGAGGGTTGGCAGTAGCATCAGCGCACAATTGTTATTAAGGACGGTCGGGCGTCGCAGATCGGCGTAGATGTTGCCAGAGGTGGTCGGTTCGGGTTACTTGCGAAAAGCGGCATTCCGATTTTTCACGGCAAGTACTCGCATGCTCATTGACAAAGCTTCGAGTCCCCTTGGAGACGTTACGACCCGTCCGTCGTATCCGTGGCGACGACCAAGGGCTTCCATCGGATCCCTGGGCGGTCGCACGCGGTGCAATCATTTTGAACATGGATTTGTGCGTTACGCACGTTTGGTCGGTCACATAATTCTGGAACGTCATGAACAATCCTCCGCCTGATGACGAGCTTTCTCTGCAGCAAAGCACGATTCATCGTATTGCATCTTATGTCGTCGAAGCTCGCGGTAGGCGGGTGTCCGGGGTTGCCAGGGAATCTGCGCTAAAACGCATCCTCGACCTCTTATGCGCGGTGGGGGCAGGGGCTAGCGAGCCAGGTGCTGTCGCGATTCGCGCGACAGCATGTAAATATCTGGGATCGGGCGATATACCGATGTGGTTCACGGGAACAGGCAGTTCGGTCGTCGGTGCTGCGTGGGCGAATAGCGCGGCTGCGTCGATGCTGGATCTCGACGACGGGCATCGACGCGCGCGCGGGCACCCGGGCGCGGCGGTCATTCCGGTGGCCTTTGCGGTTGCGGCTGAAATGGGAGCCGGGCTGGAAGATTTGATCGCGTCAATCGTCATCGGTTATGAAGTCGGCGTATCGATCGCTGCGGCCCGTACAACATACGGTACGACAGGTACGTGGTCATCCTACGCAGTTGTCGCAACAGCCGCGGCCTTGAGGTGTGCCTCGTGTCGTGTTGTCGAGCATGCGTTGGCTATCGCAGGCGAAAGCGCGCCCAATTCGTTGTTCATGAGCGCGCCACCGCTCTCCTTCCCAACACCGGAGAGCAGCGACATTAAGGAGGGCATACCATGGTCCGTAGTGACCGGGATGCTCGCGCTCGATCTCGCAGAAGGCGGGTTCACCGGTCCCCGGAACATACTTGACAGCGGTCTGCTCTATAGGTTTGCCGACGTATCGCCCCTCGGGGAGTCTCTGCATATCTGCAACGCCTACTACAAGCTCTATTGCTGCTGTCGGCACGTTCACCCGCCCTTGGAAGCCACCCTGAGGCTGATCGAGCAATATCGACTCGACGCGAAAACGATTGAGGCGATCGACATCGAGACGTACGGCGGGGCGCTGCGCATCGCGAATCAGACCTGCCCAGCTACCCTTGTTGACGTTCAGTACAGCATCCCTTATTGCGTGGCCCTCGCCGCCCTCGCGGGACGAGAGTCGCTTTTGCCCCTCACGATAGACTGCTTAACTTACGAGGGAGTGAGCGCACTCGCCAACAAGGTCTCGCTAACGGTCGACGCCGAAATTGATAACCAATTCCCTGCCAGAACACTCGCGCGAGTCACAATCGTGTGCGGGGGACGTCGGTATGTGTCGGAGGTTACCGAGCCACGCGGCGAAGCCGGTGACTCCCTCTCTTGGGAAGAACTCAAGGCAAAGTACGTTGCGGCGACGCGGTTTCACGCCACTGGTGCGCAGCAAGAGCAACTGCTCGCCGCGGTTGAAGAACTGCGCTCAAAAGCTGACTTGGAGCCGTTAAAGGCCTGTATGAGTACTTCGTTCGAAAAGAGTATTGCGCGTCCGAATGCCTAAGAAGCTCTAATAATATGATTTTTTGGGGGGATAACTTCAAGGATTGAGGTTAGCCTCATCACCGTTTCGGTGATGAAATGCGTGCGAATCGGCGAGGACATCCGGGAGAAGCTCGACTACGCACCGGGGGTATTTACGTTAGAGGGACATATCGGGGCAAGTGGTATGCCGCCTCGGCTACAGCCGTGTGAGCTTCGTGCGCTTTGCCGCCGGCGAAGATGCGCGTATCGGCCGGTGGCTTACTACGCTTCGCGCAACTCAATAGGCAAGACCCGCACGCAATCTCAAGGACATCCTCACGCGCCTGCCCACGAGGGCCAGCCCATCGCCGCATTATTGCCGCATCGCTGGCAGTCCGAGGCAAGCCAGCGCCTACCTCGCCCGTCAAGAGATCATTGGGTCGCTTATGACATTGGTAGTCAAATTGCGGGCGCCCTGCCGATCCGCCGAAGGCAAACGAAAACCTTGGAACAATTTCGACGCTCAAACGAGCGTTAAATTGGATCGAAGAGTAAAAGGGGCTCAATCACGGGAGGTTCTGTGATGGGTTGGCTCCTGGAGATGGCCATTTTCCGAGGCGTGCGGCGGTCTCCTTGACATCAGAATGCTCGCATTGCGTACGTGGTGCAAATCGTGCCAAATCCAGAACGGGCACGCGACCGAAGTCTTGGGACGCAACCTCAACATGCGCTCGTGCGACCCGCAAGCGTGCCCGATGTAACGCAAGGTAGGTATAACCCGCAGGAATACCATCGTGTCTCAACTCGACTTTGACACCCAATTTGGGCATACGTATTCTGAGCTTATCCGCAATCGCTCGGCGCTGAGACGGGCGTAAATCGAGCGAACGACCGGCGGCCGCCTTTTTTCGTCCGTCGAGTGTGCTTGGCGCTTCCACAGCGTTCATTGCAGGTCCGACAGCGCAAGGCAGTACAACGTTTAATTAATATCTATAACGATAATCCTTCTCAGGTTGACGTAAATGTCAAACCTGAGATGTTCAGTCATGAGGAGATGAGATGAAGGTGGTTAATGCACTTCGATCGGCGTACCAATCTGCGAGTTACGCCTTGTCAATGACCCCAGAGGCGGGCGGGACCACGATCGGCATGGTGGGCCATAAAACACCGGCTCTCGTAGCCGATGGCATATACAAAAGTTACGGCGTTCACGAAGTGCTCAAAGGGGTCTCGCTTCAGGCTGAGCGGGGCGACGTGATCTCGTTAATTGGTAGTTCTGGGTCGGGAAAAAGTACGTTTTTGCGATGCATGAATCTCCTTGAGGTCCCTACCAGAGGCCGCATCGCGGTGGGGCAGCGCGAGATCAGCGTGGAAACCGACGCAACCGGTCGCGTCGTCGGGATGGATCGCAAGAAAGTTGACCAGATGCGCACGCAACTCGGTATGGTCTTCCAGGGCTTCAATTTGTGGTCCCATATGACCGTGCTGCAAAATGTGATGGAAGGGCCAGTCCATGTGCTGAAGCTGCCAAAGAACGAAGCGCGCGATAGGGCAATGGATTTCCTTGGGAAAGTTGGCGTTGCGGACAAGCACGCGTGTTACCCATCCGAGTTGTCTGGTGGGCAGCAGCAACGGGTAAGCATCGCGCGTGCGCTCGCGATGCAACCGGCTGCGCTCCTTTTCGACGAGCCGACCTCCGCACTCGATCCCGAATTAGTGGGAGAAGTGCTGAAAGTCATCAGGAAGTTGGCGGAAGAGGGGCGCACTATGATAGTCGTGACTCATGAGATGGGTTTTGCTCGTGATGTCTCCAACAAGATGATCTTTCTTGAAAGGGGACGCATTGAGGAAGAAGGGACGCCAGAAGAGGTTTTCAAAAATCCAGCATCGCCGAGATGTCGTGAATTTCTCTCGCGTGTACTTTGACTGACTTAAAACGCGATATTGAAATTCCGAGAATCGTAGAACGAAGAAGATAGGACATAGTCCAGGAGATGCTCATGAAGTTCCTGAAAATCGGCGCGCTTATTGGAATGCTGTCTGCTGCATTGATGCTCTGCGACGCTGTTATGGCCAAGGAGTACAAGAGAATCACGATCGGTACCGAAGCTTCGTATGCTCCGTATGCCTTCAAGGACAAGAGCGGCAAGATGGTTGGCTTTGAGATCGATGTAGCTAGCGACTTGTGCCGACGGATGGGATTGCAGTGCGAAATCGTCGATCAGGCCTATGACAGCCTAATTCCCTCTCTTTTGTCTGGTCGGTTCGATTCAATTATGGCTGCAATTGGGATTACACCCGCCCGAGAAAAGGTTATCTCATTTTCCAGGCCGTACGTAACCACTCCGATGGTTTTCGTCACCACATCGGCGAGCGATCTAACCGCTCTCAAAATATCGCCATCAAATCTGAATCTGGACAAATTTGATGCCGATGAGGAGTCAGCGATAAAAAAAATCACCTCCGCTCTGAAGGGAAAAACCGTTGGGGTACAGGTGGGCAGCAACTTTGAGACGTTCATGAAGAAGTTCATGCCGACCGTGAGAGTTTCGACATATGACACCACGGATAACATGATGCTCGACTTGACGGCTGGGAGAATTGATGCGGGAATGGTTTCGTTCAATTTCCTCAAGCCGTTGATGGACAAGCCCGACGGCAAGAACCTGCGGACATTTGGCCCCAGTATGACGAACGGGCCGTTCGGCAGCCGAGTGGCCGCTGGATTTCGCAAAAATGACGATCAACTACGTGCGATGTTCGACAAGGCGATCGGGGAAGCAATTTCGGATGGCAGCCTGCGCAGACTTGCCATCAAGTGGTTCGGCTTCGACAATTCGCCGAAGGAATAGGTAAGTGAATACGGTCGTTTATGCATAGCCGAACTCAATTTGATGGGGAATGAAAGTGAATATTTCAGTGCTCGCATGGGGAAGCACAGCGTGGGTTGATGAATTTGCGCGTGGCACCCTTATGACCGTTGCCGTCGCGGTGTGTTCATTTCCCGTCGGCATTTTGCTCGGCTCGGTTTTTGCCGCGGCAAAACTCTCTCGCTTCAGTTTGCTGCGTATTCTAGCTGACGTCTATACGACGGTCGTACGCGGAATTCCCGAGCTGCTGATAATTTTTCTGGTGTTCTTTGGTGGGGATACGTTGCTCCGCTATGTCGCGAACGCTGTTTTCGGCTTCGAAGGTTATATAGAACTTCCCGTGTTCGCAGTCGGTGTGCTCTGCATCGGCATCAGTGCCGGCGCCTATGCGACAGAGGTCATACGGGCGGCGGTCATAGCCATTCCAACAGGACAAATTGAAGCGGCAGTGGCAATGGGATTGGAGCGGGCAGTGCTACTTCGTCGGATTCTTATCCCACAGGCCGCGAGATTCGCCTTGCCCGGTCTGGGGAATGTCTGGCAACTGGCCTTAAAGGATACCTCACTCATTTCCGTCGTTGGGTTGGTTGAAATCATGCGCACAGCTGCCATCGGAGCTGGATCTTTCAAAGAACCGTTCACGTTTTATCTGGTCGCCTTCGTGATTTTCCTTTTGCTTTCTTCGATTTCTAACCAGGGATTTCTGAGAGCAGAGAAGTGGGCTAACCGCGGCGTAAGGAGTCGGTGATGGATTTTCAGCTGATATATGAGTCGTTTCCCAAGCTTCTTGCGGCGGTTCCTGCGACCGTCGCATTGGCTTCCGTGTCGCTTTTTGTTGGTTTCCTGCTTGCGGTCCCAGTTGCATTGGCTCGGCTTTCACACAGTAGAATTTTGGCTTCTCTCGGGTATGGTTACGTATATGTAGTGCGGTCCACGCCGCTTCTGGTGCAAATGTTCCTGATTTATTACGGATCGGGGCAGTTTAGAATTGTCTTGGAACACCTCGGCCTGTGGGCGCTATTTCGCGATGCGTGGTTTTGTGCGATTTTAGCTCTGTCGCTGAACACTGCGGCATACACCAGCGAAATCATTCGTGGTGGTGTTCAGTCAGTACCATGGGGACAAATTGAAGCGGCGCGGTCAATTGGCATGTCGAGCGTCCTTTTATTCCGCAGAATTGTCTTCCCGATTGCAATGCGGCAAGCACTACCAGCTTATGGAAGCGAACTTATGATTATGATCAAGTCAACGTCACTTGCGTCGACAATCACCATAGTCGAAGTGACAGGAGTGGCTAAGCAAATCATCTCTGAGAGCTACCGCCCCCTAGAGGTATTTCTGATAGCTGGCTGCATATATCTCAGCATGAACTTTCTTATCAGCAGAGTCATATTCATGATCGAAAGGCGGATTAGTCCGAAGAGACGCGATCGCGGCACGTTCGGATCTTCTGCTGCAGCGGCCATGCATTAAGCACTTCGGTACGGTGTCCGTCGGCCATGAACGCATCAACAGTTCGACGACGTAGAAGTGGCCTGACGGCACGAACCGACATTGTCCCGTTACGGGCGGCTCCGTCCGGGTACACGAGGGTAGTTGGCCCCTGTGTACAGCTTTTTTCTCATGGCCGACGGCTTGATGTTTGAAGAGTGTCCGGCTGCGTCGATTATGGCAGGCCGACAGCAAAACGGGATCGCGGGTGGACATCGCGGTGTTGCGCATTAAAGTGTCACTTGCAGCCAACTATCAAGTTCGAAATGTTCAATTGATGTTATCGAGGCACCATGACGACTAATGTGATCGAGGACGAGCGTTATCCCCAAGGCGGGATCGTCCAAAAATTTTCCGCTTATATCGTGGAGGCGCGGGAAAATCGAGCTCCAGAAGAGTCGCTGGAATTTGCGCTCAAATGTATCCTGGATCTGCTCAGTGCTGTTGGCGCTGGAGTTGGGCAGGCGGGGGCCCTTGCGATCCGAAAGACGGCTCACGAAACGCGACCTCCTGGCGACATTCCTATTTGGTTTACGGGAGAGACCAGTTCCGTCATTGGAGCTGCTTGGGCAAACAGTGCCGCCGGCTCTGCGCTAGACCTCGACGATGACACGCCGGCATCTCGGGGCCATCCTGGAGCCGCCGTCATTCCAACAGCCATTGCCGTTGCCAAAGAGACGAAAGCCACCTTGGGAGAGCTATTAAATGCGATTGTCATCGGTTATGAAGTGGGTACAGCGATTAGCGCTGCGCGCGCCTACGGAAGTAGTGGTACGTGGGCTCCTTATGCGGTCGTCGCAACGGCTGCGGCGCTTCGCCGGTCCTCCCGCGAGGTGATTGAACACGCTTTGGCGATTGCTGGGGAAAGTGCACCCAATCAGTCGTTGGCGAGCGCTCCCGCTCCCCGAAAACCGCATCCCGAGCCAAACCATGTCAAGGAGGGCATCACGTGGGCTGTCGTGACCGGCTTGGAGTCGCTTGCATCAGCGCAGAACGGATTTCACGGCGCCCGCAATATCTTGGACGCAACGCGTTACTACAATTTTCCGAACGATCTAGACCTCGGTTCCTACCAGTACATTCGCACGACGGGCTTTAAGCCGTATTGCTGTTGCAGGCATCTACACGGTGCGCTTGATGCATTAATCGAGCTGATCAATGAACATCGGTTAGTGGGTCGAAGTATCGACAGGATTGAGGTCGAAACATACGGGCCGGCCTTACGCATTTCGAACTGGAAAGAACCTAGAGATATAATGGATGTTCAGTATAGTCATCCATATTGTCTCGCGTTGGTCGCGCACTACGGTCACGAGGCTCTGTTGCCACTGACTGGCGATGTTCTAAACAATCCCTCTGTCACTGCGCTTTCACACAAGGTGGAGCTTTCGCTAAGTCCGGAGCTGGACAAGATCTATACGGAAAGCGGCATGCTGCCGGCCCGTGTCACGGTCACATGCGGGGATCAGCGCTTTGTTTCACCTGTAACCTTCCCGAAGGACAACGGTCTTCCGTGGGATAAACTCGAGGATAAGTTTCGACAGGCCACGCGTTTCGTTGCCACTCCCGAGCAGCAGAACAGTGTGGTCGGGGCCATTTCGGACGCCAGACGAGGCGACATGCGTGGTTTGACGGAAAGCTTGTCGGAGATCCAGTTCGTTTAAAAACGGCATTTGTGTAGCCCGCGTAGTTCGGAAACTCATCGGTCATCGATGTAAGAAATGACAAAAATGTCTCAGCTTGTTGAGGATCGTCCGCAAGCTGTGGCTACCGTTGCATACAGCGAGCGAGTTGCATTGTCTACCCGGCATTCAAGGAGCTGAAAATGGGTTGCATATGGAAGTGACTGCTAGCAGGGACGCTCAGCGGTGCCGGGTAAACGCTGCGACCGTCAGAACAAGCGTTCTTCACAGCTTCAAAAGGACAGATCGGCGACGCGGGCTACATCGGCGTAGACAAGCGCGAGGAAACCAGGAGGCTCGTTTACGAGCCAAATTCACCGAAATGAGCGCCGATTCGATTCGTTATCCGGAAATTTCGACGCCTGTTCTTCTGCATGCCGAACGGGCCGCACATTAATCAGCATTTTCCTAGTCTGGGAATGACATTAGAAAAAGCAACCGGCATATGAAAAGACAAATTCAACTACGGCAGATAGAGGCATTTAAAGCTCTCATCGAGCAAGGCACGGTGAGTCGAGCGGCCGAGGTTCTTCACGTGACCCAACCTGCCGTGAGCAAACTGCTGGTCCACCTTGAGGAGGAGACAGGTCTTCTACTGTTCGAACGGGTTAAAGGCCGACTAACTGCAACGGCACAAGGCATGCGCTTGTACGGTGAAGTCGATCGAGTATTTGCGGGTCTAAGACAAATTGAAGAGGCGATCGCAATCATCCGGCGGAAGGACATGAGTCACTTTGCTATCGGAGTGCTTCCGGAATTATCCGGATCATTCATCAGGCGGGCGACGATGATGTTCCTCTCTCGGTGTCCAGACGTTCGTCCGACGATCCATATGCGAGCGTCCAACATTGTGTCGGATCGCGTCGCCACGCGTCAGATGGACGTTGGATTCACAACGAGCTTGATGAGCAGCCCAAATTCGGTGGTGACGCCTATCATGGAGAGCCCGTTAGTTTGCATCATGCCAAAAGGACACCCGCTGAGCCAACTTGAATTTATCACCCCCGAGCATATTGAGGGAATCCCTTTTATCGGATATGCGGCAGATAACCGGACGACCAGTGCTTTCAATGACGCTATCCGTTCCTACGGCGTCGACCTCAACGTCGTGTTAGAAAGCGAAACTACGCCCACCCTGTGTGAATTCGTCTCGGCGGGACTGGGGATTTCCTTGGTACATCCCCTATCTGTGATCGACATGAGCTGTCGCTTAGATATCAGGCGGTTCAAGCCCGATATTCCCGAGTATTTTCATTTCTGTCATGCGAGATTGGCGAAAAACATCGAGCGTGTTCAGGAGTATGAACGATGCGCTAAACAGGTTGCGGAAGAGGCGTGGACGGAGATATTCGGTGAGTCGGCGACAAAGCAAACCTAGCAGAACGCTGAAATTGATCATCGTACTGATGAGTGCACTAAATAGTGCGGGATGCCTTATGCGGGCATGAAGACGAAGCGTTCGCGAGAAGACGGATTGAGGGCGCTCAGACCTGGCAAACATGACTGCCGGCCGGGCAGTGGCTGATTGAATCATGACCTTGCCCCTGTTTGGCGAATCCCATAGCTGAGAGATTTGCGCGGCTCGCCCCTCTTGGGCGGCGAACCAGTTTTTCTCGAACGTCATTCGGCTGACGTACTCGAGCGTCGAGTGTGGTCGGCGCGAATTATACAACGCTGTACGCTTGCATTCGACTTTGGGGTATCTGTCGCCCGTTGCCTACGAGGCGAAACCGACAGTGAAAGAACCTATCTGCCTGTTGTCGCCCCCCAAGTTTCGTTGGCTGACTAAATTCGCGGTCAGCTACGGCCGCCTAACACGGTCCATTGATCGTATCGCCTTGGCAATGAAGTGATGCGTTGGGACCAATCATGGAGTGTGGCGTCTCGTTGCTGGGTTTGGGGCTTTTGTGAGCGCCCGTGCTGCCGAGATTGTTGTCGTGATGGAAGCGGTCGTCGCACCCTATTCTCGTATTCCGTGGGCACGCGTGGTTTAGCGTGTCGTCCGCGCTGGTTTGTTTGCCTGAGAGTCGGCCCGTACGCTCAGCGATGGCTACCGCCTCGTTGAAGAATCTGGTGAGCGAGCGTTGCTCGAGAAATCGCTCGACGTTTTTTCGTGGAGCTCTATCGCCTACCGGAGGGCGCCCGCGTTTTGGACCATAACCGCTGAGAATACCTCGTACTTGAAATTCGACTTTGACGCCTGGCTGCGACGATCATAGAGTTAACCAAAATCATTCAGGAAAAGAGGCGGGCTTGATACGCGAAAACCATGACGTCGTCATAGTTGGCGGCGGTGTTGTCGGCTGCGCATTGGCGCACGGGATGCTGGGGCGAGGGAAGCGTGCGCTTGTGCTCGACGGGGGTGATTGCGACCCGCGCGCGTCGAAAGCGAATTTCGGTCTTGTCGGCGCATACGGGAAGGGATATGGCGCGCCCCGCTACCAGCAGCTGTCACGCGAGAGCGTCGCACTTTGGTCCGCTTTCGCAACAGCGCTGCACGATGAAACTGGCATTGATGTCGAGTATGAAAACGATGGCTGCTTGCGCTTTTGCCTAAGCGAAGCGGATTTTGAAGAGGAAGCCGCATTCCTCGCGAGCTGGAATGCGCAAAGCCCGAAAATCGACCCGTGTTCGCGCATGATCGATCGATCGGTATTGGAAAGGCTGCTGCCTGGTACACGGCTCGGGCGGGAAGTGGTGGGGGCTGGAATTGGCGTTGCCGATGGCCATTGCAATCCGCTTAAGCTGTTGCGGGCGCTGCAGCAAGCCATTGAGTTACGTGGCGGCACTCTAGCTGGCAATCACACGGTGTCAAAGATTGAGCCATGTCCTGACGGTAGTTTTCGTGTTCATGTGCAAACCTCGACAGGTCCGCGTTGTTTCGAAACGGGACAGTTGATCATTGCGGCCGGGCTTGGTTCCACAGCCCTGGGGGCAATGGTGGCGCTCGACGTCCCGTTGCGTCCCCTGCGTGGCCAGTTGCTGGTCACTGAACGGCTCGACCCAATTCTGCGCCTCCCCGCTAGCGGCATTCGCCAGACTCGCGACGGTACAGTAATGATAGGTGTAAGTCATGAGGAAGTCGGTATGGATCTCGGTACTACTACCTTCACCGCCGCCAAGATGACAAAGCGAGCCCTACGAATTTTGCCGGACCTTGCAATGGCTCGCCTTGTTAGGCATTGGGCATGTCTGCGCATCATCACCCCGGACGAGCATCCGGTGTACGCACAATCTTCAACGTATCCTGGTGCCTGGATCGCACTCTGTCATTCCGGCATCACCCTCGCGGCGGTTCATGCTGGACCAGTTGCAGATGCTCTCGCGCGCAACGTACTGCCAGAAAACTTCGAGTTCTTCCATCATAGGCGCTTCGATGTTTCGCAAGTTATCTAGTCCCACCGAGGACGCCGTGGTCACGGTATCGATCGACGGCAGGCGCGTGAACGCCGAGCGAGGCGAATCCGTGGCGGCAGTCCTCGTGCGCGAGGACAACCCCGTCGCTCGCACCACGCCGCGAAGCGGCAGTCCACGCGGACCTTTTTGCATGATGGGTGTGTGCTTCGAATGTCTTGCTGTCGTCGATGGTGTAGCGTCCACGCAGACCTGTCTGACGATCGTGCGCGACGGGATGCGCATCCAACGCCAACACGGTCGCCGCAATCTCAGTGAGGCGATCGCTGAGTCAGAAGACGGTAGTGACGATCTTCCTAGTGGTGAGGTGCATTTGTGATGCGAACGTTCGATATTCTGATTGTAGGTGCAGGACCTGCCGGCATGAGTGCCGCAATACGTTCTGCTCGTCTTGGAATGACCACGATCCTCGTAGACGAACAGCAGGCACCGGGCGGTCAGATATGGCGCGCCATCGAAGAAAACGTCCGACGCGGTGTTCATCAAGGGTTAGGCGCTGCGTACAGCGCAGGCGCGGCAGTGGTACAGAACTTTCGCGAATGCGGTGCGCACTACCTGCCGGAGACCCGTGTATGGCAGATCGAGCGAGCGCCTAGCCCAGGGAAACCGGCCGGTTCCGGGGAGTGGATTGTCTTTTTGAGCCGCGCGGATGGCGCCGAAAGTATTCGCGCGCGCCATGTGCTACTAGCGACGGGCGCACAGGAACGGCCCATGCCTTTCCCAGGTTGGACGCTTCCGGGTGTAATGACAGTCGGCGCCGCGCAGATTCTGCATAAAAGCGCTCACCAGATACCCGATCAACCCGTCTGGATAGCCGGTAGTGGTCCATTGCCACTGCTCTACATGACCCAGTTGCTCGACGCCGGCGGTAGGATCGCAGGTTGGCTTGACACGACTCCCCGCGGCGCCCTCCGTCGGGGCCTTCCGACTCTACGTGGTGCAGTTGACGGCTGGCATGATCTCCTTAAGGGGCTACTGTGGTCGGCAAGATTGCGCGGGAGGGGGTTCCCCATTGTTCGAAACGTCAGTAGCCTTCGCGCTTTCGGTATCGGCCGTCTTGAACAGATTGTCTATCGCACCGAGAACGGGCTGTCGGGCGATGTGGCTGCCGACATTCTTCTGGTTCATGAAGGCGTCGTGCCGTCTATCCACTTCACTCAGGCGATGGGATGCAGCCATCGATGGAACGAAGCACAACTTTGCTTTGAGCCCGAAGTTGATACGTGGGGTGAAACCAGCATGACTGGTCTCTATGTCGCAGGCGACGGCGCCGGCATCGGCGGCGCGAAAGCCGCGTGCACACGCGGTGAACTTGCTGCTACCGGCGTCGCGCTTTCCTCGGGCGCACTCTCAGTCGAGCGCGCAAGCGAGCTTGCAGCGCCGCTGCATCGGCGGCTCGGACATGAGCTGGCGATGCGGCCTCTGCTTGATTCGATCTATCGGCCGCGTACGGAGATTTTCACGCCGCCCGATGAGACGATTGTCTGTCGCTGCGAAGAGGTAACCGCTGGCGAAGTACGGCTGGCCGCGCAGCTCGGCCAGCCGGGTCCGAACCAGCTAAAAGCGTTCACGCGCGCGGGCATGGGCCCGTGTCAGGGTCGTCAATGCGGCTACACCGTTGCTAATTTGCTTGCATCTGCGCAATGTCGCTCCGTTGCTGCGGTTGGTTTCCAACGCGTGCGGCCCCCACTAAAGCCTATAACGCTCGCGGAGCTCAGTGCACTTGAAGAGTCGTCATGAGGGCGTGTGGGCATGCCTCGGAGCTCACGGCATGGCAATAAGAGAGCGTGGGTGCGGATGTTTCAGGTCCCGGGAAGGTGGAGCACGTCGCGAGACTAATCGGATTTCCCGCTTTCTGAGAAGCGTGCGCCGCCGATCCTGGCATGAAGATAGTGCTAGTCGAACGATATTCGGCGTTGCGCTGCGTGTGCCTGAACGTTGATGTAGTCGATCGGAGGGCGCCGCTGCACACCGCGCTCGTCGTCGAAGTTGCCGAGATGTCGCGTGACGCTAACTTGGAAGTCGCCTTAAGAAGCTGACGGGCGGGTTCGCCGGGATGGCGAAGGCGCGCAAGGTCGAAGTCGTGACGGGCGTCGGCGCGTTCGTCGATCCGTGTATCACATCTGGCACGCCTGTCGGAGCCGGTACCCGTCAGTCGCGATCGATCTTACGGATGAATGGTACACGGAGTTGCTTTATCGCTCGGACTGCGGCTCAGGACGTCCGGTTCAAGTTGCCGCAGAAAATATCGACGTTGCCGTCTGCCGCACTCGTACGCAAGACGACGGCGTAGTCGGGGTATGCACTACGGCGAGAGCCGAAGGACGGTACCTAAGAGAATTTGAACGCCTGAGAACGGAGCATAGCTATGCGGTTTCTATGCTGATGGCACAAAAACGCGCCGGAGTATAGCCATGCGGCGTTCGTCCGTGAGGTTTCGAGCGGAGCAATCGTATGCGGTCAGAGCACGTCAGGAGCATTGATATACGGTTGTGGTGCCGTCGACGTCAAACCGCATATTCATGCTCCGGCGCACTCATGGCACTTTCGACGGCAGACCGCACATTTATACTCCGGCGCACTGTTTGATTACAACTGACGGGGGCGCGGGAAAACGCGACATCTGAACTTTGGACTAACATCACTGTCGAGGCCAGATTCAGATGTCCGCTTTCTGGCCAGATAGAAATGTCCGGGTTTAAGGGTTCCGGCTTTGCTTCTCATGGGTTAAAGATCACGCAGTGTCGAAGACACCGTTCTGAATGGGCAGGGCGCTTACGCCTGTTCCACTGTCTCTTGCAGACCGTCGGCC
>NZ_VZQN01000073.1:0-19066 GCF_014397645.1 Paraburkholderia sp. 31.1
CCGAAAGAGCGACGGTGAACCGGGTGCCAAGACCATCTGGCGAGGGCTCGATCAGGTACTCGCTGCCGCTGACACGCTACGCGCGCTCCGCGACGGGCTCGGCTAAGGACTTATGTATAACGCTATGCCTTATTGCACCGGGGACTGATTATCTCGCGCAACACCGCGTCCTCTCCAAACTGCGAGTAGTACAAACGCGGCCCGCGTGTTATCCACGTCTTGCGGACGAGCCAAAGGAAGTGTCCGAACGTCTTCGGGTTCAACATAATCGCTCCTCACTTCGAAACGATAACGGCAAAAGGTCAAACAGCGTTTGATCTGGAAGCTTGCCCAGCAGAAGGTCGGTCCGGCATTACGTTAGCTAATATTCACATAGCAGGCCTCATTACTGCCGCAAATGTGCCGCAGTACGGACCAAACGATATTCGCGAATTAGTGACATGCTCGAAAAGTCGTTGAGAGTTACATCTGCAGACTACTCGATGGTTAGCCGAACATTAAGCGAAAGTCATAATAATGTGTATTTTTGGCCGAAACCGTCGAGTATGCAAAAAGCTTCCGGTTCCAGCCGGTTCGCGTGTGGTCGACTACAGCCGCGCGAGATTCAGCCCGGCGAAGCCTTCTGCATCAGACCACGATCCGCCAGTTTCGCTCGCCCGACAGCGCGCTCGTTTCACTTCACTTCTGCGCAGGCCGGTGCAACGCATTACCCGCCATCCACTTGAGCCGTTCGCAATTGACCTTGATGCGCGCCGCGAATTCCTTCGGATCTCGCTCGCGCAGTGCGTTCATCTGGCTATTGGTGATGTCGGCGCGGTGCCAGCCCGTGTCCCAGTGCTGATCGAAATCGGTCGCACCGGTCAGGACCTTTCGGAGCCGCTCCTTATAGGCGTCGATCCGCTCGGGCGACACGTCGCAAAACGCCCGCGCGAAGCTTGCGCGCTCGCCCGCCGTCTCCGCGCTCATGTTGGCGTCGCTCGCGCCGCTCGCGAGCGGCGCGGCGAGCGACAGCACCGACAGACAGAACGCTGCGCAAAGCGGCCGATAGCGATACGATAGGTTTTTCATCTTCGACTCCTGACGATCCTTCGTGGCGACCAGGGATTGTCCCGATCTTCAACGCCGCCTCGCCGATTGTGTCCTGATTGCACTGCACGATGGCGTTTTCGCGCGCTATCCGATGCATCGCGTGGCCAAACCGCGGTGCTACGCTCGTTAAAGCGGCATTCGCGACGTGCCCGTTCCGGGGAACCGTGGCGCCAAGCACCGCAACGCCACGGCCTATCGGCAGGCCGCGACAGAAGCACGAGCGCCAGGCATGAGAACGAGCTCGAACACGACGCGCAACGAGCACAGAACGAAAGCACGACACGAAATCAAACACAAAAAGGCGAGACATCGCTGCGGGAGTGACTGCGATGGCATTTAGAACATATACCGTACTGACGCTGTTGGTGACGAGCACTGCCGCGTTCGCGTGGCGGCCTGTCACCTATCCGATCCGAAGTCAGAGCCCTTACGAGCGCAGCATCGACAACGCGATGTGCTACGCCGAGGCGAACCGCGTGACCGGGGTCAACATGGCCCACGAGTCGCAGATTCCGCCGCGTCAGCCGCCCGCGGCCAAAGGTGCGTCGACCGGCGTACCGTCGAAGCCGCCGCTTCCGCCTAGTTCCTTCTCAGCCACGCCGCTGCCGTGGAGCGCGAGCGCGCCCGAAGCCGCGAGCGCGCCGTTGGCTGAGGCGCAAGCGCCTGGCGGTGCATCGTCGGCGAAACCGGTGAACGAAGCCGCGGCCGGCGCCAGCGCGCCAGGCGCGCCAGCCACCGCGGCGGCGAATGCACCGCTGAACGCATCGGCAGCGGCAACGGGCCCCAGTGCGACCGCGGCACCCGGCGCGCCGGATGGGGCGGCCGCTTCGCTGCAGGCCAACGCGGCGTCGAACGTGAAGCTGCCGCCGCTGCCCGCGCCCGAGCCGCCGATGACCCGCTATTGGGCCGCCTACGGCGCGTGCATGCAGGCGCGCGGTTACGTCGTCCAGTAGTCCGGCCGACGCCGCTTGCGGGCGTCGTTGCATTCATTCTTTTTGATGGCGCCGCCCTTCGGCGCCAGTGGAGCGACACGGCCATGCCGCGCGACACGACCTCCGACCAGCCGTTTTTCCATCACTGCGCATACTGCGGCGTGCCGCTGTCGGGCCGCTTTTCGCCGTGTCCCGCATGCCATGCGCTGCCGATCGATTCGTTCGATACGGACGACAAGCCCGGCGAGCGCTCCGCGCGATCCCGGGCGCTGAGCGCATCGCGCACGCAACTCGAACCGCTGCCAGCGGCCGCGAGCTTGCCCGCGGACCGTTCGTCGCGACGCTCCGCGCAAACGAAGATGAGCCCCTACGATCTGATCGACGAAGCGACGTTCGAGCCGGGCGGGCGTCGACGGCGGCATCCGCTCGCGCTTGCCGCAGCCGCGCTCGCGACGCTCGGCGTCGTATACGTCGGCTTCGTTCTATTCAACGACGACGATGCGAGCGTCGACACGCCGGTCACGGTCTTCGGCACGGTGCGCCCGGACAACCCTGGCCAAGCCCCTGCACAGAACGTTGCGCAGAATGCGGCGCCGTCGGTTGCCGCGGCGCCGAAGCCGGCGACGATCGTCGCGCAACGGCCGCGTCCCGTTGTCGTCGCGCGGCAGCAACCGGCGAACGTGCACGCGGCCCCCGTCGCGCCACCGGCACCGCCCGTCGTTGCGACCGCACCGACCGTCGCGCCATCGTCACCGCCCGTCGTTGCGACCGCGCCTGCCGTAGCGCGATCGAGCCCGCCCATCGTGGCGACCGCACCGACCGTCGCGCCATCGTCACCGCCGGTCGTTGCGACCGCGCCCGCCGTAGCGCGATCGAGCCCGCCCATCGTGGCGACCGCGCCCGCCCCAGCGCGACCGTCAACGCCCGTCGTGGCGACCACGCCCGCCCCAGCGCGACCGTCAACGCCCGTCGTCACGACCACGCCGACCGCAGCGCGACCGACACCGCCCGTTGTCACGACCGCGCGCGCCGTAGCGTCAACGAAGACATCGAGCGCGGCCATCTCCGCGCCCACGCCGCGTGGCACGGCGCTCGCGTCGACCAGCACCAACACCAACACCGGCACGATGGCCGCCCCGCTCACGCAAGCCGACAAACAGCGCGCCGACGCCGAGCGCAATCTGAAAGCCGCGCACGGCTATCTGCGACGAGGCAATCTGGCGGCGACCAGAGCACGCCTCGCCGCCGTAATCACCGCGCAGCCCGACAATCGCGACGCGCGCAGCATGCGCGCCCAGGTGAGCACGCTAGAGCAGCAACGCGACGCGTTGCTGAGCCTCGCACGCGGCTGCAGCAACGTGGGACATTGGGAGTGCGCGTCGCACAACGCCAACGAAGCGTTGCGG
The DNA here is from genome assembly GCF_014397645.1 of Paraburkholderia sp. 31.1. Classification (NCBI taxonomy): domain Bacteria; kingdom Pseudomonadati; phylum Pseudomonadota; class Betaproteobacteria; order Burkholderiales; family Burkholderiaceae; genus Paraburkholderia; species Paraburkholderia sp. 31.1. The sequence continues at coordinate 3,428 of NZ_VZQN01000073.1, forward strand.
ATCGATTCGAGCAGCAAGGCCGCGCAACGGCTCGTCGCGCTCGCGTCGCACGAGTCGGCGTGGCAGACCATGCAGCCGACGGCGGAAGAGTCGCGCGCATTGCGCGATCTGCTGCGTCACCACTAAGGATTGCGAGGTATCTCGCGGGACGGCGGCACGGGCGTGCAGTCGATCACGCCCGCCCGCGCGGCGCCCCGAAAGACGCGCGCGCGGGCAGCAGTGTCAGCCGGCGATGCTGTCGTAGCCGTAATAGCCGCCCTGATACCCTGAGCCGAGAAACGCCGCTTCCTGCGGCACGTCGGTGAGCAGCACGCCGCGCAGACCGACGCCACCGTTACGCAGGCGTTTGGTGGTTTCGATGATCTCATGCAGCGGTTGACGCCCATGCCGCACGACGAGCAGCGTCGTCGCCGCGTATTTGCCGATCAGCGTCGAGTCGGTCACGGCGAGCACCGGCGGCGTGTCGATGATCACGACGTCGTATTGCGGCTTCAACACCTCGAGCATCGCTTCGAAGCGTTTGCTCATCAGCAGCTCGGCCGGGTGCGAGGGCAGCGTGCCTTTCGCGAGCACGTCGAGGTTGGGCAGCACGTCGCGCTGGATCATCGCGTTGAGATCGCCGCCGCACAGCACGTCGGACAGTCCCGGCCGATGGCTGACGCCGAAATGCGAATGCACGTCGCCGCGTCGCATGTCGCCGTCGATGATCAGCACGCGCTTGTTCGCCGACGCGACCAGCGTCGCCAGATTCACCGACAGGAACGACTTGCCCGCATCGGGCCGCGAGCCGGTGATCATCACGACGTTGTTGGCCGCATGATCGAGCGACAGCTGCAGCGAGGTGCGCAGATTGCGCACCCCTTCCACCGCGATATCTTCGGGCGCCTGTTGCGCCAGCACATGCTGCCCGCGCTGGCGCAGCGACACCTTTTCCTGCAGGCGCAATTGCGTCTGGCTGCGCGGCACCACCGCGAATACCGGCACGCCGAGCATCCCCTCGAGTTCGTCCGGGCGCTCCACGCCGCCGCGCATCGCGCGCCGCAAGAAGACCAGCAGCAAGCCGAGCGCGAGGCCGCCGCCGAGCGAGATCAGGATCACCAGCATGCGCTTCGGCCACACCGGATCGTCGGGCGTTTCGGCGAAGTCCACCACGCGCACGCCGCTCACCTGCCCCGCCTGCGCGACCCGCAGTCGCTGCACGCTGTTGAGCAGGTTCATGTACAGATCGGTGTTCACGTGCACGTCGCGCTGCAGACGCAGCGCGGTCTGCTCGGTGTCGGGCATCGTCGAGACGCTGTGGTTCATCGTGCCCTGCGCGCCCTGCAACGCGGCGATCTGCGCATCGAGCGCGGCGACCATCGGATGATTCGGCGTAAAACGCTGCAACAGCTCCGCGCGCTGCTGCTGCAGATCGAGCAGCTTCGTCTTGTTGTCGACGATCTGCTGCAGCAGCAGCTTGCTTTCTTCACCGAGATCGACGGCGCCATGTGTATTGCGGAACTTGCCGTAGCGCTCTTCCGCGTCGTCGAGCGCCTTGCGCGCGTCGGGCAGTTGCTGTTCGAGATACGCGAGCGTGTGGTCGGATTCGGTCGAACGGCTCGCGAGATCCTGCCGCACGAACTGGCGCGCCACGTTGTTGACGATCGACGCGGTCAGCGCCGGATCGGCGCCTTCGAGACTCACGCGGATCACGCCGGAGTCCTCCGCCGTTTCCTGCACGACCATCGTCTTCGCCAGACGCTCCACCGTGCCGAGCGTCGACGCGCGCGTCAGCTCGAAACGCGAGCCGGGCGCGCCGACCAGTGTGTCGACGTGCAGCGTGACCGGGCCGACCGCGGTATCGGTTTGCACGGTCTCGCCGACGCGCCCCGACAGGATCGCGCTGCCGTGAGGATCGCGCAGCATGAAGGTGTTGCCGGCGCCCGCGACTAGCGTGAAGGTCTCGCCATACAAGTCCTTCGACGTGTCGAAGCGCGACACCGCGATGCTCTCGTTGCCCCACGCGAACCCGCGCAGGTTGACGAACGACGGCAGCCGGAACCACCAGTGCCCGTTCACGAGTCCGGCGATCCTGCTGCCGATCACCGGCAGATAACGCGGCTTCGCCGTGATGTCGAGGTGCAGCGCGCGGACCGCCTCCTCGGTGACGAGACGCGACTTCAAAAGCTCGATCTGCGCCGCGGTCGACGGCTTCGAATCGTACGCGCCGGGAAGCGGCGCCGCCGCGTCCCGGCCGTTCGCATTGACGTTGACCGCATTCGCCGTCCTGTCCTGGACGTGAAACAGCACGTCCGAACGATAGACCGGCGGCGTGAGGAACGCGTACGCGCAACCGAGCGCGAGCGCGATCAGCGTCACGGTGAGGATCGTGCGCCAACCGCGCACGATCGTGCGCACGTAGTCCGACAGATGCAACTGCCCCGGTTCATACACGCCGGCGTAACGGTTTTCGTAATTGATTGCCATGTTTTCACCCAACAAGGCCTGCCGGTTCAGATATCGCGTCACGCATGCGTCACTTCGACACGACGACTCCCGTCACCGCCGCGTTGATCGCGGGCAACAGCAGGTTCAACACACGGTTGAAGCGGACCAGACCGCCCTGACCGACGTACACGATGTCCTTCGGCTGCAGCTCGAACTGGTTCGCAAGCAGCATCGCCACCGGCGAGGTCGCATCGAGGTGATAGATCTGCGGCGAGTCGCTGGTCGAATTGCGGATCACGAACAGCTGCTGCCCCGAGGCCGTATTCGAGTCGAAGCTGCCGCCGTCGGAGATCGCCTGCGACAGCGTCAGCGAGCCGTTGCGCAACGGCAGCACCGTGGCCGGCTTGTTGACTTCGCCCATCACGTAGACGCCGCTGTCTTCGCGCCCGTTCACGCGCACGGTATCGCCCGGCTGCAGATAGATATCCGACGGATTGAGGCCGCGCTTGATGAGCTCGTCGATGTTCAGTCTATAGGTCTTGCCGTCGCGGATCAGATCGACCCGGCTGCGATCCGCGGTCGCGTTGAAGCCGCCGCTCAGGCCGATCGCGTTCGTCAGCGACAGCGGAATGTCGTTGATCGATTGCGTGCCCGGTGTGCGCACTTCGCCGTCGATATACACCGTCGCGTTACGGAACGACGCGACGCGCACCGTCACCTCGGGCTTCTGATAAACCTTGCTCAGCCGCGAATACAGCTCGCGCTGGATCGTCGCGACGTCCTTGCCGGCGACGTGCAGGTTGCCCGCGTACGGAAACTGGATGTCGCCGTGCTCGTCGATCAGGAAGCCCGGAATTGCATCGGAAGGGCGCGAGGTCGTCGGCGGCTGTCCCAGCGCGGCCGCGAGTTCCGGGTGATCCCACACGACGATCTGCAGCACGTCGCCGGGGCCGACCCTGTACATGGCCGGCTTGCCGAACAGACCTGTCGTCGTCGGCGGCAACACCGAGGCAGTCTGGTCGGCATTCATCTTCTTCACCAGTTCCAGATTGATATCGGTGATCGGAATCTGCTTCTGCTGCGAGCCTTCGGTACTGAATTCGCCACCCGTCTCCTGAATCGCGGCCGGCGTGACCATCCGTTGTCCCGGTACGACCTGACATCCGGAAAGCAATGCTGCGCTTGCGAAAACCACAAGACTTCCTGTGCGAAAACCAAGTGAGCTCATGATCTTTACTCCTTCGCCCCGAGGCGTTGTTATCGACTTTCTAGTAAGCGTTTCGATGCACCAGTCCGGCGACAATCGTCGCGCCGATGATCCGCATGTCGAGTGCGAACGACCAGTGACCCAGGTAGTACAGGTCATGTTCGACGCGACGCTCCATCTTCTCGATGCGGTCGGTTTCGCCACGGAAGCCGTTGATTTGCGCCCAGCCCGTGATTCCCGGTTTGATCCGGTAGCGATTGATATAGCCCGCGACCACCTTCTGATAGAGGTCGTCGTGCTCGAGCGCATGGGGACGCGGTCCTACGACCGACATGTCGCCACGCAACACGTTGAAAAATTGCGGCAACTCGTCGAGGCTCGTGCGGCGCAGAAACGCGCCCACTTTCGTCACGCGCTTGTCGTTGCGCGTCGCCTGGCTCAAGGTGCCCTTCGCTTCGGTATGCACGCGCATCGAGCGGAACTTGTAGATCGTAAACACACGGCCGTCCGCGCCCTTGCGCTTCTGTTTGAACAGCACCGGTCCGCGCGAGGACAGCTTGACCGCGATCGCGATGCCAAGCAGCAGCGGCGCGAGGGCAACGATCGCGGCCGCGGCGAACAGCCGGTCGAAAACTTCCTTTTTCAGCATCGCGTTGGCCGACAGCGGCGAGGCGACCAGATTGATCGCCGGCACGCCGAGCAGATCGACCACGCCACTGCCTTCGAACAGCGCATGGCTGCGCACGTCCGGCATGAAGCGGATATTCACGAGGTCGTCGCGGAACTCGTCGATCAGCGCGCAGATCAGCGGCTCCTCGGACAGCGACAGCATCAGCCATAGCTCGTGCACGTCGTTGGTACGGATGTAGTCGGCCAGCAGATCGACGCGATCGAACACCGGCACGCGCGGATTCGTCACGCCGGAGTCGTCCGGGCGCGTGTTGTAGACGGCGGTCGCGCGAAAGCCCGCGGTCGGCGCCGACTCGATGCGGCGCAGGAGCGCATCGCACTGCGAACCGCTGCCGACGATCGCCACCTGATGCAGGTTCATACCCGCGCCGCGCGCCCGCGCGAGCACCGCGTGCGCGATCACCCGATTCGCGATCAGCAGGCCACCCGTCGTCGCGGTCCAGTACGAGAACCACAGCCGCGACACGATATCGATGCGATGCAGCGAGTACATCAGCACGAGCGCGCAGGCCTGCACGATCAGCCACGCGAGCGACACCTGACCGGCGAGACCGAGCTTCGAGCGGCCGCGCCATGATTCGTAGAGGCCGAACGCGGGGAAGATCGCGAGCGCGAACGCAGCCGAAAACATCACCAGCGCCCCGTAGAAACCCGACTGGCCGAGATAATCAAAGCGGATCCGCGACGCCACGGTCGCACCCGCCAATACCAGAGCGACATCGAAAATCCGCGCGAGCAGATCCTGAAACTTGCGCATTTTACTTACCTCGTTCTGCCGTTCCTGTATGCAAAAAGGGGCGTGCATGGGCTGCCTACGGGCAGCGGCCGTAGTTGTCGTCAAACCTCACGATGTCGTCTTCGCCGAGATAGGTACCCGACTGGATTTCGATGATTTCGAGCGGCACCCTGCCGGGGTTTTCGAGCCGGTGACGCGTGCCGAGCGGAATGTAGGTCGATTCGTTTTCGCTGAGCAGGAACTGCTCTTCGCCGCGCGTGACGAGCGCGGTGCCGCGCACGACCACCCAATGCTCAGCGCGATGATGATGGAGTTGCAGCGACAGCTTTGCGCCGGGCGTCACGACGATGCGCTTGACCTGGAAGCGCTCGCCGTGATCGATCGAGTCGTAGAAGCCCCACGGGCGCCGCACCTTGCGATGCGCGTCGGCCTCCGGCGCATGCTGCGCCTTGATGCGCGACACGAGCCCCTTGACGTCCTGCACATGCGAGCGATCCACCACGAGCACCGCGTCCGCGGTCTCGACCACGACGACGTTCGCGGTACCGACGCACGCGACGAGCCGCCCTTCGGAATGCGCATAGCAGGACACCGCGCCTTCGAACGCCACGCGGCCGCGCCCGGCGTTGCCGTTCGGGTCCTTCTCCATCGCGGCCCATACCGCGTCCCATGAGCCGAGGTCGGACCAGCCGGCTTCGAGCGGGATCACGACGCCGGGGGGAATGACCGCGGCTCGACTTTGAGCTTGCATATCGTTCTGTGCCGCGCCTTGCGCTTCGACGTTGCTCGCGCTGTCGTCTTGCGCCGGCGCCGGTTCGGTCAAACGCTCCATCACCGCGTAGTCGATCGAATCGGCGGGCACGTCGAGGAACGCGTCGTGCGATGGCCGGAATACGTCGCCGTCCTGCTTGCCGCTCGCGAACGCGGTTGCGCACGGCGCATGCATGTCGGGCCGCAGCGCCGCGAGCGTGTCGAGCCACACGCGCGCACGCACGATGAAGATGCCGCTATTCCACCAGTAGGTGCCGGCCGCCAGGTATTGCCTCGCGATTTCCTCGGCGGGCTTCTCGACGAAACCGTCGATCGCGTGGCCGCCAGCGGCCAATGCCGCGCCGATCCGGATATAGCCGAAGCCGGTGTCGGGACGCGTCGGCGGCACACCGAGCGTCGCAATCGCGCCCTCGCTCGCGTGGTGCGCCGCGCACGCTAGCGCGCGCTGCAGGGCAGCCACGTCCGCGATCGCGTGGTCGGCCGGCATCACGATCAGGATGGCGTCGTCGCCGGCCGCGCACGCGAGCGATGCCGCGAGCGTCAGCGCGGGCGCCGTGTCGCGGCGCGCGGGCTCGACGATCAGACGCGCGTCGACGCCGTTTTCATGCAACTGTTCGGCGATCACGAAGCGATGCTCCTCGCCGCACACGACGATCGGCGAAGCGTCGACGCTCCAGCCCGCCGGGAAGCTCTCGAGCCGCCGCGCGGTCGCCTGCAGCAGCGAGTCGGAGCCGACCACGTCGATCAGCTGCTTCGGAAAGTTTTCGCGCGACACCGGCCAAAGCCGCGTGCCCGAGCCGCCCGCGAGAATGACCGGGACGATGTGCGCGCAGCGCGCGCCAGCAACCCCGGCGCTTGCGCCGTTCGGCTCGACGGATCGGGCGCTCACACCTGCCTGCGTCAACATATCGGGAATCCTTTTCGATCTGCAAGGTACGACGAACAACGGACCAGTCCCCGCCTGTCACGCGCGGTTACCGGGCTGGCTCCGTCGGTGCTACTCGCCTGCCACGCGGCGGCTTTGAATTCTGAACTCGGTCGGCGAAATCCTCATCCGCTTGCGAAACACTTTCGCGAGCCGGTCGCCGTTGCCCATCCCGGTGCGCCGGGCGATCTTGTCGACCGGCAATTCCGATTCGGTCAACAGGCTGCACGTCACCGCGAGGCGCTCGTGCAACAGGAAACTCGACGGCGTGATACCCATTTCCATCTTGAAGCGGCGCAGAAAGTTGCGCTCGCTCATCGCCGCGAACTGCGCGGCATCCGCAATCGAAATCGCCTGCTGGCAGTTTTCCTGCAGCCAGCGCGCCGCCGCGCGAACCTTGTCGCCGGGACTCATGCCGCCGTCCTCGCCGAGCAGCGGCGCGAGGTTCGTGCACGAGTCGGACAGCAGCCGCTCGGCAGCCGAGCGCGCGGTCGCGTTGCCCAGATCGCGCTTGATCATCGCGAGCGCGCTGCGCATCGATTCCAGCCGGTCGTTAAGGTCGACGACGCCCTGCTCCGCCGAGCCCGCGCCATTTCTGGCCAAGGCCGGCTGGTGCGGGTCGCTCCCGTCCTTGTCCTCGGGCAGGGCCGCCGCGTCGAGCACCGCGCGCCCTTCGGCGATCGGCCGGATCATCGCGGTGTTGCGACGCACGCGCCGCAGCCATCCAAGCAGACGCTCATCGCGCGCCGCCGACGCCGCGCCCTTGCCGCCCGCCACATAGAGCGCGTCGAAGCCGCCGTAATGGCGCGCGTCGAGTCCGTCGGTCCAGACGCGCAAACCCGACGACGAAATCACCATGCCGCCGCCGGCGGACAAGAACGACACGTCGTACAGCCACGCGCCCGAACCGGAAGTGGCGAGTTCGTTGGCAGCCTGGAACACCTCGGCGATCACGCCCGCCCCTTGCAGCGAGCAGTCGTTGAACAACAGAATCGCAACACGACGCACGCCCTTGTTCGGAGCATGCACCCAGCGCAGCATTGCAGACTCGAGACTCGCGCAGGTCATAGTCATCCTCTCGACAGAAAACGATCTACTACACCTTTTACGATCACGCACAATGCGAACTCCGCGCAATGCATCATAGCGACGGCCTCCGGCGCTCTGCCGTCATGTCCGAAAGTGCAGACATATTGGCACTATGAATACGTGATCGGCCAGTGCAATTCGGCACAATACCGAAACGACCGTCTTTTCACTGGATTAATCGTCTAACCGCATATGGTTGAATATGCACTCGCAAATCTTAATGCAATTTAAAAAATGAATGCGTACGCCAGCGCACACTGCGCGGCTACTCGAAAAGCGGCGTGTCCCGCCTTATGTACCCACCGAGGCGGCATTTTAAAAGAGATTTTTTGCCGGAATTGGCTATCGATGAGTGAAACACCCCTAGCCCTACCCAGCGGGCCCGGCTGTATCGACAACTTCCCCTGACGATCCGCGCAACCGCCGCGCAACCGACCCTTCGGCCGTCCAATGCAAGCACTCAACGCGCCAGAACAGATTATTTAATCTATTTTTATTGATGGCGGGAATATTAACGTGGCGATTAACGTTTCAAACCTGAAACACGGATATCGGACGACTTTAGCGTCCCCGCAATAGATGGGCCAATGGCGGAATAAGTCGGGTGTGAGCGGGTGCATTTCCGCCAACCGATTGCGGAAATGGACTACGAGGTTTCCGCAAAGGGGGTTGGGGACAGCGAACGAAGTCCGCCATCCCTATGCAGCGACTGTGACACCCGTCGAGAACGCGCCGCGTAATGGCACGACGCGACGATAATTCGGCGTCGCCTGACAGGTTTACGGCGGGCAAGCGCACATAAAAGTGGTTCTGAACGGGTTACGATGCCCCCGACAAACGCGCTGGAACCGCACACATGGACGGCATTTCATGGATCACGCTGATACTTGCCACGATGATCGGCGGGTTCCTGTTCGCAATGATCGGCGTGGTGCTGCTCGCGCTGCTGCTCGGCAACGTATCGGACCGGCTGTCGAGCAACGACGAGACTCGCCAGGACTCATAGGGCCTGTTCACGCTAATAACGGGCTTGCGCTGGCCGCCAGAAGGGCCGAGCGCAAGGATTGCGACGCAGCGAATACTCGACGTATTCGCAAGGAGCATGACGCGGCGATCGGCCCTTCTGGCAGCCAGCCCCTTGAAGGTTTTTTAAAACAGGGGAACGTGCCTTTCCACCCGTATTGCGGCGTCGGTCGTCGCTTGTTTGGCTCGGCCAAACGGCGCTCCTCTCTCCTTGCACTACGCGCGGAAAGGCACGTTCGCAAGCCCGTTATTAGCGTGAACAGGCCCTAGCTACTTCGAAAGATCCTCGAGCGCGACATCGCGCGTCTTCGGTCCCAGCGTACCGATCGCGACCATGACGATCGCCATTGCCCCCGAGATGAACACGAACACGCCGTTCACGCCGAAGCGACCGAGGCAGGCGGCGATCACGAACGCCGAGAACATCGCCGAAATCCGGCTCCACGAGTAAACGAAGCCGACCGCGCGCGCGCGGATGCCGGTCGGAAACAGTTCGGCCTGGTACGCGTGATAGCTGTATGAAATGATGTTGCCCGCGAGCACAAGGCACACGCCGAGACTCACGAGCAGCACCGTCTCGCGCGCCTGGCTGAACGCGAGTCCGCACACGACGTTGACCGCCGCCATGCAGACGATGACGGTCTTGCGCTCGAAGCGATCGGCGATCAGCAGCCCCAGCAACGGCCCGAGCGGCGCCGCGATCGCGATGATGCTCGCGTACATCAGACTCGTCGTCACCGTGATGCCCTGCTTCATCAGCAGCGTCGGAATCCAGTTCGCGAAGCCGTAGTAGCCCATCGTCTGGAACACGTGAAAGATGATCAGCATCAGCGTGCGCCTGCGATACGGCGGCACCAGCAGATCACGAAACGCGGCCCGCGCGCGCACCGGTTCGGGCAGCGCGGGCTCGGGCAACGGCAGGCCGCATTGGCGCCGATACTCGCGCGCGACGCGTGCTTCGAGACGCGTCATCACCGCGTCGGCTTCGTCGAGGCGGCCTTTTTGCGCGAGCCAGCGCGGGCTCTCCGGCAAGCCGCGGCGAATCCACCACACCACGATCGCGCCAATCGCGCCGATCAGCACGACCACACGCCAGCCGTCGAGACCGAACAGGCGTTGCGGCACCAGCAGATACGACAGGAACGCGACGATCGGCACCGCGCAGAAGCCGACCGCCTGCGAGCACGCCGAAGCGCGCCCGCGAATGTGCTTCGGCACGAGTTCGGAAATATACGTGCCGATCGTGACGATCTCGACGCCGATGCCGACTCCCGCGATAAAGCGCCAGCAGTTCAATCCGAGCGCCGTGTGCTGGAACGCCATCACGACGTTGGCCGCCGTGTACCACAGCAGCGACCAGGTGAAGATCGCGCGCCGGCCGAAGCGGTCGGCGAGAAAGCCGCAGGCCGCCGTGCCGATGAACAGGCCCGCGAACAGCGCGGCGATGAAACTCGCGACGCCGCTCGTGCCGAACAGGCCGCGCGTCGTGGCCGTCAGCAGGCCGCTGTGCACGAGTCCCGGCGCGATATAGCCGGAGTACATCAGGTCGTAGAGTTCGAAGAACATGCCGAAGCTCAGCAGCATCACGAGCTGCCAGATCGTGCGGGTCGCGGGTAGCCGGTCGAGCCGCGCGGAAATGCGCGCGCCGTCGAGCGCGATCGCGCCGGCGCGGTCCGAGCCTGCTGCATCTGCGCCCGCGTCCGTGGGTGAGCCGTCGAGCGCGCCGGCATCGCCGAGCGCCGTTGAGTACATCGCCTGATTCGACGATTTCATCGTCTGTCTCCAGAATTATTGGTCTATTGCCCGCTGCAGCGGGTCAAGCGCGGCACGACGCTCACGCAGCCGCGCGCGGCGCCCGCGATTCCACCACGCCACCGCCGAGCTCCGCGATCCGCGCGTCGTCGAACCCGAGTTCGCGCAGCACCTCGACGGTGTGCTCGCCGATCTTCGCGATCGGCCGACGCGGCCCGAGACGCGCACCGTCGAGCGAAATCGGCAGCAACGGCATCGCGGTTTCGCTGCCGTCGTCGAGCGTCAGCGGCACGAGGCCACCACTCGCGTTCAGGTGCGGATCGTCGAACAACTCCTCGGGCTTCGTGATCGACGCGAACGGAATGTGATTGCGCTCGAACAGCGGCACGAGTGTCGCGCCGTCGAGACGGCTCAGGCTTTCGCCGAGCGTCTGCAGCAGCCAGCCGCGCGCGAGCACGCGGTCGTTGTTGGTCGCGAGGCGCGCATCGGCGAGCAGATCGTCGCGTTCGAGAATCGCGCACAGCGCGCGCCACTGCGCGTCGCCGGTCGCGGCGATGAACATCTGCTCGCCGTGCGCGAGCGTAAACACGTCGTAGACGGCCCAGGCGCTGATGCGCTCGGGCATCGGCGCGGCGGCCACGCCGGTCGCCGCGAACTGCTGCATGTGCTGCGCCGAGAGCAGCACGCAGTTCTCGAACAGCGCGCTCTGCACCTCCTTGCCGCGGCCGCTCGCGTGCCGTTCGTGCAGCGCCGCCAGCACGCCGATCGCGCCGAACATGCCGCCCATGATGTCGTTGACCGAGCTGCCCGCGCGTAGCGGACGGCCCACCGGACCGGTCATGTACGCGAGGCCCGCCATCATCTGCACGACTTCGTCGAGCGCCAGACGATGTTCGTACGGACCATTGAGAAAGCCCTTGTGGGACACGTAAATCAGCCGCGGATTGCGCTCGCGCAGCGTCGCGTAATCGAGGCCGAGACTCGCCATGCGGCCGGGTTTGAAGTTTTCGACGAAGACGTCGGCGCTATCGACGAGTTGCTTCAGCGCGGCGAGACCGGCTTCACTGTCGAGATCGAGCGCGACGCTCTTCTTGTTGCGATTGAAGGTGCGGAAAAAGCCCGCGCCGGTGCCGAGCAGCCGGCGCGTGCTGTCGCCGCGCGGCGGCTCGACCTTGATCACTTCGGCGCCGAGGTCGCCGAGAATCATGCCGCATGTCGGACCCATCACCATATGCGACAACTCGATCACGCGGATGCCCGCGAGCGGCAAGGTACCCGGCTGCGGCGAGGACGTCGACGACGAAGCTGAAGTAGCGGAGGAAAGCGGAGTCATTGCGGCACCTGCGGAACGGAAGAATGGGGACAACGCAAAGATTCGGCGTAGCTGGCGGAGTCGCGCGCGACCGCTTGCGCGTGCGCGAACTGTTTCGGCAATCCCGCTCGCGCGAGATAGCCGTACAGCGGCTCGCCCGGCAGCGCTTGCGCCAGCACCGCGCGCGATGCGAGTAGCCGCGCGATGTCGATACCGGTGTCGTAGCCCATGCTGTGGAGCATGAACACGAGGTCTTCGGTATTGACGTTGCCGGTTGCGCCCGGCGCATGCGGACAGCCGCCGAGACCAGCCAGCGACGCATCGAACTCGCGGATCCCGTGCTGCAGCGCGACCAGCGTGTTGGCGAGCCCCAAGCCGCGCGTGTCGTGGAAATGCAGCGAGCGCAGCCTGTCGCCCGCGACGTCGCGCACCAGCTCGATGACCTCGCCGACCTGACGCGGCGTCGCTTCGCCGGTCGTATCGCCGAGCGCGATTACGTCGGCGCCGGCCTGCACCGCGGCGCGCGCGATCGCGGCGATATCCGCGTACGGCACGGCGCCCTGCAGCGTGCAGCCGAACACCGTCGACAAACCGGCGATCAACTCGACGCGGCGCCCACCTGCCGGGGGCGCGCCATCGATCAGCTCGCGCATCGCGGCGAACGCGTCGATCATCTCGGCGGGTGTCTTGCGCACGTTCGCGGCGCTATGCGCGGCGCTCACCGAAATCGGCGCGACGATGCGCTCTACGCCAGCCTCGAGCGCGTGCTGCGCGCCCTTCAGGTTCGGCACGAGCGCGCTCACGCTGAGATCGTCGTAGCTACGGGCGTGGGCGACTACGTCGGCGGCGTCCGCCATTTGCGGCAGCAACTTCGCCGGCACGAACGACGCGACTTCCATGTGGCGCACGCCGGCCGCGTAGGCGGCGTCGATCCAGCGCCGCTTGTCGTCGGTGGACATGATGCGGGCAATGCTTTGCAGACCGTCGCGCAGACCGACTTCGGTCACGACGACGCGCTCGCGGGTTTCATTCATTGGTTGGAATCCTCGTCGTGGACGCGGGCTTCAGAGGCCCGTTGGATGGAAGTGATGCGCTGACTGGGTCACAGCGTGCCCGCGTGACGACGCGCGGCAAAGTCTGCTTTGGCGAAGCACACCATCGCCGCTCGCGATGGCCGCTCAGGCCGATGGCGCGGGCTTTGGCGCTCGCCTGGGTGAAATGCTTAGGGGTTTGTCTGGGGAGGTGGCGAAGGCGCGGGTGACGAGGTGCGTCGCCGTCTTATCTGGCGCTCAGCAGATGCTCGAGCAATCGCGCGGCCGCCAGCGTCAGCGCCGCGCGATCGCGCATGCAGATCACGAAGCGCCGCGCGGCCCAAGCCTCGCGCAACGGCACGGCGACGATGCCGTACTCGTCGGCCGCATGGCGCGGCAGCGCCTCGCGCGGCAGGATCGCGACCGCGAGACCCGCCTGGATGAAGCGATAGGCGGCGTCGAACGTCGATACATAGGTGCGGTAATTCAACTCGCTGCCCTTCTCCAGCGCGATGCGCTGCATCAGCGCATTGACCGACGCATTCGATGCGAGCCCCAGATGATCGAACCCGAGCGTCTGCTCGAAGCCGATCTGCGTCTCGCCCGCGAGCGGATGCGCGCGCGGCACGATCAGCGCGAGATGGTCGGCGCGATACGGCAGCGTGTCGAGACTGCCGAGCGGCACCGTGTCGCGGCAGATGCCCAGATCGGCCACGCCCTCTTCGAGTCCGCGCACGATGTCCGCGCTGACGCGCTCCTCGACGTCGACGCGAATCGCCGGATTCGCCTGCAGAAACGCCGACAACGCCTCGGGCAAAAACTCCACCATCGACGACACGTTCGCCAGCACGCGCACATGCCCACGCGCGCCGGCCGCGTACTCGCTGAGCTCGGCCTGCAGGCGTTCGTGGCCGCGCATGATGAGCCGCGCGTGGCGCAACAGCGCTTCGCCGGCGGCGGTCGCGCGCACGCCGCGCTGGCTGCGCGACAGCAACGCGACATCGACGAGCGCTTCGAGATCGGCGAGCCGCTTGCTGACCGCCGACGGCGCGATGAACTCACGCTCGGCCGCGCGCGCGATCGTGCCTTCCTCGCACACGGCGATGAACAAGCGCAGCGTCACCTGATCGATTTGCCACATCGGCGCAGCGGATTCGTGGGTGGGGGGTGGGGGAAATTATGGTTGATCTTGAAAACTGTGGGGGGATTTCTGGCGCTTGCGTAATCTGGCACCTGGATTCTGGGGAGTTGGGAGGAAATTGCTGGATCGTCCAACTGAAGGAACTGCTCGCGGCCAAGCATCAACGAAGCACACCTTCGGTGCGTTCACGCTTCTCACGCTTGACGCTCGAACGGAAAGCCCCGCAAAGCGAGGCGATTATCGCAGCCGTTCCGTTCGGAAGCTATTGGGCTTCGGGGGGCTCGACTCCGATAGAGTCCAGCGTTTCCGTAACTGAAGTGGTTTCACGTAGATCGCTGCCGGTTATTTGCCGACGGTGGCTATCAAAAAACTCCGTCTTTGTATCGATTACAAGAGTAATAGGAGTGTCGCCATGCGGACTATGCCAGATAGCCTGGAACCTGTATGGCCCCATTCGCGCGCCGCCCATATGGGGCATTGCCGGACCATCTATTCGGACTCCCCATCCCGTATCTGTAACCGAAAACGATTGCAATATAAATTCCTTGAATTGCGGGCGATCCTTCAGCATTGGCACGATGTTCTCGTTGAAGCTAACCGACCCTTCTGCGTAGGCAGTCGGAACAAGCAACGTACAGAACAACCAGGCGCTGAGTGCCTGTGCTAAACGTTGTTTATCCATAACCCTATTGCTCAATGGTGGTGCCGGTTTGCGTGACCCGGCCGCGTGGAGCCCCGCCTGAACGAGGCAGCATCGCGCTATCTGCCGCGTTGGCCATTTTTTTCCGAGCACGTCTGTGGCTCGATACTGTGCTTTAGTCCGCCGGGGACAGATTCCGGCTGGTCTTTTTCCGGCGGCTCTATCGTTACACTCTCGATGTATTCTTGAATGCGAATCGCCTTTTTCAAATCGCCTCCCACCTTCTTCCCGCGCGCGTCGATAAAATCAGTGTGCGTATTTATAGTGAGAATCACTGGCTTTATACCTGAATTCCCGTGCCAATTTGCCCACATTGAGTAAGGCCCGATTCTATCTCCTCCTAGAGCCTTCGATTGAATGTCGCCGATTCGCGTCCCCATCGGATCGCCAACGATATCGAAGTTACAAAGCACGAGCTCTCTCAAAACGGAGCTTTTATTCAATAGCGGAATGATTGTCGAATCAAAATCGACCGATCCCGTCCCATCTAGCGCGAAAGAGACAAATGGAAAAAACAACAGGAGAGGAAAAACTTTTTTCATTTAATAACCCAGGAATTTGACACGGGCGTTTTGGAGATCCCCTCCCGATGCTTGCCATGCGCGCGTCGCCGCGCTTCCGGGACCACTGAAGTGGTCGATATGTGCGCCGCGAATGCCACCGCCCGTATCATCGGCAGACCGCTCGCCAACTATTCGCCTACCGTCGCTAGGGAAACGCTGATTAATGGAACTCGGCGGTCATCGCTCACGTAGCCGAAGACGTTATAGAAGGCAGCTCACAGAACGGACTCACGAGGATGAAGAGGCAGATCGGCTTCGCGGAAGCGGAAATT
>NZ_VZQN01000074.1:0-17184 GCF_014397645.1 Paraburkholderia sp. 31.1
GGCCGACGGTCTGCAAGAGACAGTGGAACAGGCGTAAGCGCCCTGCCCATTCAGAACGGTGTCTTCGACACTGCGTGATCTTTAACCCATGAGAAGCAAAGCCGGAACCCTTAAACCCGGACATTTCAATCTAGTGCAAACCCCGACATTTGAACTTGGCGGGGACATCCAAGTGGTGTATACGGAGCTGTTGCGCTTTTCTAGCGCCCAGCAGCGGTTTGCCAACGCGACAGCATGGGGTCTCTATCTATCTCAACAGGTCATGTCGAACGCGGTAATCGTCCTTCTCTGGCTTCGACATCGAGACCCAACCGTTCGCCCGTCCTATCGACTCCCAAAGGGCCGCTTGTGCGGCGTTGCTGACGACCGGCGCGTCAGCCAGCTTGGCCGTCGGTAATCAATCGAACCAGCAGCAGCGCATCGATCAGGTCGCTCACTGCCACGTCATCACCGCCCGAGCCGACTCTTGCTGGCAGCGGTCTTATGTTCTCGTATGGCGCGCATGCGAAGAACGTAAAGTGCACTTCGTTGCGAGCGTCGTCCCACCAATCAAATCCAAGATATTCGGTACCGCAATCTACGGCGCTATTGCGGTAGTTGATCTGGCAGTTAAGGTCCATGCTTCATGTCCGGCGCAGCGCGCCGTGATCCCGTTCGCCCTCATCCTGCGGAAATGCATCCATGACAACACAAAACTGCCTCGCCCCCTCCTCGACGCGGCCGGTCTCGCCCACTTGCCCATTCCGTTGACCGCCGTCAGTTCGCTTCAACCGAAACTCGCAACCAGTTGATTATCTGGACGCTAGTTCGGGCACATAGGTTCACGTTTGGCTAGTACAGATCGAGCGTCCGGCGCCGGGAATGTTCAAAATCCGGCGCGGCTACTTCTCGTCACCACGGGTATCGAACCATCGATCGAGCAGCTTGGCGGCCGCTTCGCGTCCGCCAAACCCGAACGACAGCGCCACAGCTACTGCGATCGCGCCCAGCACCAAAGCAAACGCAAGTTGCACGATTTCGTTGGCAATACCCATTGCGCGTAGTCCCATGGCGAACACAAGTCCGAGGATTGCAAATTGCGCGACGCGGGCGAGCAGCGCGCAGTACTCTCGATTGGCCTGCTCAATCACACGCCGTGCAAGACCCGACAGCCAGAACCCGATGATCAAGATCACGATGCCCATGAGAATGTGGCCGCCGAACTCAATAAAAAGCGTGACCATGTCGCGGACCTGGGCAAAGCCTAGGCAATTGGCAGCTTCCACCGCGGCGAACAACATCCCGAAGAAAAACACGAGTCGTGAGGCCAGTACCGACGGCTGCAACGGGCCGCACAGAACCGTGTCGAGACCGAGGACCGCCGGCAACCCGTCCACACCTGCCGTCACTAGTAGCTTCTGTACAAGTGCTGCGACGAAGCGTGCCACATAGAACGTCACCAGCAGAATGACCACGGCTGCGACGATATCCGGCACGGCGCTCAGAAACTGATCGAGCATGCGCGTGGCGGGTCCCGATATTGCTTCGATCTTCAGTGCGTCAAGTGCAGAGATCAGTGTCGGCACGAGCACGAAGATATAAACCACGGTTCCGAAGAGAATTGATAGCCGCACGGGGGGCGGGTTGTCGGCGACGTCCTGAATGAGCTTGTCCGCACCGACTGCTGCCAGCAGATTGATGACAAGCCCGCGCAGTATCCTCGCAAGAATCCAGCCGACAGTCCCGATCGCAGCGGCCGCGAAGAGATTCGGCATAATCGCAAGCAGCTTGTCGAGCATGCCCTGTACAGGCGTGAGCAGGCCGTTCAGGTCGAATGCCGCGAGCACAGCCGGAATGAACAACAGGATGACGAGCGAGAAGACTATGTTACACACATACGCGTTCGTCGGACTCATGCCGGTGAGCTCGGATAATTTGCTGTCAAGCTTGCTCGCGCGCAGCCCCCTGTCAGTCGCCGCGCACAATAGCGACGCGATTAGCCATGCGATCAGCGCAAGCACAGTGCCGCCGATCAGGTTCGGCAGATAGTTCAAAATCTTGGTGACAAGAAGCGAAAACGGATTAGAGACCGCGTACAGATTCAGGACATTGAAGACCCCGGCGGCGGTAATCAGCAGAACAAGCCAGAACAGACCGCCGGCAATGGCATTCTCGACCTGGGTGGCTTGCTTCGTGCTGTCTGCAATGCGCTGATTGACCTTGAGCGCAGAGAGCAGCTTGCGGGCCCCGGCGCGAGTGAGCAGTGCAACCATCCATCCAGCGACCAGAATGCCGAGTGCACTCGCGATATTGGGTAAAAAGCCGCCTAGAGTGTTTTCGAGCGTGCCAAAGAAACTGGTCAAATCCATTTTTTCTCTACCGAAAGTTTTGTGATGTAGCTAAGGATCAGAATTGTCCCTTGCACTAGCGCGCTAGGAAGGTCGATAAATCGGCTTGCGTCGACTTTCAAGTTGCCAATGCCGCCTATGCAGGGCGATCGCATGAGGCTTCGAAAATTGGTTCATGATTGACCGGAGCTTGTCGGCCAACGCGCCGTTTCGCGAGGCCAGGTTGGAGTGAATCGCCCGCGGCATGAGGACGGGCACGTATCGGATGCCACAACAGGCAACGGCGAAAATGCCCCGCCCTGCCGGGGGGCAAGGGCGGGAAATGAGCGTGCACTGCTCGGGCGGCCGTCCCCATTTGGGGAACCTAGCCACCTTCGAGATTACGGGCCTCAGGCGACGCGAACAATGGGACGAGTCCGATTTTTGACGCCCGGCAAAACTAGCGGAATGCATTTGGAGGCCTGGCCGGGATTCGTGAATATCTGAAGCTTCAGGTATTTGCGAATCCCGGCCAAGCCTCAGATTGGCGCCGCGTTCAGCCGCACGCAGCATGAGCGTGTGACTGGCCGGCGCTGCGCGGGCGAGATGGTCGAGGCCGCGATGGTGACGGGCTTCGCGTTTGCGTGCAACGAGGGCGTCGATGTGCGCGGCAATCTCGATCTGCGCGCCGCGATCGTAACTGCGCACATGAGTTGCAAGCAGATCGGCGCCGTCGAGAATGCGCACCTGCCGGGGATCGGCCCGGACCGTGAGTACGCGCCGCACGTGGGTGTGCGGGATCGTGTAGTCGTTCAGATCGAAGCGCACATACGGCTGCTTGCCGACCTTCACGGCCAGTTGCAGTTCGCAGGGATACGGATTCTCCGGCAACGTAAGCAGGCTGGGCTGCTCGCGGGCGAAGGCTTCACGCACCGTGATCGTGGGCTCTTCCCGGCAGGGACGATCCGCCGCCATGCCCGCGCACCATTGCGCCGCCTGGATGTTCAGATCGTCGAGATCGGCGAACTTGCGCGCGGCAAAGAAATTCTCGCGTACATACCTGATAGCTCTTTCGACGCGTCCCTTCTCGTTTCCTCTGGCCACTGCCACTGGATGGGGCTCGAAGCGATGATGAGCGGCGAACGCGAGAAGCGTCGGGTTGAAGCGGATCGCATCACCCTGACGCTCGAGCACAGCGCTCCTGAGATTGTCGTAGAGGAGGATCCTTGGCAATCCGGACCACGCCGCGAATGCGCCGGCGTGGCCCGCCAGGAAGCTGTCCATGCGGGCATCGAGGAAGAAGCGCAGATAGATCTGCCGCGACCACGACAGCACCATGACGAAGACCATGAGCGGCCGGCGCGCGCGCCCGATCTGCAGGTGATCAAAATGGGCCCAGTCAACCTGGCCCTGCTCTGCATGCACATTTGCAAGGGAATTTATGCTGAGACAAACGAGCATCTCGTCGACGGTGCATCAAGGGATCGGGCCGCGATCAATTCGCACTTCATTCGGCACGTTTCGAGCGCAATACAGGCGGGATCGTTCGTAGGCATTGCAACGCACGATGCCCAATTGATCGATCTGCTTTCCAATTGGCTGCAGTGCGAGCGAATCGACAGGTCACGCTTCGAGTTCCAGATGTTGCTGGGGGTGTGCGAGCCGCTGCGTGACGCTTTGCTTTCGCAAGGATTTAACGTGAGGGTCATGTGCCCTACGGTCATGATTGGTATGGCTACAGCACCCGGCGAATCAAGGAGAATCCGCGAATTGCTGGATATATCCTGGCGGCGATGATCCATAGCAATCGGGCGCGCTAGCAGTTACAGCAGGATTAGCGGAGCGGGACCGACCAGATCGTTGGTCCCGGTTTGAACGGCTGCATTTGAGAGGACCGTCCGGCCGGAGTGGGTCGGCAACGGTCTCCGGCCGATCGCCATTCACCGAATCAGGTACGTGCCATCGACACGCCACGACCGCCTCCCGGGGCGCGAAACGGTTCCAGCTCCCCACGAATCGTGCGGCGGTGGGTCGCCCGCAGGCAGCGGGACTGATGCGTGCCATGCGCCGGTCAATGGCGACCGGTTGAAGGACAGTCAGTCGAGCAGGAGGCAGCAGGCCAGCAGAAGCAGAACAAAGGACGCGAGCAGAAACCCGATGCCGGTACGCGTCAGAATGGCAGGCCACTGCGCGCGTGGCAGGGCATCAATGCGGATCGTGCTGCTCGCGGGGAGCGGATCGCGCCGCACCATGAGCGTCGCGAGCGGGAGGCATAGAACCGTCAGCATGACAGCAAAGAAGCGCAGAGCCAGAGTGTAGTCCACAATCAACCCCCGTTCAGCGGCAGCCGCAGGCGGGAGGACGCCCCGCGAAGAGCTTTCGCAGCAGGGCCACCAGGCGCGCGGGGTTCAGCCGGAAATGGCCATGGCGTGTGACGCCTGCGCGGGTATGCAGATCCGACACTTCAATCAGGGGAAAAGGGCTCATGACTATCTCCGTTCGACCATCCAAGGGTTAATGAGATAGTAGGCGGGTACCTCTTCGCCTAGAATAATACAAGTCCGAAAGGGCTCCGGCCCCTAAGCGCTAGCCTGCGACGGGAAGTCGCATCGCGCTACGCCAGACGTTGCACAGTAGGCGTCGACATTACCTGCTGCGCCCGCAACGATCGCGCGTGGCCATACGGACAACTGCTACAGGTGGCGATCGACGTCCATGCGCTGGTGCAGGATACGGATGACGTCAAGCGTGTGATCCGTGTCCTGGTAAAAAATCACATGTGATCCGGCTGTATAGCGCCAGTATCCGGCCCTGACGGAGCAGATACGTCCGGTCTTCAGACCCCGCGCCAGCGCCCGATTGTCGAAAGCAGATCGCGATGATAGCGATCTGCCTGGTCCACGGACCAGTTGCTGGAGGTATAGCGCCAGATATCCTCAAGGTCGGACTCGGCCAGCGGCGTGAGCCGGACCTGCCGCCTGCTAGCTGCCATGCGTGGTCCGCATGCGGGTCAGGAACGCCTCGCTGTCGAACGGACGGGGCGTGCCGGAATCCTCCCCGGCCTTCAGGGCTTCCTGCAAGGCACGGATCTGCATGTCGTGCGATTCAAGCAGGCGCAGGCCTGCGCGCACGACGTCGCTTGCCGACCCATAACGTCCAGACAGGACCTGGGCATCGACGAACTCGGCGAAGTGGTCGCCCAGCGAAACGGATGTATTGCGTGGCATGGCGCGCTCCTCTTTGGACGCCCCATAATATACCAATTTTTGGTACTCGCCCGACCACGCCAGTTTCGCAGTCGCGGGGCTAGAAAAGCTGCACCAAGCGCAGTGAGATTCTTCCATTTCACCGCGCTGCGAAACCGCCGGCCATTCCCGTCGACTGACTCGATGATCACGCGCCGGCCGCGCGCCTCGGCCACCACCTGCACCACCCGTTCACCGTAATTCATCAGCGACGGAATTTCCGGGCACAGCGGCCAGCGTCGTTGGTGCGCCGCGCGTCTCATGAACGGTCGCCGGGCTTGCGGGACGCGCGACGCAGCTTCGTGGCCCCAGCTGGACGTCCCGCGCGTAGCGTATTTCGCGGCGCGATATTGCCAGTGCCGGCCGCTATCTGCCGTAACGTTTCGAGTTCCCGCGCCTGGGCGTGATGGCTCGCGCGCAGCGCGTCGCGTTGTCCCTCGAGCACACCGGCCTGGTGACGCAGACTGCCCAGTTGCGTCTGCAATGTCTGGTTCGCGGTGCGGGCACTTGCCTCGTTGTGGGCGGCACGCTGCGCGGCGGCGGCCGCGTCGCGTTGCAGCCGGGCGTTCGTGACGCGCTCGCGCTCGATTTCGAGCAGCGCGCGTTTTTCGGCCGCCTGCAGACGGGTTTCCGCGAGTTCGGCACTTGCCTGCTGCTTGTCGAGCTCGGCGGTGAAGTCGGTACGCGCCTGTTCGAGCGCGGCATCCCGCTCCCGGCCATGCTGCTGCAGCCGCGCGATTTCGCCTTCGAGCGCACCGCGCGTCGCCTCGGCGGCCACCTGTGCCTGTTCGAGCGCCTGAACGCGTCCCCGTGCGGCGAGCAGTGCCGCGGTGCGCTGCTCGAGCGCGGTGTGCGCGCGTTCCAGATCCGCGCGCATCGCGGCCACCGACGCCGCGGCTGTCTGCCGGACCTCCTCGACGTCCACGCGCAGCACCTCGAGCGCATCCTGCGCGGCCCCCGTGGCGCGCTTCCAGAGCGTGGCGACGAGTTCGCCGGCGGCGCCCTGCAGTTCCTCCGGCAGATCGGCGTGTTCGATACGCACGCGACTCTTTTCGCGCAGTTCCGCCCAGAACTCCTGGAGCACGGCGACGGGCGTGCTCATGCTGCCGCGGCGCACCAGCTGGTAGAGCCGGTTCGCGGTCGGCGCGACGCCGAAGCGGAAGAACAGCAGCGCGCAGGCCTCGCGGTACAGCTCGCGGGTTTTCGGGAACTCGGCCTTGAGGCGGTCGATTTCGGCCGCGAGGCGGGTTTCGTCGGGGATGGCGTCGGGCATGGGCGGAAAACCGGGCAGCTGGAAATACGTCGATATTACGCCGTAATATGGTAGATATCTACTATTTATGCCCATAATTTAGACATTATCCCTATAATGTTGAAATTTAATGTCGGTGGTGCGAGCATCGTCGCGTGTCACCGTGAGGCCGCCCAAACTCCATGAAAACTGCCCTGAGCGCGCCGCGCCCGCTCGACGTCCTCGAACTGCCCGATGATCTCGACGGCCGCACTGGCGTCAACCGCGCCACCGGCCACCGCCAGATCGCAGCCGATGATGACCTGGCGGCCGTTCGCGCGTGGCTGGCGCGCGTCGCCGACACGAAAACCACGTTCGAGAACTACCGCAAGGAAGCCGAACGACTGCTGCTGTGGGCGATCGTCCAGCTTGGCAAGCCGCTGTCGTCGCTCACGCACGAGGATCTGCTCGTGTACCAGCGCTTCCTCGCCGACCCGCAGCCGCGCGCCCGCTGGGTCGCCACCGGGCGCAAGTTTGCCCGCGACGATCCGCGCTGGCGACCGTTCCACGGGCCGCTCGCCGCTTCCAGCCAGCGCCAGGCCATGGTGATCCTCAACGCCCTTTTCTCGTGGCTCGTCGGCGCAGGCTACCTCGCCGGCAACCCGCTGTCGCTCTCACGCCAGCGCGCACGGCGTGCGGCGCCGCGCGTCACGCGCTTTCTCGAGCGCGACCTGTGGCACGAGGTCAAGATTTCCATCGACACCCTGCCGCGCGAGACAGACCGCGAGCGCGAACGCTACTGGCGCGCGCGCTGGCTCTTCACCCTGCTGTACCTGGGCGGGCTGCGCATCTCCGAGGTCAGCGGCAACACGATGGGCCGCTTCTTCTGCCGGCGTGACACCGACGGGCATGAACGCTGGTGGCTCGAGGTCACCGGCAAGGGCGACAAGGAGCGCCTCGTGCCCGCCTCCGCCGAGATGATGGTCGAACTTGGACGATACCGGCGCGAGCGCGGGTTGCCCGTGCTGCCCGGCTCGCATGAGGACACGCCCCTCGTGCTGCCACTCGGCAAATCCATGAAGCCCCTCACGCGGGCCGCCCTGCACACGATCGTCAAGGGCATCTTCGCCGGCGCCGCCGAAAAACTGCGCCTGCGCGGTGAAGAGTATGCCGCCCGCGCAGCCCAGCTCGAGCGCGGCTCGGCCCACTGGCTGCGCCACAGCGCGGGCTCCCACATGGCCGATGGCGACGTGGACCTGCGGCTCATCCGCGACAACCTCGGCCACGCGTCGCTGACGACCACGAGCCGGTACCTGCACGCCGACGACGACCAGCGCCATCGGGAGACCGAACAGAAGCACCGCATTGACTGGTAAGGGCGCGGATGTCACGGTTCGCTCATCCCGCCGTGCGCACGCCGCCCGACGCGCCTGTGCGGCCGCGCAAGCGCAGCCAACCGTTCACCGCGCTGCTCCGGCAGCGGATCATCGGCCGGGTTTCGCGAGATAGGCCCCGATCGACGACGCCAGCCCGACAACGAGCTCTGCCTCTTCGGCGCTCGGCTCGCGTCCCTCGATGAGATGCCGGCCGCGTTCCGACGTAAAGCCCCAGATTTTGTCGACCGCGACGTCCAGGGGCCGGGGCAGGAGATCGCGGTGCGCCTTGATCACGTCGCCCAGCGTCGCCGTGCTACCGGTCACGGGGGCGAACAAGGTACGCGTTCATCCCCTGCAGCGCAACGCGCTTACCTCGTTCGGCCCCCATCTTTTACCTACTCGCTCCGATCGCAGTTTTCGTCATTTCTCTCTGTTCAGAATTCGATTCCGAGTTTGGGAATATCGGGTCGGCGCACGCCCTAGGTGCTCCTGGCCTACACGGAGGCGGCATCTTCCTGCGCCTTCCGGCAAGCCTTCGGCCACCAGGTCGCAATACTGGCGATCCGAACAACCGCGGCTTCCCAATGCGGGCAGTTCGCGAAGTGGTCACGTATTGACGCTTCAATCTTCCGGTTCGCAGTAGCCACCGCTACCATGACACGTTTCCCGACGCGACCAAAAAAGCTTCCTATGCAAATCTTGACGATGGACATCGTTCGGCGCAAACAAGAAACTGACGCGGATTGCCGACGATCCATGGGACTATGACAGCTGACCGTGCGTGGCCGCGTACTGCCCGATGCATGTCGGCCCAGCTCGACCCGTTACGGGCATTGACGTTAAGCGCGCAGCGTCTCCTGACCGGCGGCCTAAAGCAGGCACCCGGAATGTCGGGACGTGTGACCGCTTCTGGCCGATCGAAGCAGATCGGGCTCTCACCCATGAGTACTATTCCACTTTCGCAGACTTTCTACTGCGCACGTGCGTTGCCGTGTCCGCGAGCAGATCGATCGCCACCCTGCGCAGCCAGCGATTCTGCTCAACCGGCACGCGTCATCAGAACAACTCACCGGTCGCGTGTATGCTGACGCCAGTATGCCGTGCTATTGCGTGGCCGCACCGCTTGCAACCCGTACAAGTCCACCGTTTCTGATAGCCCCAATGAGAAAAAGCAATTCCGTCAAGAATGCTCCCAAACCTGAAGTGATAAATCCGCCCGAACAGTTGCTGGCCGACGTCGCCTTCGCGCAGATCGAGGAAATGATCATCGCCCGTCGCTTGCCGCCCGGCTCCATGATCTCGGAAAGTCAGCTCGCAGTTGAGCTGGAAATGGGGCGAACCCCCGTGCGCGAAGCGCTTCAGCGGCTACGTCAGATCGGCTTCGTCGAGATGCTTCCGCGCCGCGGCACACTGGTTGCCGGCGTCGACATTCGACAGCAGCTTGAACTGCTGGAAGTCAGGCGGCCG
Source organism: Paraburkholderia sp. 31.1 (assembly GCF_014397645.1). Taxonomy (NCBI): domain Bacteria; kingdom Pseudomonadati; phylum Pseudomonadota; class Betaproteobacteria; order Burkholderiales; family Burkholderiaceae; genus Paraburkholderia; species Paraburkholderia sp. 31.1. The sequence continues at coordinate 9,626 of NZ_VZQN01000074.1, forward strand.
CTCGAGGAACTCGTCGTCCGGATGGCCGCGCTGCGCGCGACGCCGGAGGAGCGAACCAATCTTCGCAGGCTCGCCAAAGTGATGGCCGAAGCAGCCGAACGCGGAAACATGGAGGACTGGATCAGGGCGGGTGGGGAGATTCATGACGCGGAGGTCCGCGCCACCCACAACAGCATGCTGATCACCAGCATGCAGCCCATTCACGCGCAGTCCCGGCGATTCTGGTACCTGCACATCGGGCAGAATCGCGCCTATGTGGAGGGCGCCCAGTTGCACGGCAAAGTGTTGAACGCTATCTCACAGGGTGACGGCGATCGGGCTGCCGCGGCGGCGACCGCCTTGATGCAGTTCATCGAGCGGTTCACCCGCTCTGCGCTCGATACCTTCTGAACCGGTACGTTCGAGGGGATGCGGTTCGTGAGCCGCATCCCCTCAAACGGTGCAAACAGCCCTTTCGAGCCGCCGACGCGCAACACGCGTGGCTGTCGATCGCAAATCTGCTTTGCGTTCGCAATCCGCTGCCCGCAATTCGCTGGGCTCAATGCCCACGCGAGTGAGACATCGTGCGCGAGGATCGCTAATCCGTCAGCGGGTGGGATATCTCCGCGTTCAGGCTGTCGTGTGTCCTGGCGACCTGTTGGGGCGATCGCACGAACACGGCCACGGCGAGCGCGCCTGCCAGCGCAATACCACCGCTCAACATGAAAGCACTTGTGAATACCTTGGTCCATTGCACGAGGAAGCCCGTCAGAATCGGTGCGAGAATCCCGGCCGTGTTCGCGAGCAGGTGCATGAGGCCGCCAACGCCGCCCATTCGCGCCGGCTCAACCGTATCCAGAATGATGGCCCAGTAGACGCTGAGGGTGAGGTTCATAAAGAACACCGTAATACCCATCAGCGCGACCGCCGCGCCGACGCTAGTCGCCGTTCCTGCACACGCAACGCACGCGGCAGCAACCAGCAGACCGGCCACGATGACGATCTTGCGCGATTTCAACGCATTTCCGGTCCAGCGATAAATCAGGTCGGAGATAAAGCCCCCCAGCGCGATCCCCACAAAACCGAGAACCCATGGAATGACGTTGACGATGCTCATGGAAGACAGGCTCAGGTGCCGTTCCATCATCAGGTAGCTGGGAAACCACGACAGGAAGAAATAAAGGATGTATGCGTAGCCGAAATAGGCCAGCGAGGTTGCCCAGATCGTCGGACTTTTCAGATAAAAACTCAATGGCTCACGGGAAACGGACTCTGCTGCCGGGAGAGTCACGCCTGTGCCCGATCCTTGCGACGTTTCACCCCGAACCCATCGATTGCCCTCAGGCCGGTCCGTGGAAAATATTGACCACATCACGACCCACAGCACGCCAATGACACCAATCACGATGAAGGGAATCCGCCAGCCCCAGTGAACTGCCATCAGGCCAACGACTGGACCCGCAAGCGCCGCGCCCAGCTGCAGGCCCGAGTTCGCGAAGCCCACCGCCGTGGTCTGCTCCTTGCGCTCGAACCACCCGCTTATTACCTTGTTCGTGCAGGTGGCTAATGGCCCCTCGCCTGCACCGAAGATGACCCGGATGACCAGCAGGGTCGCGAGACTCGATGCCACCGCAGTCAGACCGCAGAAAATCGACCAGACGCCGATGGCGACCACCAGCACCCTTTTTGCGCCAAAGCGATCGGCGGCATAACCGCCGATGAAACAGAACAATGAATAGCCGACAAAAAAGGCACTGAAAACGATGCCGAGATGAGCTGCATCCAGATGCAGGTCTTGCGCAATGAGCGGCGCGGCGACCGAGAGTGCTGCCCGGTCGAGGTAGCTGATCGCGCAGGCGAGAAATAGCATGAAAACGATAAACCAGCGGTACTTCATGGTTGTCTCCTCGATAGCCGCCGTAGCGACCAGGATGCTCAAGCTGTCCGGAACAGGTCCGTGCAACGAACTGTTCCTTGCAACGGGGCGAACGGGCGTACGGAATCCGGCAGCGTAAAGTTCATCCATGGCCGATGGAGCGATCGTCTTTCGCACCCATGCTCGCCCCACCTGAACGGAAACTCACACTGCTGAAACGTACGCCATCCTGATTATTTTCTAGCCTTCGACTGCCGATTCGACGCAATGGCCAGTAGTGGCGGAGAACAGTGACGCGTCCATGAGCGGCAGCGGGTCGAGGATATGAGCCGGAGCGAACGCCATCTGTTCAAGCACATCCCGGCGCACATCGACGCCCGGAGCAACTTCGGTCAGCACAAGACCTTGCGCGGTCTGTTCGAAAACAGCGCGCTCCGTAACGATCAGCGCACTTTGCCCGGCCGACACGCCCTTCGCCACCGAATAGGTAATGCTCTGCGCGGTATGGACGAACTTGCTGACCTTGCCTTCCTTAAGAATCCTCATGCGACCCGCGTCGTATGCGATGTCGAGTCCGCCTGTCGTGAACGAACCCGTAAACACCAGGCGCTGCGCATTCATGGCGATGTCGATAAAACCGCCCGCCCCTGGGTTGACCTTGCCGAACTTGCTGACATTCACGGTTCCGTGCGAATCGTACTCAGCGAATGCCAGCGCAGCGAAGCGGCATAGTCCCCCGTCGATCACGTCGAACTGCGTGACGCCGTCCAGTAGCGCCTGCGGATACAGGTTCGCCGAGAACTGCCAGCCGTTCATCACGATCCCGCCATAGGAGCCGTGTTCCGTCGTGAACCAGTAGTCGTCCGAGCCGGTTTCGGGGTCGATCAGGCCCTGCTCCGCCATTACCAGCGGCACGTCGGCTGCGGCGCCAAATCCAAAAATCGACAGTTCATGCTTGCGTACTTCCATCGCCGCGCGCCGTGCGATGACCTTGTCGGCGCCAAAGGGAATCGCCGGTAGCGCCGTACTTGCGCCGACCGAGCGCAGATACGCTTCGTTGTACGGCGTGTCGGTGCTCATCATCATGTCGGGTTCGACCACGAGCGCGTCGACCAGCATGCCGGGCAGTCGAACCGACGTTGCCGCCCGCTGGCCGCGCGGCACGATCCGGCGGACCTGGGCGATGACGCGGCCGCCACTGGCCTTCGCCGCCAGAGCGAGTGCGAGACCGGCCGAGACTAACGGTTCGTCTTCGAACGAAAGATTGCCAAACTCGTCGGCGCTGCTCGCGCGAATGATAGCCACGTCGATGGGCCAGCTCGGATAGAACAGCACTTCTTCATTGTTCAGCTGGATCTTCCGGATCAGGTCATCCTCGCAGCGACTGGTGAACTTGCCGCCGCCGAACTCCGGATCCGCGTAGGTGCCTATCCCCACACGGGTAACATAGCCGGGGCTCTTGCGGGCCACCTCGCGCAACCAGTGCATCGAGGCGCCGATCGGCCACGAATACGCCTCGATCCTGTTCTCCTGAATCAGCTTCATCAGTGCCGGGCGCTGGCCAGTGCGCGGGTCGACCGGGTTGATGTAGGACCCGGAAACGATGCGCTTCATCAGCCCCTCCTGGGCCACGTGGTCCATTCCGCGGATGTCGACCGCGTCGCCCGTACCGCAAGGAAAATAAAACGTGAGATTGCGTGGCGAAGCCGTTTCGCGAAAGCGCTTGCCCAGCGCTGCGAGCGTAGCATCGGGAACGACCCATCCGATAACCCCCACCGACGCGACAGTTTGCCCGTCCTGAATCGATGCGACGGCCTGCACCGCGGAGACGATCTTGTTCATGACTTCACCTTGAATTTCGAAAGGATGGCCTGCGCAGCACCGCCCTCGCAGTTGCTCGCAAAATGCCGGGATGCGAGACTGTCGAGTCGCTCGCCGTCCAGCGTGATGAAGGGCTCAAAAAAACCTTTTGTCGATGCGATTGCATCGGGCGGCAACGCCGCCAGCCGCCTGGCGAGTGCGATTGCGTCCTGATCTGCAGAACCTGGCTGGCTCACATAGTCCGCGACACCGAGACGGTGCGCTTCAGTGCCGTCGATCGGATCCGCTGCCCACGTCAGAAGTCGCGCACGCACGGGACCCACGCGGGCAAGCAGCGATTGCAGCCCCCACGGCGGCAACCAGCCGTTCGGCACCTCGGGAAGATGCCAGCGCGTATTGGCTGCGGTCACCACGACGTCGCACGAGATGGCGAGAACGAAACCGCCACCGAGCGCGAACCCCTCGACAGCGGCTATCACCGGTTTGGACAGCGCTGCAATCGACCTTGCGACTCGGGCGGTCTCCGATTCCGAGTCGCACATCTGCTGGATCGACATCGTGCTGAGTTCCTTCAGGTCGCTGCCGGAGCAGAACGCCGGTGCAGCGCCGGACACGACGATGGCACGCACGTCCGGGTCCCGGTCGGCCTGTTGCAGCGCCTGCCCCAGTTCCTCGATCGAGGCGCCGTCGAGTGCATTGCGCCGCGCGGGCCGATTCAGGGTCAACTGACGAACATGCCCGATATTTACGATGATCATCTACATACTCTCCATTTACGCTTCATTGATTGACCAGGTTCACTGCAGACGTGCGCCGTCCCGCTCAAGTGCGTCCCGTATCGCCTGTGGTTCCAAAGTGCGCGGTTCGATCCCCTGACGGACGGCGAGCGTTGCGGCATGACCGATCGCGTGGCCGTAGGAAAAGCATTGAGCAGTGACTCGCGCGGAAGCCACTGCCTCATGCTCGGCGGACAGACAGCGCCCGGCGACGAGCAGGCCCTCTCCACGGGAAGGCACGAAGCAGCCGTAGGGCACTTCGTAGTAGTCGTCAAGCACCCACTCCACCCTCGGTTTCGCGCCGGCGTGCAGTTCGATCGGCCATGGCGAGCGTGCGATACCTGTGGAAAACTTCCGGGCGCTGACGACGTCGGCATTCATCAGCTTCGAGACGCCTTCCACCTGCCGTGTCTGGCGCACGCCCACCTGAACGCCGGTGTCGTTGATGAAGGCGCTTTCGCAACCGGTCACATACCCTTTGAGGAAGCGGGCATAGGCGTGCACCTGACGCCGGCCGTTCAGTTCGGCTTCCGTGAAGTCGTCGTAGAAGAGTGGATTGAGTTCGCGCCCGTCGCTGCCCGTAATCCGCGTACAGTTGCAGAGCAATTCACCCGGTCGGGTCGTCGGGAAGAGCCAGATCTTCGAGCGGGGAAGATCGTCGCCAGCCTCATGACGTGCATGCAGCAGCGCCGAGATCGCCTGGCCCATGATGGTGTCGTCACCGTAAGCCGCGGTGAAACGTGCGACATCCACGCCTTGCAGCCGGAAAATCATGGTCGGATTCTGCACACGACCTTCATCGCCTACGAAACTGTCCAGGCCGCCCATCGCAACCAGATCGGCGTCCCCGCTTGCGTCGACGGTGATGTGCGCGCGAATCGTCAACGGCCCCTGCTTGGTCCACGCCGTGACGCCGTCGACGCGCTCGTTCCCGTCAAGCAGGACACCGGACGCGATCGCGTGATAGATGACCTTGACGCCAGATTCGCTCAGCAGCGCGTCGGCCGCGTCGCGCCACACGAGAGGGTCGTGAACGCGGGTCCAGGTTTTCCCGTAGCGCAGCGGCGCGCCAAGTCCTCCGCGGTCCTCCAGTATTTTGCAAAACTCCTGTGCAAAGCCGAAGACGACGGCCTCGGGCTTTGCGGCTGAGCGGTCGGTAGCGAGATACATGCCACAGACGGTCCCTGAGAGCCCGGCCACAGCACCTCCTCCACAAAAACCGTAGCGCTCCAGCAGTATCACTTCGAGCCCCTGGCGTCGCGCAGTCACGGCTGCAGCAACGCCGGCTGCGCCCCCGCCTATCACCAGAACGTCGCACTCAAGATCATCAACCGCCCGAACATCGATTGTTGCCTTTCGCATTTGTCGCCTCATTGTCGTCAACTGATATGTCAGTTGACGACATTTTTAGCGAAGCAGAACCGAACTGTCAACGAGGAGAATGCGGAACATGTCTGGACTGCATGCTGCAACGTAACCCGGAACGCAGTCCTGGCGGTGCATTGCGAAGATACCGGATTGCACACCTAACGTTTTCCCCAGGCGCTCGTCAACCATGCCCGCACTCAGCCGGCGTCAGCCACATCTGGATCAATTCAACTATCGTCGGCGCGAAGGATGCGACGGGCTGGATTGAGAATGGTAAGCGCCCGGCGAAGGCACGGTATAGCCTATTCAGGCCGGAAGTGGCCGCCATTGATGCAGCAGTAACCATTGGGCGCCAGACTTCGTTATCTTGAGCAGCATGAACGAAGATGACTTCTCCCGACTGCCGCCGGCAGCCCAGGCCTATATCCGTGAGCTCGAGTCACGAAACCGGCAGTTGGGCGAACGCATTGCCCAACTGGAGGAGCAGTTTCGCCTGGCGCAGATCAAACGCTTTGCTCCAGCCAGCGAGAAGCTCAGGGATCGCGTCTTTGACGAGGCTGAACAGATCGCCGACACCGAAGCTGGCGGCGACGACGCCGATGTCGACGCCCCGTTCGCGCTGCCCGACACGGGCCTGCCGGATGTGCCTGCGCCGACGCCCGGCAAACGCGGACGCAAGCCGTTGCCCGCGCACCTGCCACGCCAGCGCATCGAATACGACCTGCCCGAAGACCAGAAGGTCTGCCCATGCTGCGCGCACGCCCTGCATCGCATGGGCGAAGAGCTCAGCGAACAGCTGCACATCGAGGCGAAGGCGTCCGTGCTGCAGCACGTGCGCTTCAAATACGCTTGCCGCCACTGCGAACGCCATGCTGAACGTACGCCGGTGATCACCGCCCCAATGCCCGCGCAGCCGCTGCCGGGTAGCAACGCCAGTGCGGCGATGATCGCCACCGTCACGGCGGGCAAGTATGTCGATGGGACACCGCTATACCGGATGGCTCACGCGCTGGCGCGCGCGAACATCGACGTGGGACGCGGCACGCTGACGAACTGGATCATCCGGCCCGCTGAGCGGCACTACGGCCGGCTGTATGAGGCGCTGCGCAGGACGCTGCTGGCGCAGGCGCTGATCCACGGTGACGAGACGACGGTGCAGGTGCTCAAGGAGCCCGGCAAGACCGCGCAGAGCACATCGTATATGTGGGTCTACCGCAGTGCCGAAGACTGTGCGGAGCCGGTCGTACTGTTCGACTATCAGCCGGGGCGGGGGCAGGAATATCCTCAGGCATTCCTCGCCGGCTATGAAGATCTGCTGATGACGGACGGATACGCCGCCAGGCGTACGCTCGAAGGACCAACCCACTTCGGCTGCCTGGCTCACGCCCGTCGGGCCTTCGTCGACGCGCTCAAGGGCATGAAGAAACCCGGGCGCGCAGCGCAGGCACTGGAATGCTTCAAGGCGCTGTACCAGGTCGAGACGCTGGCCAAAGCCGATCCGCCGCAAGGCGAAACGCGCGTTGACCACACATACCGGTTGCGCCAGCAGCACAGCGTGCCACTGCTTGATGCATTGCGAACATGGCTCGATGAACAGGCGCCTCAGGTGCTACGGCGCGCGTCAAGCAAGTTGTCGCCTCACTCATGCAGCCAGAGGCTGTTTATTTGCGCTGATCGACGCCATCTCGACGACTGAGTCGCGTTCGGGGTTAAGCGTCACGGCACCAACCGGTGTCCAG
>NZ_VZQN01000075.1:0-16900 GCF_014397645.1 Paraburkholderia sp. 31.1
TGATGGGCGTGCCGACCGCGATGTTCACGCCGCTGTTCGTGATCTCGCGTACGGCAGGATGGAGCGCGCACATCATCGAGCAGCGCGTCGACAACAAGATCATTCGTCCGAGCGCGAATTACACCGGTCCGGACGATCTGCCGTTCGTGCCGCTGGCGAAGCGCGTTTGAGCTGAGGCCGCGAGCTAAACTACCCGCACTGTCCGGCCGGCGCGCGAGCGAAGCGCCGCCCGAGGCCGCCGGCATACCGTCCGGCGGCCGATAACCGTCCTGTTCCTACGTCATGAATACTGCCAACCGCAAACGCCTTCCGGGCACCGAGCTCGACTTCTTCGATACGCGTGCCGCGGTCGACAAGATCGAGCCCGGCGCCTACGACAAGCTGCCGTACACGTCACGCGTGCTCGCCGAAAACCTGGTGCGCCGCTGCGACCCGGTGACACTGACCGCTTCGCTGAAACAGATCATCGAACGCAAGCGCGAGCTCGATTTTCCGTGGTTCCCGGCGCGCGTCGTGTGCCACGACATTCTCGGCCAGACCGCTCTCGTCGATCTGGCGGGTCTGCGCGATGCGATCGCCGCGCAAGGCGGCGATCCGGCGCTCGTGAATCCGGTGGTGCCGACGCAACTGGTCGTCGATCACTCGCTGGCCGTTGAGTGCGGCGGTTTCGATCCGGACGCGTTCGCGAAGAATCGCGCGATCGAAGATCGCCGCAACGAAGACCGCTTCGATTTCATCAACTGGACCAAGCGCGCGTTCCGCAACGTCGACGTGATTCCGCCGGGCAACGGCATCCTGCATCAGATCAACCTCGAACGCATGAGCCCGGTCGTGCAGGTGAAGGACGGTGTCGCGTTTCCCGACACGCTGGTCGGCACCGACTCGCATACGCCGATGGTCGATGCGCTCGGCGTGATCGCGATCGGCGTCGGCGGCCTCGAAGCGGAGAGCGTGATGCTCGGCCGCGCGTCGTACATGCGGCTGCCCGATATCGTCGGCGTGGAGCTGAGCGGCAAGCCGGGCGAGGGCATCACCGCGACCGACGTGGTTTTGTCGTTGACCGAGTTCTTGCGCAAAGAGAAGGTGGTCGGCGCGTACCTCGAGTTTTACGGCGAGGGCGCGGCGAATTTGACCTTGGGCGATCGCGCGACGATCGCGAACATGGCGCCCGAGTTCGGCGCGACTGCCGCGATGTTCTACATCGACGAGCAGACGATCCGCTATCTGAAGCTGACCGGCCGCGACGACGAACTCGTCAAACTCGTGGAAACCTATGCGAAGCAAACCGGCTTGTGGGCCGATACGCTGAAGCACGCCGACTACGAGCGCGTGCTCGAGTTCGATCTGTCGAGCGTGGTGCGCACGCTCGCGGGGCCGTCGAATCCGCATCGCCGCTTGCCGGTGTCGGAGCTGGCCGCGCGCGGCGTCAGCGGCAAGGTCGAGAACGAGCCCGGTCTGATGCCGGACGGCGCGGTGATCATCGCCGCGATCACAAGCTGCACCAACACGAACAATCCGCGCAACATGATCGCGGCGGGCCTGGTCGCACGCAACGCGAACCGGCGTGGACTCGTGCGCAAGCCGTGGGTCAAGAGCTCGCTCGCACCGGGCTCGAAGGCGGTCACGCTGTATCTGGAAGAGGCGGGGCTCTTGCCTGAACTCGAACAGCTCGGCTTCGGCGTGGTCGCGTATGCGTGCACGTCGTGCAACGGCATGTCCGGCGCGTTGGACCGGGTGATCCAGAAGGAAGTGATCGAGCGCGATCTGTATGCGACCGCCGTGCTGTCGGGCAACCGCAACTTCGACGGCCGGATCCACCCCTACGCGAAGCAGGCTTTTCTCGCGTCGCCGCCGCTGGTCGTCGCCTATGCGATCGCGGGCACGATCCGCTTCGACATCGAGAAGGACGTGCTCGGCGTCGATGCGGACGGTCATGCGGTCACGCTGAAAGATCTGTGGCCGTCGGACGCGGAGATCGATGCGATCGTCGCCGCGAGCGTGAAGCCCGAGCAATTCCGCAAAGTGTATGAACCGATGTTCGCGGTCTCCCCCGACACCGGCGCGAAGGCCGACCCGCTGTACGACTGGCGCGAAGAAAGCACCTATATTCGCCGTCCGCCGTACTGGGAAGGCGCGCTCGCCGGCGAGCGCACGCTGAAGGGTATGCGCGCGTTGGCCGTGCTCGGCGACAACATCACGACGGACCACCTGTCGCCGTCGAACGCGATTCTGCCCGACAGCGCGGCCGGCGAATACCTGACGAAAATGGGCCTGCCCGAAGAGGACTTCAATTCGTACGCGACGCACCGCGGCGATCACTTGACCGCGCAGCGCGCGACCTTCGCGAACCCGACGCTGAAGAACGAGATGGTGCTGGAGAATGGCCAGGTGAAGGCCGGTTCGCTCGCGCGCATCGAGCCCGAGGGCAAGGTCACGCGCATGTGGGAAGCGATCGAAACGTATATGGAGCGCAAGCAGCCGCTGATCGTGATCGCGGGCGCCGACTATGGCCAGGGTTCGTCGCGTGACTGGGCCGCGAAGGGCGTGCGGCTGGCCGGCACCGAAGCGATCGTCGCGGAAGGCTTCGAGCGGATTCACCGCACGAACCTCGTCGGCATGGGCGTGTTGCCGCTCGAATTCAAGCCGGGCGTGAATCGCCTGACGCTCGGCATCGACGGCACGGAGACGTTCGATGTGATCGGCGAGCGCAAGCCGCGCGCCGATCTGACGCTGGTGATTCATCGCCGCAACGGCGAGCGCGTCGAAGTGCCGGTGACGTGCCGGCTCGATACGGCCGAAGAGGGGTCGATCTACGAAGCCGGTGGCGTGCTGCAGCGTTTCGCGCAGGACTTTCTCGAGTCGACCAGAGCGGCGGCTTGACGGGTAGACGCGCGTTTGCAGTGAACGTCGCAACAGACCAGGGCGATGCGGCTTGACGAGCCGCATCGCCCTTCATCAAAGAACATGTCACCTCAGGACACCTTCATGGCCCACCTTCCCCAGATCAAGATTCCGGCCACCTATATGCGCGGCGGCACCAGCAAGGGCGTGTTTTTCCGTCTGCAGGATCTGCCCGAGGCCGCGCAGCGAGCGGGCGCCGCGCGCGACGCGCTGCTGATGCGCGTGATCGGCAGTCCCGATCCGTACGGCAAGCAGATCGACGGCATGGGCGGCGCGACGTCGAGCACCAGCAAGACCGTGATCGTTTCGCGCAGCAGCCGGCCCGATCACGACGTCGACTATCTGTTCGGGCAGGTGTCGATCGACAAGGCGTTCGTCGACTGGAGCGGCAATTGCGGCAACCTGTCGGCCGCGGTGGGACCGTTCGCGATCAGCGCGGGCCTCGTCGAGGCGGGCCGCGTGCCGCGTGACGGCGTCGCGATCGTGCGCATCTGGCAGGCCAATATCGGCAAGACGATCATCGCGCACGTGCCGATGAGCGACGGTGCGGTGCAGGAAACCGGCGACTTCGAACTCGACGGCGTGACCTTTCCGGCCGCCGAAGTGCCGCTCGAATTCATGGACCCGGCCGCCGACGAAGAAGGCGCGGGCGGCGCGATGTTCCCGACCGGCAACCTCGTCGACGACCTGGAAGTGCCGGGCGTCGGCACGTTGAAGGCGACGATGATCAACGCGGGCATCCCGACGATCTTCGTCGACGCCGAGGCGATCGGCTACAAGGGCACCGAGTTGCAGGACGCGATCAACAGCGACGCGAAGGCGCTCGCGATGTTCGAGACGATTCGCGCGCATGGCGCGCTGCGCATGGGGCTGATCAAGCATCTCGACGAGATCGCGACGCGGCAGCACACGCCGAAGGTCGCATTCGTCGCGAAGCCGGTCGATTACGTGGCGTCGAGCGGCAAGCCGGTGCGCGCGGGCGACGTCGACCTGTTGGTGCGCGCGATGTCGATGGGCAAGCTGCATCACGCGATGATGGGCACGGCGGCGGTCGCGATCGGCACCGCGGCGGCGATCGCGGGCACGCTCGTCAATCAGGCGGCGGGCGGCGGCGAGCGTGAGTCGGTGCGCTTCGGGCATCCGTCGGGCACGTTGCGCGTCGGCGCGCAGGCGAGTCAGAAGGACGGCGAGTGGGTCGTCACGAAGGCGATCATGAGCCGCAGCGCGCGCGTGTTGATGGAGGGGTGGGTCAGGGTGCCGCAGCAGGGCTGAGGCGGCGCCGATGTCGGCCAACGTCAGCGGCACGGAAGGCTACGTAGAGCAGGCCGTCGCGCTCGCGGCGATGGGGCATACGGTGCTCGCGGTCGAACCGGTCGACGCATTGCGCAACGCGGCCGATGCAAACCTTCGCGTCGTCTACAATGGCCGCTCCGGCCGCGCTCCCATAAGCACTCCCCAGCGGCCGACTCAGTCCCGACGCAGAGGAGCCACGATGCAGAACAGGCTGGACGCCGACGCAACGAAGTCCGGCGACGCGGCGCACGACATCGCGCGCGCGAGACGCGCTGTGCTCGTGATCGCGATTGCGCAATTGCTCGGTACGTCGTTGTGGTTCAGCGCGAACGGCGCGATGCGCGATCTGCAGATCGCCTGGCAACTGAGCGCGTCCGGTATCGGCTGGCTGACGAATGCGGTGCAGGCTGGCTTTATCGTCGGGACCTTGCTGTCGGCGACCACCGGACTCGCGGATCGCGTGTCGGCGAGCAAGGTGTTCGCCGTCTGCGGCGTGCTCGGTGCGACCTTGAATGCGCTGTTCGCGCTGTGCAGCAGCGGGCTCGCGTCGGCGCTCGTGTTTCGCTTCGGCGTGGGCGTCGCGCTTGCCGGCATCTATCCGCTCGGCATGAAGCTGCTCGTTACGTGGGACCCGCGCCGCGCCGCGCAGACGCTCGCGTTGCTCGTTGCGATGCTGACGCTCGGCACGGCGTCGGTGCATGCGATTCGTGCGTTGCTGTCGAGCGTGCCGTGGCAAACCGTGGTGCTCACTTCGTCGGGACTCGCGGTGATCGGCGCGCTGCTGGTGTTCGTGCTCGGCGAAGGGCCGCACGCGCGGCGCTCGGGCAGCCGACGCTTCGGTTTGTCGGCGGGCGTCGGGCAGGTCGTGCGCATCAGCGAGTTTCGCTCGGCCGCGCTCGGCTATTTCGGTCACATGTGGGAGTTGTACGCGTTCTGGACGCTGACGCCGCTGCTCGTGCAGCGCGCGTTCGCGAGCGGGGCGCCGGCGGCGCCGGGCACCGTCGCGTTGTGGTCGTTCCTGATCATCGCGATCGGTGCGCTCGGCTGCCTGTTCGGCGGCAGACTCAGCCAGGTGGTCGGCAGCGCGCGTACCGCCGCTCTCGCGCTGACGATCTCGGGCACGCTGTGCGCGATTTATCCGCTGACCACCGGGCTCGGCACCGCCGCGCAGCTCGGGTTACTACTCGTGTGGGGCATCAGCGTGATCGCCGATTCGCCGCAGTTTTCGGCGCTGTCCGTGAAGGCCTGTCCCGCCGACAAGATCGGCGGCGCGCTGACGCTGCAGAACAGCTTCGGCTTTTTCCTGTCCGCATGCTCGATCCTGTGGTCGACCAGCGTATTTCACGCGCTCGACGTGCGCGTCGCATGGTTGCTGCTGCCTGGGCCGATCATCGGTCTGATCGCGATGACGCCACTGTTGCGCAAGCAGCCACGCTGGTGATGCTCGCGCTGCGCTACTTGCCGCCGTGCTTTTCCTGCCAGCGTTGCATGAACGCGATCTCGTCATGCTGCGCCTTGATGATGTTGCGCGCGAGCCGCTTGATCTCCCGATCCTTGCCGTATTTCAACTCCGCCTGCGCCATCTCGATCGCACCCTGGTGATGCGGGATCATGTGCGCGACGAAATCCCGGTCGGCGTCGCCGGTGTATTCGGGGGCGCTCATCTCATGCATCATGCGCTCGTCGGCGGCCTTGAAGGCTTGCGTCGATGCGCCCGCGTCGGTATGCGCCGAATCCGGCATGTCCATGCCGGGCATGCCCTGATGTTGCGCGTGAGCGGGCAGAGCTGCCGCCGCGAATGCCAAACCGCCGAACACACAGAGAGCGCGCAACGCGCGAAGGTTTTTCATATTGGTTTTCCGTTGTTGAAGAGAGTGGCGACGTGATCCGCGCGATTCTAACGGTCACGTCGGACATCGTGGAGCTTCCTGCCGTGGTAAGGTCAAGCGGAGGCAAAGCAACGCACGCCTATAATGAAACGCGACTGGATGACCAAGCCAGCATCATTGGCAGCATCACTCACTCAACGAGGCTGACAGCATGTACATCGCGATGAACCGCTTCAAGGTGGCGCCCGGCTCCGAGGACGCCTTCGAACATCTGTGGACCACGCGCGACACCCATCTGAAAGAGGTGCCGGGCTTCGTCGAATTTCATTTGCTGAAGGGACCGCGCAAGGACGATCACGTCCTCTATTCGAGCCATACGATCTGGCGCGACCATGGATCGTTCGAGGCATGGACGAAGTCCGACGCGTTTCGTGCCGCGCATCGCAGTGCCGGTAACGAAAACCGCGTGCTGTATCTCGGCCACCCGGAATTCGAAGGCTTCGAAGTCATCCAGACCGTCAAATAGCGCGGTGCTCGCGCGGCGCCTGCATGCCGGTTCGCATTCGTGCGGGCATGGCGCATGCACATCCGACGCGCATCGCGCGTGGACATCGAGCTGCTCACGGCAGCGCACCACTCACCAAGGATCGAAAACATGAAAGCCGTCAGAATCGGTTCTCCCGCCACAGTCGATAGCCTGCAGGTCGTCGATCTCGCCGATCCCGGTCAGCCCGAGGCCGGGCAGATTCGCGTGCGGATTCGCGCTAGTTCGTTGAACTACCACGACTACGGCGTCGTCAGCGGCAATCTGCCGGCCGAAGCGGGCCGCATCCCGATGGCCGATGGCGCGGGCGTCGTCGAAGCGGTCGGCGCAGGCGTGCGCGAATTCAAGGCCGGCGATCACGTCGTGTCCTGCTTCTTCCCACACTGGGAAAACGGTTCGCCCGCGATCGGCGATTTTGCGACCACCCCCGGCGACGGCGTCGACGGCTACGCGCGCGAAGTCGTCGTGCTGCCGAGCCACTACTTCACGCGCGCGCCGGCCGGCTACAGCCACGCCGAAGCGGCGACGCTGACCACGGCGGGGCTGACCGCGTGGCGCGCGCTGGTCGTCGATGGTCAGTTGAAGGCAGGCAGCAGCGTGCTCGTGCTCGGCACCGGCGGCGTGTCGATCTTCGGCTTGCAGATGGCGAGGGCGATGGGGGCGTCGGTGATCGCGACGTCGTCGTCGAATGCGAAGCTCGCGAAGCTGCGCGAACTGGGTGCCGACCATACGATCAACTATCGCGACAATCCCGAGTGGGGCAAAGAAGTGCGTCACATCACCAACGGGCGCGGTGTCGATCACGTGATCGAGGTGGGTGGTCCCGGCACGCTGCCGCAGTCGATCACCGCATGCCGCATCGGCGGGCACATCGCGCTGATCGGCGTGCTGACCGGCCGCGCGGGTCCGGTGCCGACCGCGCATCTGATGGCGCGGCAACAGCGTCTGCAAGGGCTGATCGTCGGCAGCCGGCAGGATCAGATCGACATGGTGCGCGCGCTGGAGACCACGGGCATCAAGCCGGTGATCGACAGCACGTTCGCGCTGGACAAGCTCGCCGACGCGTTCCGGCACGAGGCATCGGGTGCGCACTTCGGCAAGATTTGTGTGGCGATCTGAGATTCAACGCTCGCGCCCGGCCCGCATGACCCGCGGGATCGCTAGGGCCTGTTCACGCTAATAACGGGCTTGCGAACGTGCCTTTGCGCGCGTAGTGCAAGGAGAGAGGAGCGCCGTTTGGCCGAGCCAAACAAGCGACGACCGACGCCGCAATACGGGCGCAAAGGCACGTTCCCCT
Organism: Paraburkholderia sp. 31.1; assembly: GCF_014397645.1. NCBI lineage: Bacteria > Pseudomonadati > Pseudomonadota > Betaproteobacteria > Burkholderiales > Burkholderiaceae > Paraburkholderia > Paraburkholderia sp. 31.1. The sequence goes on from NZ_VZQN01000075.1 coordinate 7,865, forward strand.
GTTTTAAAAAAACCTTCCAGGGGCTGGCCGCCAGAAGGGCCGATCGCCGCGTCATGCTCCTTGCGAATACGTCGAGTATTCGTTGCGTCGCAATCCTTGCGCTCGGCCCTTCTGGCGGCCAGCGCAAGCCCGTTATTAGCGTGAACAGGCCCTAGCTCAAATGCCCCTCGCGAGGTCCGCGAAACAGACACCCGTCGCCTCGCAGGCCTGCGTGAACCCTTCGTCGTAACTCGTGAAAAACAGCGTGCGCGTCGTGCCGAGCGTTCTGAACAGCTCGGCGAGCACCGCGCGCGCTGACGCGTCGAGTCCGCCGGCCGGTTCGTCGGCGATCAGCACGCGGGTTTCGCCGAGCGCGGCCGCCGTCAGAAACACCTTTTTGCGGCTGCCATACGACATCTGCTCGAAACGTTTGTCCAGATGCGGCGCGAGGCCGAAGCGTTCGGCGAGCGCGAGCACGTCGTCGGTCAGCGCGGTGTGCCGCGCCGCCGCAACCTGCCGCAGATAATCGCGGCCGGTCTGATCGGGCCAGCTCATGCTGTCTTCCGGCACATACGTGAGCAGCGCTTGCGCGGCATGCGGCGCGGCGCGCAGCGAATGACCGCCGAGCCATACGTCGCCGGTGTCGGGTTCGAGCGCGCCGGCGAGGATGGCGAGCAACGTCGATTTGCCGCTGCCGGATTCATCGTTCAACGCGACGCAGCCGGACGTCGCGTCGAAGTGCAGTCCTTCGAACAGGACGCGGTCGCTATAGCGCTTGCTGAGGTTGTCGAATCGAAGCATGGGTTGACGCGCAGAGGGCGATGTGAACGCGGCGCAGGATTGCGCCACGCCTCGTGCATGCCGTGCGGGATCTTCGCCACGGCAATTTCGCGCCAGTGTAGCAGCGCGCGCCTGGTTCCTTCGCGCCGTTACGCAGACGTCGGCGTCTCCAGCAAGAACTCCACCATCCGATCACACACGCGTTCGAACATCTGCGTGCCCGTCACGGTCGGGCAACCGCGCGCGCGTGCCGCTTCGATCAGCGGCGTAAGTGGCGGTTTCGTTACGACATCGCCGACAAAAGTCGTGGCCGGCAAGCGCGCGACGTCGATCGGCAACGAATCGCCCGCGCGCATGCCGAGCGGCGACGCGTTGACGACCACGTCATACGGACTCGGGTCGAGGTCGGCCGCCGCACCGCGCGCCGTGCCTCGGCCGAGCGCATTGAGCCGTGCGGTCAGCGAGCCGGTGCGTTCGACTTCGTTGTCGCGCACGTCGAGCGAGCCGACGCCGCGCTGAATCAGCGCATGGCCGATCGCCGAGCCCGCGCCGCCCGCGCCGACCAGCAGCGCGCGCTTGCCCTGTAGTTCGCAGCCCGCCGCGACGAGCGCCGCAACGAAGCCGGTGCCGTCGAACATGCCGCCATGCCAGCCGCCATCGGCGTTGCGGCGCAGCGTGTTGACCGCGCCAAGGAACGCGGCTTCTTCGGCGAGCGTCGCGCAATAGCTCGCCGCGCTGAATTTGTGCGGCACCGTGATGATCACGCCGTCGACGTTGCGCATCGGCGCGATGCCCGCGAAAAAAGCCGGCAGATCGGCTGGCGCGACGTGCGCGGGCACCACCAGCGCATCGCGGCCGGCCGAACGCAACGCGGCGGTCACGCCGGACGGCGAGCGCACCTGCACAATCGGATCGCCGACGATGAAATACACGCGCGTCGCGCCGCTCAGACCCGCGTCGAGCGACGCCGCGAACGAAGGGGTTTCAGCCCGCTGCATGATCGAATCTCCTGAGTGCAGCATAGGAAAGAACCGTCGATGCCGCTCGGCGCCGGCGCCCAAAAAGCAGAACCTGAGAGAAAGTGTCGATGACGCGAACGGGTCCGTAGAGAGCCGTCGCTCATCCTGCCAGCTGATTCCAAAATCCTGACTTAATCGTGGCCTATTTTCAGATCATTTAGGTCCGTCTAATTACGCTTTGTCAGTAATTGTGACTGATTTTAATTGGGGTGCGGTTAGATATAGACATTAAAAACACGCGCTGCTTTTTACGCTGATAAACTGTGCGCGGAGCCAAGGCGGCGACGCCCTACGCGCGCTTGCCGCGTCCCCTTCCGGCGTGTCGATGGCCGGATAGACGGTGCAAATAGGCCTTTCCCGCGGCTTTGACAGACGCGTACCGCCGGCATACTACCTTTGGCTAACGCGGCTCACCGGGACGCACAGATCGTCGTCCTTCTGAATTGTCCTTTGAGCCTCGCCGTGTGGCGCTTCGCCCGAGCCGATTTTCCGCAGACTCCGCCTTCCGATTTCGACAGGTAAGTTTGACAGACAGCTTGATTAAGTAAGGGCTTGTTCAAGTCCGCATTTTGGAAATGACTCATGAAGCCGGGAAATAATTCGCTTGGGAAAAAGCGCGCACGCAAAATTGCGGTCGCGGCTGTGGCGGTGCTGATCGCGGTGTTGGTCGGTTGGGGCGTCTGGTATATCCAGCATCGCGCCGAGCCGCAGGCGCCGGCGCTGAGCGGTATTGCGAGCCAGATGCGTCACGATGCATCCGCGTGGACGCATGCGGAGAAGGATGCGTCGACGATGCTGCGCGACATTCACGACACCAACGTCGCGGCGATCGGCGTGAGTCCCAATGCGATTCTGGTGTCGCTGCGTGACGGCTCGAAGTACTTCGTCACCGATCACAACGCAACCTTCTCGCACGCGCTGCTGCTGGGCGAGCGCTCCGACGCCGCCGCGTATCAGCTCGTATGGCTGCCCGACGTCGATATCCACAGCGACGGCGCACGCTGGACCCAGCTGTTCGACCAGTTCCGCGACGCGCTGAGCGTGCTGCTGCCGCTCGTGCTGATCGGCGGCATGGCGTGGTTCATGCGACGCGAGATGAAGGGCGGCGCGAAGCTGCTCAGCGAAACACCGACGCTGCGTTTCGACGACGTGATCGGCGCGAACGAAGCGAAGGCCGCGCTCGCCGACATTCGCGGTTACCTGTCCGATCCGAAGCAGTTCTCGTCGCTGGGTGTGCGCGCGCCGTGCGGCATCCTGATGGTCGGCGCGCCCGGCGTCGGCAAGACGCGGCTCGCTCAGGCGCTGGCCGGCGAATGCGGTGCGAACTTCATTTCGATCACGGGCAGCTATTTCAGCGCGAAGTACTACGGTGTCGGTATCCAGAAGGTGCGGCACCTGTTCGAACTCGCGCGCAAGAACGCGCCGACGGTCATCTTCATCGACGAAGCGGACGGTCTCGCGAAACGAACCGACACCGGCGGTGGTCCGGTCGAAGCCGAAAGCAACCGGATCATCAACCAGCTGCTCGCGGAGATGGACGGCTTCGAGTCGAACGAGGGCGTGATCGTCGTGGCCGCGACCAACCATCCCGACAATCTCGACGAAGCATTGCGCCGCCCCGGCCGTTTCGATCGCACGGTGCAGGTGCGTCTGCCGGATCGCGAAGACCGCGCCAAGATTTTCCGTTTCTACGCGCAGCGGCTGAAGTCGAAAGCGGCGGATATCGACTACGACCAGCTCGCGCGTTTGACGACTGGACTGTCGCCGGCCACCGTCGCGATGGTCGTGAATCAGGCGGGGCTGATCGCGCGCAAGGCGGGCGATAACGAAATCGCCGCGAAGCACTTCATGGAAGCGATCAAGATCGCGCGCATCGGCGACGTGAGCGGCGCCGAGCGCGCGCTCACCGAGGACGAGCGCAGGCGCATCGCGGTGCATGAGGCGGGTCATGGTCTGGTCGCGGCGCTGCTTGGCACCGGCGTGCTCGAGGAAGTGACGATTCTGCCGCGTGGCGGCGCGCTTGGCGTCGCGCTGATCACGAAGGCGCAGGACAAGCACCTGTACCGCGAAACGGAAATCCGCAACGAGATCCAGGTGCTGCTCGGCGGACGCAACGCGGAGATTCTGATGTTCTCCGAAGCATCGAGCGGCGCCGCGTCGGACTTGCAGGAGGCCTCGCGTATCAGCCTCGACATGGTGTCGAAGTTCGGCTTCAACAGCGACGGCGATCTGTTCAGTCTCGCGGCGCTGCCGTCGCAGTATGCGGGCCTGCAAATGAAGAGCGCAATCGAGCATGCGAACGTGCTGCTCAAGGAGCTCAACGAACTTTGCTACGGGCTACTGCACGCGTACGAGCCGGTACTGCGCGACATTTCGGACCAGTTGCTCGAGCACGAGACCGTACCCGGGGACACCGTTTATCGGTTCATCGCCGAGCACAAGAGCACGCTCAAGATCGTGCACGAGCCTGCGGCGGCTTGACGGGCCTGATGATGCGCTACGCGAAGTCCGACGATCCCGGGTCGGTCGGGTGGTGAGGCCGAATGATAGCGTGAGGCGTGTAGCCGGATAGATCGGCGACCTGGTTCGATCTTTCAGGCTACGTCGGAAGCGACGTTCTCCGCCGCTTTCAATACCGATTCGCCGCGCGTCTTCACTCGCAAAATCGGCGCCTCGATCAACCGCCACGACAGCACCGCAATGCCAAGCGAAATCGCAAACGACGCGACGATGCCAAGCATGTGTGCCCACATCGGCACGGTGCCGCCAAACAACGCCTCGGCGTGACGGTTACGCGTCAGATCGGGGATCAGGTTGTGATACAGATAGAAGCCGTAACTGATACGCCCAAGACCGGCGAGCCAACGCGTCTGTAGCAGACCCATCACGGCAGCATTGCGGCAACACGCGATCGAAGCCACCAGCGCCGCGATACCGATCCCGTACGTTGCGCTGATCGCGGTAAACAGCAAGGGATCGTCGAGCATGTTCCACTTCGGCTCGGCCGCGCACAAACCGATCACGACGAGACTCAGCGCGAACAGCGTCAGGCCATGACCGAGCCAGGCACGCACGCGGCCGCGATCGTCCTCGATCACCAGACCACCGATGCCGCCCAACGCGAGCAACCAGACATTGCTCAACGGGTGCGTATAGATCGTGATCTCATCCCAATGCGCGGCGCGCATCGCGAACAGCGCGGCAAGGCCGAGCGCCACGATCGCCCAACATGCCACTCGATGTCGCCGCGTCGCGAGCAGCAGCAAAAACGGCGCAACGACGAGATAGAACTGCTCCTCGATCGCGAGGCTCCACAAGTGCGAATAGCGGCCCGGCCAGTAACGCAGCACCGAGCCGATCCAGAAGTTGGACAGATACGCGAAGTGAAACGGCATGCCGCTCGCCAGTTCCGGATTCGCGAGGCCGAATGCCATCAGCACGCACATCACGACGAGCATCAGGTAATAGATCGGAAAGATGCGCACCGTGCGACGAAACAGAAAGCGCCCGAGTTCGGTGCGGAAACAGCTGTCGCCCTCTTCGATGCGCGCGCGCCGCGACGACAGGATGCCGATGATCAGAAAGCCGCTCAGTGCAAAGAAGATCCACACGCCGAGATGCCCGATTTCGCCGATGTCGCCGAAGAGTCGATGCTGCAGAAACACCATCAGCACAGCGATCGCGCGCAATCCATCGAATCCGGCAATTCTGTTTTTCATAAACCTCTATTCGCAAAGCGGCGGAAAAGCACGAAAACATCGTACGGGGAAAAAATGCGAAAAAAATCGCAGCGCGCGTTCGACGATTTATTTTCGAGGCTCGCGTCCATCCATGAAGACGGGTGTCCCTGTTTCGTGCATGAAAAGCCGCAAAACTTTCCGCGTGTTCGCTAAAGACGCGCCGAGTATTACCAGTCGCCAACGACTCCATTTCAGAAAGCCGTTGTGAAAGCGAACATTAGAGGCGAATCGTCAGCACCTTCGCCTGCGTCATAGGTGATGCATTGAACGATCGAGTCTTTTGTCGTTCGCACAGGTCGGCACGCTGATGGGCACTGTCACGTTGCTGAGATGTTCGAGTAAGATCGCGTGACGAAGAATGAAAAATCGCTTTACCACGGTCATCACTTTCCAGCGGCGGTCATCAGTTCCGCGGTCCGCTGGTATTTCAAGTTTCAGCTCAGCCTGCGTGATATCGAAGAGCTGCTATTCGAGCGGGGGTTATCGTCAGCTACGAAACAGTCCGACGCTGGGCGATAAATTCGGTGCCCGTTTCGCCCACCGTGTCAAAGCGGCGCGTCGCAAGCCCGGCACGACATGGCACCTTGACGAAGTATTTGTGACGTTGCGCGGCGAGCCTTACCTGCTGTGGCGCGCTGTTGATCAATCGTGAAAAAGCGGGAGAGGGCACACGCACCCTTTCCCGCCGACCGCTTACCACTGATACGAGGCACCAATCCCGGCAGTCGTGCCACCCGCGGACATCCCAACACCCGCTTTCACCTTGATGTTGTCCTTGATACGAGCCGTACCGCCCAGTGCGATCGCCTGATAACCGTTGTAAGTCGCTGCCGCGATACCGAACGACAGTTTCTTGCCTTGATCGACTTCTGGAATCATCGTCAGCGCGGTAGCGGCGGCGATTCCCGAGTAGGCGTTCCTGGCGAGATTGTTGACCGCCTGGTTGGTCGCGTTGATACGCTGATCGGTGTAGTTGTTGGCCTGCTGAACGCCTTGTGCGACCGAGCTGTTCATCTGACCGACATTGACTGCATCCGTGTCCGCCGTACCCGCTGCGACGTTGGTGATCTGGCGTTCGTGACCCGCTGAACCCACCGATACCGAGTTATCGCGATCCGTCACCGAGCCCTGACCCAACGCCACCGAGTTCGCATTGCCAGCCTGCGAGCCCGTGCCGATCGCCGTCGAGTTGACGCCGGTCGCCGCCGCATTGGCGCCCACTGCCACCGCGTTCTCCGCTGCGGCGCTGGCGTTTGCCCCAACCACCGTGCTGCCCGCACCGGTACCCGGCATCGCCGCGTTAGCCACTGCTTCACTGTTGCGGTCCGACGACGAAACATCCGGAGTGACCGGCTGGATGTTCGACACCTGGGAACCGAGATCCTTCACCTGGCCGTTGAGATCCGTCACCTGGTCCTGCAACGCCGACAGCTGGCCGTAGTTCACCGCGTCATACTGGCTCGTGCCGTTCGCCACATTGGTCAGGATTACCGGACCTGCGCTCTGGCCTCCGCCCAGCGTCACGGAACCGAAGTTCACCGAACCGTCAACGTTACGGTCGTACTGCACCGCGCCCGACAGTTGTGTTCCGACGTCGCCCACCTGGGTCTGCAGCTTCGTGATGTCCGTGGTGTTCCGCGTGACCCGGTCATCCAGGTTGGTGACGGCATCGCCTACGCTATGCACGGTCGTACCACCCACGCTGTAGCTCGGCGCGCTGACCGTACCGTCCGGGTTCACAGTCGAACCGCCACCCAGTGCCTGGGCCATGCTCGACGCCGTGCCATACAGCTGGCTGCCGTTCACCGCATCCACGCTCGACGCGTTCACCGCGCCTGCGGCCACGCCTGTCACTGTGCGGTCGCCCGCCGTGCCCGCCATGTTCACCACCGTACCGTCGGTGTCCTTGGCAACCGTAATGTCACGGGTGGTCGCGTCTTGCTGGACCAGACCCACCGAGCCATCAGCCAGTTGGTTCTGCACGTTCGTGATATTCGCGGTGTTCTGCGCGATGTCACTCGCGTTCTGCGTCGTACGGCCGTCGATGTTGGTAACAGCATCGCTGATGCTATGCACCGTCGTGCCGCCCACGGCGTAGCTCGGTGCGCTGATCGTGCCGTCCGCGTTCACGGTCGAACCGCCACCCAGTGCCTGGGCCACGCTCGATGCCGTGCCGTACAGCTGGCTGCCGTTCACCGCGTCCGTGCTGCTAGCCGACAGCGTACCGGCCGCCACATTCGTGATCTGGCGTTTGAGCGTCGCGTTGCCAACCGACACCGCATCGTCGCGGTCTGCGATCGAATCTGCACCCAGCGCCACCGAATTCGCAGCCTGTGCATTCGCCTTCGCGCCAAGTGCCGCGGATTTGTCGCCCGAGGCAGTCGAAAAGTTACCCATTGCCGCTGCACTTCCTCCGGTGGCAAGGGCGTTGTACCCCAGCGCAGAACTATCCGTACCCTGGGCCATCGCGCCTGCGCCGACCGCGGTTCCATGCGAGCCAGCTACGGTGTATGCGCCCAGCGCTACACCAGAATAACTATCGCTTACGGCCGTGTCGCCAAGTGCAATACCGCCCAGCGAAGCACGAGCGTTAGCTCCGATAGCAACACCATTGATATCCGTGTTGGAGCCGTTGCCCAAGACAAGAGGATTATTCCAGCTAGCGGTTGCTGCGCTGCCCACATTGGCGGATGCGCCCGCACCGACCGCAACCGACTTGGCTGCCGCGATCGCATCGTCCGTGCCATCCTCCAGGCCGCCCGCCTTGAAGTAGCGACTCGCGTTCGCGATTGCCTGGTTGGTCGCGTAGAGCTGCGAACCGTTCACCGCTTCGGTGCTGGTGTCGCTCAGCGCACCGGCCTTCACGCCGCTCAGCGTGCGCACGCCATCGGTGCCACTGAAGTCCACCGTCGTGCCGTCCAGGTCCCTGGCCACCGTGATGGTCTTGCTGGTCGCGTCCTGCTTCACCAGGCCGACGCTGCCGCCGTCCAGTTGCTGCGTCAGGTTCGTGACCGAGCCTTCCACGTTGGTCACGCGGCCGTCGATGCTGGTGATCGCCGTCGTGTTGGCCGCAACGTTCGTCGCGTTGTCGGCGATGTTCGTCGTGTTGGCCGTCACGTTCTGGTTGGTCGCGTGCAGTTGCGAACCGTTCACCGCTTCGGTGCTGGTGTCGCTCAGCGCACCGGCCTTCACGCCGCTCAGCGAGCGCACGCCATCGGTGCCGCTGAAGTCCACCGTCGTGCCGTCCAGGTCCCTGGCCACCGTGATGGCCTTGCTGGTCGCGTCCTGCTGCACCAGGCCGACGCTGCCGCCGTCCAGCTGCTGCGTCAGGTTCGTGACCGAGCCTTCCACGTTGGTCACGCGGCCGTCGATGCTGGTGATCGCCGTCGTATTGGCCGCAACGTTCGTCGCGTTGTCGGCGATGTTCGTCGTGTTGGCCGTCACGTTCTGGTTGGTCGCGTGCAGTTGCGAACCGTTCACCGCTTCGGTGCTGGTGTCGCTCAGCGCACCGGCCTTCA
>NZ_VZQN01000076.1:0-16023 GCF_014397645.1 Paraburkholderia sp. 31.1
TGCTGCGACAGTATCTGCCCAAAGGCACAGACCTTTCGGTCTACAGTCAGGACGAACTCGACGCCATCGCCGACAGTCTGAACAGCCGGCCTCGTGCAACTCACAACTTCCATTCACCCTTCGAGGTCTTCGCCGCGACCCTCGCATCAGCAAGTCAACCTCAAGGCTCTAAACATTAAACCCGCTGTTGTGCTTCACTCTTGAAACCGCCGCCTGCTCGTGGCTTCGCAGGTACGAGCCCCAACAGCATGAATCACGAGGGTGCTTTTAGTGTCGTGGTAGCGGCACACCAGATAGGGGTCAACGCCTGTTAAATCCCACTGGTCAGATGTTTTTCCTGACACAGGAATAAGGTCCACCTTCTGCTCTGGAGGGCCATCAAACAGGGATGCGTTATCCAGAACATGATGTTGCGCTCCTGCGGAAAGCACGCTTGGACATTTGAATCGGACCTGTGTTGGCGACGCGCACGCGACGCTTGTTGCCATGAGGAAAACTGCTAGGAAAAGCGTCTTATTTGACAACATAGATTCGGGTGCCGTCATTAACGCGTGTACCAAAGACGCGACAAATACGGATAGTAAACGCACACACTAGCGATCCCATCCCATCAAAACAAGCAGTACTCAATTTTCAAATAATGACGATTCGCTAATAAGGCCGTCCAGATTGCGATTCAGCTTCTCGCGAGCGAGAAACAGCCCTGCTGCTCATTGTGTCGCAATGTGTCGGGTAGCTCCACCTCGAGTCGACCGCTGTGCCGCACTACGCCCCCACCCCCACCTCACCCCCCAACTCCCGCGCAATAAACTCGACAAACGCGCGAATACGATTCGACATCTGATGCCGCGGCGAATACACCGCGAAGATATCCGCATTCGGTGTGTCGTGATCGGGCAGCAACTGGACGAGCGATCCTTCCGTCAGATACTGCCGGATGTCCCATTCCGCGCGCATCAGGATGCCGTGTCCTTCGAGCGCCCATTTGACGGCGATCTCGCCGTCGTTGGTGGTCAGGGTGCCCTTGATCCGCACCGCCTCGGTCTTGCGCGCGGCGCCGCGTCCCGAGGTCAGCCGCCACACGCCGTACGCTTCGTCGCCCTGACGAATGCCGATGCAGTTGTGGCGCGTCAGATCGTGCGCCGTGAGCGGCATGCCGTGCGCCGCGAGATACGACGGCGCCGCGCACAGCAGACGCCGGTTCGGCGCAAGCCGGCGCGCGACCACGCGGGTATCGGGCGGCTCGCCGAAGCGGATGCAGACGTCGAAGCTGTCGTCGGTAAGCGGCGGGGGCGTGACCGACAACTGCAGTTGAACCGACACCTGCGGATACCGCGCGACGAAGCGCGAGATCGCCGGCCCGACATGGCTGCGCCCGAAGCCGAGCGTCGCGTTCACGCGCAGCAAGCCCTTCGGTGTCTTTTTCGCCGAGCCGAGCAGTTCGGCCAGTTCGTCGATCTCGTCGAGAATCCGCCGCGCGCGCTCGAGGTATAGCTCGCCTTCGGGCGTCAGCATCATGCGGCGCGTCGTGCGGGTTACGAGCGCGACGCCCGCGCGCTGCTCCATCTGGGTCAGGCGCTTGCTGACGGCCGCCGCGGTCAGCCCCAGTTCGCGTGCGGCCGCGCTGAGGCTGCCGCTCGCGGCGAGCGTCGAGAAAAAGCCCAGATCGGCTGGCTGGACGGTGTCGCGCATCGTCTTTTCCGCGTCTTCGCATTTGTGAATGCAAGTTAAAGATGCTTTGAGTTTAGCACCGGTTTTTACCCGTGGGATCGCGCTAGAGTCCACTCACGCCATTCACCAAGCACAGGACGCAGACATGAAGACCTATCGCATCGCAACCATCCCCGGCGACGGCATCGGCAAGGAGGTCGTGCCGGCCGGCGCGCAGGTGCTCGAGGCGCTCGCGAAGACCACGCGCGCCTTCACGTTCGAGTTCGAGAACTTCGACTGGGGCGGCGACTACTATCGTCAACACGGCGTGATGATGCCGGCCGACGGGCTCGACGCGATCCGCAACAAAGATGCGATCCTGTTCGGCTCGGCGGGCGACAAGGACATTCCCGATCACATCACGCTGTGGGGTCTGCGACTGAAAATCTGCCAGGGCTTCGACCAATACGCGAACGTGCGCCCGACGCGCATTCTGCCAGGCATCGACGCACCGCTGAAGTACTGCAAGCCCGAGGATCTGAACTGGGTGATCGTCCGCGAAAATTCGGAGGGTGAATATTCGGGCGTCGGCGGCCGCGTGCATCAGGGCCATCCGATCGAAGCCGCGACCGACGTGTCGATCATGACGCGCGCCGGCGTCGAGCGCATCATGCGCTTCGCGTTCCGCCTCGCGCAGTCGCGTCCGCGCAAGCTGTTGACCGTGATCACGAAGAGCAACGCGCAGCGTCATGCGATGGTGATGTGGGACGAGATCGCGCTCGAAATCTCGAAGGAGTTTCCGGACGTCACGTGGGACAAGGAACTCGTCGACGCGGCGACCGCGCGCATGGTCAACCGTCCCGCGACGCTCGACACGATCGTCGCCACCAATCTGCACGCCGATATTCTCAGCGACCTCGCGGCCGCGCTCGCCGGCAGCCTCGGCATCGCGCCGACCGGCAACATCGATCCGGAGCGCCGCTATCCGTCGATGTTCGAGCCGATCCACGGCTCCGCGTTCGACATCATGGGCAAGGGGCTCGCGAATCCGGTCGGCACGTTCTGGTCGGTCGTGATGCTGCTCGAACACCTCGGCGAATTCGACGCGGCCAGGCGCGTGATGCAGGCCGTCGAAGCGGTGACCGCGAACAAAGCGCTGCACACGCGCGACCTCGGCGGCACGGCCACGACCGCGCAGGTGACGGCGGCCGTGTGCGCGTTCATCGAGCAGGCGGCGACGCCCGCGGCGAACGCGGCTTGAGCGCCGGCTTCGCGCGAACTGAACCGGACTGAGCGGAACCGCGCGCAAATCAGGCGCGCGGTCTGCGCCCCGGCCACGACGTGGCCGGCACACAACCTTGACTCGATTAGCTCGGCCCAACGTCGGCCGGCGCGAGGTTCGCGCGCGGTCAATAGCCGCGCGCCGCAGGAGGAGACAATGACTTCGGAACTCGAAAGCCGGGTGTCCCGCAAGCTGATGCTGCGGATCATCCCGTTCGTCATGCTGTTGTACTTCGTGAGCTTTCTCGATCGCGTGAATGTGGGCTTCGCCGCATTGTCGATGAACAAGGCGATCGGTCTTTCGCCGACCGCGTTCGGCCTCGGCGGCGGGCTCTTTTTCATCGGCTATTTTCTGTTCGAAGTGCCGTCGAACCTGATCCTGCACAAGGTCGGCGCGCGGCGCTGGATTGCTCGCGTGATGGTGTCGTGGGGGCTCGTGTCGCTCGCGTCGGCGTTCGTCGTCGGGCCGAACAGTTTCTACGCGCTGCGCTTCATTCTAGGCGTCGCGGAAGCGGGCTTCTTTCCCGGCATCATCCTGTATCTGAGCCTGTGGTTTCCGGCGCGGCAGCGTGCGGTCGCGGCGGCGTGGTTCATGGCCGCCGCGCCGATCTCGACTGCGATCGGCTCGCCGATTTCCGGCGCGATCATGAAACTGCCGCCGATTGCCGGACTCGTCGACTGGCAAATGCTCTACATACTCGAAGCATTGCCCGCGATTATCCTCGGCTTCTGCGTGCTCAAGTATCTGACCGACAAGCCCGCGCAAGCCGAGTGGCTGCAGCCCGACGAGCGCGACTGGCTGATCGCGAGGCTGAAGCTCGAAGCCGACGCGCGGCACGCGCATGCGGGCCACACGGCCGGCGCGCTCAGCGCGTTGCGCGATCCGCGCGTGCTCGCGCTCGCGCTGATCTACTTCGGCACCTCGGCGGGACTTTATACGCTCGGCTTGTGGGCGCCGCTGATCATCCGCCAATACGGTTTCGGCACGTTCGAAACCGGGTTGCTCGCCGGCGTGCCGAGCGTGCTCGCGGTGATCGCGATGGTGCTATGGGCGAAGCACTCGGATCGCACCGACGAACGGACGTGGCACGTAGTGATTCCGTGCGCGCTTGCGTGCATCGGCTTCGTGTTCGCCGGTAATGCGACCACCGCGTTGATGATCGTGCTTGCGCTCGTCGTCGTGAACGTCGGAATCAGCGCCGCGAAGGCGCCGCTGTGGGCGATGCCGAGCATGTTCCTGTCGGGCGCCGGGGCGGCGGCGGGCATTGCCATGATCAACTCGATCGGCAATCTCGGCGGCTTCGTCGGGCCGTTTGCGATCGGCTGGCTCAAGCACGTGACGGGCGGCTATACGGCAGGGCTTTATGTGGTCGGGGCGACGTTGGCGGTGTCGGCGGTCGTGACGCTGATGATGAGCCGGCAGACGAAGCATGCGCCGGTCGCAGTGGGCGAACGGCCGGGGCATTGAGCGAAGCACCGATGAAGCGAGCGCGCCGCCGGTTGAAAAGCCGGCGGCAACCGCGAATTCATCCGATCCCGCAGTACCCCACTACCGGAAGCCGTAGACCAGAACCTTCTTCCCTTCGAACGCCTCCTGCACACCTTGCACGCAATCCATCGGGCAGCTGTAGCCGTCCGGGGCCGACGCGGCCGACGGGATGCTCGCCCGATAGACGACGGATTCGACCTGCGTGCCGTCCGAAGTGACCACGATGTTCAGGTCGGTCACGACGCCGGCTGGCACGGGTCCTCCGGCGGTATAGACAACCGACATGGTGCCGGTGCAATCGGAGTTCACCGAATAAGTGCCTGTCTGCGCCGGATTGAAGGTTATCTGTCCACCTTTCGGCACGCCGTTGATGCTCCCGAAATCGGTGCGGGTAAATTTGCCGTTGCCGTCGAATGTCACGAGAGCGACGTCATCGAGGATCGACTGGGTGGCGAACGGATGCAGCACGTTGCTCGAATCCAGCAACCCAAGGATCACGCCGTGACCGATGAACCCATAGGGTCCTTTTAGCGTTGCGTTCGAGCAAAGACCGCCGCCACCGCCGCGGCCACGGTCGCCGTCATCACCACCGGCCTGCGCGGTGCCACTCAGCGACAGAAGTGCAACGGCTACAGCCGACCAAATGCTCAATTGGCGGGTCTTCATCTTCATCTCCTTGTCAGCGAATCAGGCGCGTGAAATCGCGCCGTGCAAGGGGCCTATCGGCTGCCGGATCAGGCGCCTGATTCAATCAAGCGAAAATAGTCGATTTGAAATGGCCGCAGCGATACCTGGTCGCCGTCGTGTGAGGGACCAGGGGCGGGCCAAAGTGGTGAATGGCGAAACGCTTTCACCAAGCAGTCGTATTTCGCCCGGTGTCGGCGGATACGTGCGGAAGGGATGCACGAAAGTCCGCGCAATGGTGACTTCGTGGGTCAGCCACGCCTGAAAGTCGCATAGCGAAAACCAGTGTAATCGATGCTACTTGCGGCGACCTGATGAATATCGGACAAAAGGAAGGCACATTCAGATCGCGCGCTGCGAGTCGTCGCGCTGTCTTTCGGGAGCCCCTCACCGAACCTTGTCCTCGGAGTACGCTCGCACCCGTCGACGCCGCACCACCATCAACAAACAAACCCCACTTGCCGCCACGATATTCACCGCCGGATAAAACGCCACGGCCACACTCCATTTCGGCACCGCAAGAATCGCGAGCGCGTATTTAAAAACACAGAGCGCAAAGTACAAAAGACTCTCACTCCACGGATCACGAATAGTCTTGCGAACCGTCGGCGCCAGGCCGACGAGTTCGATCAGCGTCACAAGACAGATCGACAACGTCGGATCATTGGTGAGTATCCAGAGCGGAATGGCCGACAAGGCAGCAGCAAGGCAAAGCCAATCAAAAGCGGTCCGCTGCCGTTCACCCCGAAAGACGCTCGATACGAGAACAAAGAAGCAGGTGGCCGCGATCGCCGCCGTACACCACGCCGAAGGACCCGCACCGGCGACGAACTGTCCCACAGCCGCAATCGCCGTGACGAGCGACCAGATCAACCAGGTAAAAAGATGAGGGCGTACGGTGCCGCGCCAGATCGCAAGTCCATAAGGCAGAAACGCGACCAAGGATACGATCGATCCCATGACACCGAACAGTCGAGTCATGTCCTGATCGATGCTCATCATAGGACGATCACACCCGGCATCGCCCCCGATACCGCGCCGGCGGCGCCCCACATGCACGCGTAAAAAACCGCGTAAACGCCGTCGTCGAGGCAAAGCCGACCCGTTCGCTAATCTCGCTGATCGACATCGGCGTATGCGCGAGCAGCGTGCGTGCTTCGTCGATACGCATTTGCATCAGCACCTCGCTGAAGGTTTTGCACTCCGCCGCGAGCTTGCGTTGCAAGGTCCAGCGCGTCAGCGACAGCCGCTCGCAGACGATCGTCTGCAGGCTCTTCGGCTCGATCGCATCCGCGTGCTCGCGCAGCACGTCACGCAGACATCGCTCGACCGTCGGAGAAAAGCGGCCCTGCTCGCGAATCCGCTGCAAGATTCCATGCGCGGCATGCATGTGAATCTTCGCGAGCGGCGCGTTGTAGACCTCGAACGCGCGATCCAGTGCGGACGACTGCAACACCATCCGATTGCACGCCTGATCGAGTTGAACGCGCACGCCCAACGTCCCGCTCAGCGCCGCGATCGCACCGAGCCGCGCATCGGTGACACCCGCGTCGCGCACGCGCAGTCGCACGTCGTAGAGCTTTGCCACACCCGCTATCAGCGCGAAGTTGCCGAGCGCGCTCGATGCGTTGCGCCCTTCGCCTTCCGTCACGTATTCGAATGCGACTTCGTCGCCGTGCTCCTGCATGACGAGCCAGTCGACATTGCCGATCAGGTCACGATACGTGACGTAATTGCGCAATGCATCGCGCAGCGTCGGGCTATTGCAGAGCACGCCCGCAAGCTCGGGGAAATACAGCAGACCATCGAACACGTCGCCCTCGGGCGCGCCGCGCATCAGGCAGCTTTCCGCAAGCTGCAGCATTGCGACGTGCTTGTCGCCCGGCACTCGCGCATCGGCCGCGGCGATGTCGGCCTCGTCGATGCCGATATCGTGGGCCACTTTGCTGCGATCGAGGCCCTCGCGCTCCGCCGCGTCGAGCAATCCTCGATAGATGCGCGCTGAAACCGACTTCTGACGCAAATCCACTTTGCCTCCTCCGGTCGAAACCTGTCTGCGGGTTTTCCTGACTCTTCATCGGTCAAGTGCTGCACCTATCGGTCAAGCGCGTTTCGGGCGCATCCCTAGAATTTCTTTCGGCGCATTACCACGAGCGCTTAGCGTAACAGGACGCGTCACGTGCCGGTAGCGCGTCGATACAACGTCGATACAACGTTACGCAATGCAAATCACATGACCGACAACGACAACACGGAGCGAGATGATGAGAAGGAAGCTGACGATACCCTTTGCCGCAAGCGCCATCGCCTGCGGTGTCGCGCTGGTACTCGCCGCCTGCGGCAATGGCAGCAACATCAGTGACCCGCCGTTGCCGTCCGATCCCGATGCGCGCGCCGATGCGCGTGCCGCCGCGCTCGTCCAGAAGATGACGACCGCCGAAAAGATTCAGCTCGTGCACGGCGTGGGCATCCCCAACGCGGGACTCGGCGGTCCGTATCCGGCCGGCGTCAACGGAGCCGGCTACATTCCCGGCATCGCGCGGCTCGGCATTCCGGGCCTTGCAATGGCCGATTCGGCCGGCGGCGTCAATGTCGTCAACTCGAACGCGACGGCGCTGCCCGCGCCGGTGGCGCTCGCGGCAAGCTGGGACCCCACGCTGGCGAACCAATACGGCGCGCGTATCGCGACCGAGCTGCGCGTGCTCGGTTATGGCGAAGGTCTCGGCGGCGGCGTCAATCTCGCGCGCGAACCACGCAATGGCCGCACCTTCGAGTACATGGGCGAAGATCCGGTACTGACCGGCACGCTGAGCGCCGCGCGCACGATCGGCACGCAGGCGCAGAACGTCATCGCGACGATCAAGCACTACGCGATGAACGATCAGGAAACGAACCGCATGACCAGCAACTCGGTCGTCGACGAACGCACGATGCGCGAAACCGAACTGCTCGCGTTCGAGCTCGGCGTCACGCAGGGAACGCCCGGCAACGTGATGTGTTCGTACAACCTGGTGAACGGCGTGTATGCGTGCGAAAACCCGTATCTGCTGACCACCGTGCTGAAGAACGAGTGGGGCTTCAAGGGCGTGGTGCAGTCGGACTGGACAGCCACGCACAGTACGGTCGCCTCGGCATTGGCTGGCCTCGATGAAGAAGAGCCTGGCGATCTCGGCGGCGGAGCGTCGATTCCGGGCTTTACGCTGACGTCGTATTTCAACACCGCGCTGACGAGCGCGGTCAACGCCGGCAGCGTGCCGATGTCGCGACTCAACGACATGGTTCAGCGCAAGCTTCGCACGATGATTCGCTATGGCGTCTTCGATTCGCCGCCAACCCCCGGAGGAAGCGTCGATCAGACCGCGGGCAATGCGCTCGCGTTGCAGGTCGCGCAGCAATCGTCGGTCTTGCTGAAGAACGCGGTGGCGAGCGGCGATTCGGAACCGGTGCTGCCGCTGAACGCGGCGGAGCTGTCGTCGATCGTGGTGATCGGCGCTCACGCGGATGCGGGCGTGCTGTCGGGCGGCGGCTCGGGCGCGGTGCCGGCGGCCGCGGGCAACGCGGTGTCCGGTTGCGTGTCGCCGTCGCCGCTGTTGAGCACCTGCGCGACGTGGTACAAGTCGGCACCGCTGGCCGCGATCCAGGCGAAGGCGCCGAACGCGAGCGTGACCTTCGTCGACGGCACGAACGCGGCGGCAGCGGCGACCGCCGCCGCGAAGGCGGACGTGGCGATCGTGTTCGCGACGCAATGGGAAAGCGAGGGCGCGGATCTGCCGAGCCTGAGCCTGCCGAGCAATACGACTGACAGCTATAACCAGAGCTACGATCAGAACGCGCTGATCAGCGCGGTCGCGGCGCAAGCGAAGCGCGTGATCGTCGTGCTCGAGAACGGCAGCCCGGTCCTGATGCCGTGGCTATCCAACGTGCACGGCGTGCTCGAAGCGTGGTATCCGGGCGTGCAGGGCGGTCAGGCGATTGCCGATCTGCTGTTCGGCGCCGTGAACCCGTCCGGCAAATTGCCGATCACGTTCCCGATGCAGGACGCGGATCTCCCGCAACCGACGATCTCGGCCACCGATACCACCGTTACCTACAGCGAAGGACTCTTCATGGGTTATCGCTGGTATGACGGCAAGCAGATCGCGCCGCTGTTCCCGTTCGGTTATGGGCTGTCCTACACGAGCTACAGCTACTCGGGCCTCAACGCGCAAGTGGATGCGAGTGGCAACGTGAAGGTGACCTTTACCGTCAAGAATACGGGCTCGCGCGCGGGCGCGGAAATCGCCGAAGTTTATGCCGCGTTGCCGAGCGGTCTGGGCGAACCGCCGAAGCGTCTGGTCGGCTGGCAAAAGGTCGCGCTGCAGGCGGGGGAGTCGCAGCAGGTCAGCGTATCGATTGCGCCGAAGCTGCTGTCGACGTGGGACGCGACCAACCACGTGTGGAAGCTCAACGGCGGCGTCTATCAGATGATCGCGGGGGCTTCTTCGCGCGATCCGAATGCGTTGACGGCGTCGGTGACGATCGCGGGGCATTGAGCGCTGAGGTTTTGAACTGGAAAGCCGGGTAGCGGGGTACGGGGTCGAGCGCCGTATCCCGCCGGCACGCGTTCGGCATGTCAGTGGTCGGGCAGACGATAAGCGAACTCGTACGAATGCGCGCCGTCGACGATGTCGATCTTGAACTCGCCTTCAATGCCGCTCAGCTCGCCCGTGCCTGAATCCGGCACGACCGTCACCGCCAGCGCCGCTGCGCCGCGATTCATCACGCCGATATGCTGCAGCACGAACGTGCCCTGCTTGCCCGCCAGCGTGCCAGTGACCTGTTCGAGCGCGACATAGCCGGCCGAGCCTTTGACGTTCGTCATCGCGCTCAGCATTTGCCCTTGGGTGGTCGCGGCGAGATCGCCGGAGATCTGCTTGTCGATCGACATGCGGCCGAGCTTCGATTCGGCCTCCGCGTTTTCGAACGGCATCGGTTGAAGGGAGACGATGAAGGTGCCTTTTGCGAGGTGGTGAGTCATCGGGA
Source organism: Paraburkholderia sp. 31.1 (assembly GCF_014397645.1). NCBI lineage: Bacteria > Pseudomonadati > Pseudomonadota > Betaproteobacteria > Burkholderiales > Burkholderiaceae > Paraburkholderia > Paraburkholderia sp. 31.1. Next base: position 10,127 of record NZ_VZQN01000076.1, read on the forward strand.
TTTCCTCCTGGCTTGAACGGGCGACGGCGAAGCGGCGAAACGAACCGTGACGCTTGCGAACCGTAGCACACGTCGCTGTCAGGGCGCTGCACGCGCAGTACTGTCGGCCGTGCCGAACGCGTCCGCGAACTCGCGCTTCAACCACGCGAGCGCCGGGTCCTGGTCGTGCGCCGCGGCCCACATCAGCGAAACCTCGTAGCCCGGCACCTCGAATGGCAGCGGACTCAGCGCGAGACCGAGCGTATCGCGCCAGACGCGGCCGATGAACTCCGGCACCGTCGCGATCGCCGCCGTGCGTTGCACGATGAACGGACTGGTCGCGAAGTTCGAGCTCGAAAACACGACGTCGCGCTTCAGTCCCTGCATCTCGAGTCGTTCATCGATGAAGCCGCGCAGCTCGGCGCTGAACGAAGTCAGCACATGGCGGTGGCGCAGAAACTCGTCTATCGACAGATGCTTGCGGCGCGTCCTGACGAGCTGGGGGTTGTAGACGCTCACGAAGCGCCATGAAAACAGCGGCGTGAATCGCTGCCACGGCACGCATTCGCGGAATACGCCGACCGCGAGTTCGATCGCGCCATCGTCGAGCATCGCGGCGGCGCGCGTCGAATCTGTGGAGCGCGCGATCAGCTTCACGCCGGGTGCGGTGTCGGTGAGGCGCGCGATGATCTCGGGCATCAGCAGCAGTTCGAGCGAATCGCTGAGGCCGATGCGGAACACCCGCTGCGCGCGGGCCGGATCGAAGACGGACGGCTGCGTGAGCGCCTGATGCAGCGATTGCAGGAACGGCTCGATCTGCCGCGCGAGTTCGAGCGCGCGCGGCGTCGGCGTCATGCCTTGCGGCGTGCGCACGAACAACTCGTCGCCGAACGTCTCGCGCAAGCGCTTGAGCGCGCCGCTGACGGCCGGTTGGCCAAGAAACAGCCGCTGCGCGGCACGCGTGACGCTGCGCTCTTCCAGCAGCGCGCGGAAGGTCAGCAGCAGGTTCAGGTCGAAGCGGCGAAAATCATTTTCAATGATGTTGGCCATGACATTAAACGATTTGAGTGATGGGCTCGCACCGCGCATTCTACTGCCACGGGGTCTTCCGTTCACACTCAGGAGCAATGACATGGACTGGCAAAATCAGAAGGTCGTGGTGCTAGGTGGCTCGTCGGGCATTGGGCTCGCGCTGGTGAAGCGGCTCGTGACGGCTGGCGCGAGCGTCGTCGCGGTGGGGCGCGACCGCGCCAAACTGGACGATGCGCTGCTTGGCATCGGTGGACAGGTGACGAGCGAGGCGCTCGATTGCGCCGATCGCGCGGCGCTCGGACACTTCTTCGGCGGCCTCGGCCGGATCGATCATCTGGTGATGACGCTGTCGGGCGGCGAAGGCGCGGGGCCGTTTGCTGAACTGGATCTGGCCGCGCTGCGGCGTGGCTTCGAGGCCAAGTTCTGGCCTCAGCTCGAAGCCGCGCAGACCGCGCTACCCACCCTGCGTCGCGACGGCAGCCTGACGTTTCTGACCGCGATTTCGGCGCGCATCGCGAATCCGGGCACGGCGGGTCTGGGTGCGATCAACGGCGCGCTCGAAAGCATGATCGGCACGCTGGCGCGCGAGCTTGCGCCGCTGCGCGTGAACGCGGTGTCGCCGGGTGTGATCGATACGCCGTGGTGGGACAGATTTCCCGCGAGCGTGAAGAGCGAGCTGTTTCGGCAGCAGAGCGAAACGTTACCGGTGCGGCGCGTCGGGCAGGCCGACGATGTCGCGCACGCGCTGCAGTTTTTGCTGGAGAACACGTTCATGACGGGGGCGGTGATTGAGTGTGATGGCGGCTTGCGGCTACTGTGAAGTACGGGCGCGGGAATGCGTGGTCAGGCGTTCTTCGCCCGCTGAACGCGAACCGGCAGAAACATCGCCGCCGCGAAGCACGACAAATGCAGCCCGGCCAGCAGCACGAACGTCGGCAGAAAGCGGCCGGGCTGTGCACCCGAAACACCGTGCAACGTCGACGCCATCACCATCGAAAGCAGCGTCGTCGCGAACGGACCGCCCACTCTCTGCGCGATGTTCAACGCAGTATTCGCAACCGCGAGCCTTTCTCTCCCGATCGACGAATACGCGGCCGAGATCGACGGCACGCTGATCGTCCCCTGACCGACGCCCGCAAAGAACAGACCGACCGCGGCCCATCCGGCGGAGAACGAATCAACGCTCAGCCACAGAAACACGAGCGTGCTCAGAAACGCCAGCAATGCGCCGCCCGCCGCGAGCGCGCGGCAGCCGAGCCGCTCGGTCAACCATCCGAGCAGCGGAAACGAGCACATCATGCCGACGCCGGTTGCCGCGAGCAGGCCGCCCGCGTGCGTGGCCGACAAACCGCAGCCCGCGATCAGAAAAAGCGGCACGGCGAGCTGCCGTCCATACATGATCGCGTTCGCGAAGAACTGGGCGAGTGCGGCGACCGAGAACGTACGTGTCGCAAACATGCGCACGTCGATCAGCGCGGTGTGGCCTTTGCGCGCCGCGTACAGCCCGAAGCCGGCGAGAAACGCGACGCCCGCGAGCAGACACGCCAAGCCCACCGCTCGCGACGCGTCCTGAAGTCCGTAGACAAGCGCGACGAGCCCAGGGGAGATCAACGCAAAGCCGGTGAAATCGAACGATCGCTTCTGCGACTCGGCGGTATCGCGCGGCAGCAGCAACACCGCCATCGCGACGCCGAAAGCGCCCACCGGAACGTTGACGAAGAACAGCCAGGGCCAGCTCGCGTGCGCGAGCACGAGGCCGGCCAGCACCGGGCCGAGAATCGGACCGAGCAGAATGGGTAGCGCGGTGTAGCCCATCACCCGCTCGAGGTTCTTGCCGGCCACGCGTCCGATCATCATTTGTGCCATCGGCCCGAGCACACCGGCAACGAGGCCCTGGAAGATGCGCGCGCCGATCAGCTCGCCGATCGTCTGCGCCGCGCCGCACAGCATCGACGCTATCGTGAACGTCGAAAAGCAGAACAGGTACAGCCGCTTCGCGCCGATGCGGTCGACCAGCCAGCCGTTGAGCGGCAACATCAACGCCATCGCGAGCAGGTAGCCGCTGATGATCCACTGCGCGGTAGCGATCGACGCATCGAGCGTATGGCCGATCGCCGACAGCGACACGTTGACCAGCGTCGAGTCCATCTGCGACATGAACGAGCCGATCGACACGACCGCCGCGACTTTCCACACGGTCGGATCGATCCGCGTGGAAGCGGATGCGCAGGCGCGCTCGCGCATGCCGCTCATCGGTCCGCGCGTCTACAGATGAAGGTCTGGCGTTCGGTCGAGCTCATGTGCCGGCTCACGCTGCCTTGCCGCTCGCGCTCGCCGCGGCCGCAGGCTGTACCTGCTCGAGATGGCGCAGCAGCTTCGTTACCATCACGACGACGACGAACGCGAGGACCACGAAGAACAGCGCGAGCGGTGTGAGCACCTGCACCGACACGAAGCCGGCCAACCCCATCATCGCCGATGAAACCAGCAGCAGCGCGCAGCCGAGAATCGCGCTCGTCAGACCCGCGATGTGCGGGAACAGCGAGTTGCCCTTCGCCATCAGCGTCGGATACATTGCGCCGGCGCAGAAGCCCATCACGAGCACAGGCGTCGCGAGCGTCCACACGCGTAGACCGACCGTCAGCGCGAGCAGCAGCATCGCAAGCGACGCGGCCGCCATCAGCCGTGCGCCGATGCGCAGCCGCTGCTCGGCGCTCGGCAGACCCGGACCGTGCAGGCGATTCGACAGACCGCCAAGAAAGTACATCATGCCGATGCCGAGCGCGAGGTAGCCGAAGAAGGTCGGCGGCTTGTGCAGCGTGGTCTGCACCATGAACGGCCCGACGATGTTGAACACGAGCAGGATGCTGTAGCACAGGCCCTGCGCGAGGAAGCAGCTCTGGAACACGGGGCTCGCGAGCACTTTGCGCGCGTTCGCGGTCAGCGTGCGCGGTTCGAGATGGACGGGCTGCGGCAAGGTCTCGCGATAACGCCACAGCAGCGCCCACATCACCAGCGAATAGATCAGCAGAAACACGAGGCACGCGCGCCAGCCGAACGCGGTCTGCAGATGCGCGCCGATCACCGGCGCGACGATCGGCGCGAGCCCCCACGCGATCGACATGTACGTGAACGCATGCAGCAAGGCCTGACCCGCGAACGAATCGGTGATGATCGCCTTCGCCAGCAGGTTCGTGCTCGCAATGCCGAAGCCCTGCAGTGCGCGGGCGAGGATGAACGTCTCGAGATTGGGCGCCGCGAGCGACAGCAGGCAGCCGACCGTGTAGACCGTCAGACCGAACGCGAGCACGCGCTTGCGGCCATACGCGTCGGCGATCGGACCGAAGATCAGCTGACCGAACGCGTAGGCGACCATGTAGCCGGTGACGCTGGTCTGGATCGCTTGCGGCGAGGTGCCGAAGTAGCGCGCCATCGCGGGCAGTGCGGGCACGTAGATGTCGATGGCGAGCTGTCCGGCGGACGCGAACAGGCAGATCAGGAATAGCAGGAAGCGCGGCGAGTTCGGGGCGGAGTCGGCGGAAGCGGGGTGGTCGGCGGTGGCGTGGCTCATGGGGTGCATCGAAAGGGAACACTGGCGGCGCGGGCATCGATGCGTTCGGATATCGAACGGAAAAGGCGCGAATGCCCCCGGCATTATCGCCGGGTATTGTGCCCGTGGTATGGCAGGAAGTGGGATAGTCCCTGGCGGGGGTGTGGGATGGCGCGGCCGACGAGCGCGCTATCCCGCCGCAACGAGGCTCATTTCGCGCAGTCCTCGATCGACCGCAGCAACGCGCCTTGGTCTGCCGGGTCCTGGAAGAACGCGACGAAGCTCGCATGCTCGTCGTTTGCGAGGCGGCCGGAGCAGTCCTTGCCTTTGAGCGGGGGGCGAGACGCCGTCCAGATCATCGCCATCACGGCGAAAGCCAGCACGACGCCTGTAAAGACGAGCCCGAGCAGTAACGACCTGGCGTCGTCCGATATTGCGTCTAGCCGATGCGAAGCCTCCTGCGGCTCGCAATGCATATCGCGGATCTCGAGAGCCGCGTCGGCGCGCCGCTGTTGTCGCGCAAACGCGGTCAGGTGCGGGCCTCGGCGATCGGCGAGACGCTGGTGGCCTATGCGCGTCAGATGCTGGCCAATGCCGAGCAGGCACTGGAGGACGTGCGGCGACAGAGGTGGAAGGGCTCGCCGGACGGGTTCGGCTCGGCGCTTCCACCGCGGCCATCGCGAATCTGCTGCCGCAGGCGTTGGAACGACTGGCCGTCGGGCATCCCGGCATCGATGTGCAAATCGCCGTGCTGACTTCGCAGGAAACGCTGACGCGACTCGCCCAGGAGTCGCTCGACGTGGGCATCGTGGCGCTGCCGCAAGCGCCGCTACGAAGGGCTATCGATCGAAACATGGCGCCGCGATCCGGTGGTCGCGTTCATGCCGGCCGGGTGGACGTGTCCAGCTCGCATCACGCCGCAATGGATCGCCGCGAAGCCGCTGATTCTGAACGACGCGACCACGCGGCTTTCGCGTTTGACGACGGAATGGTTCAGCGCGGCGGGGCAGCACCCCACGCCGCGCATCCAGCTCAACTACTCGGATGCGATCAAGAGTCTCGTCGCCGCGGGATACGGCGCCGCGCTGCTGCCGCAGGAACCGAGCCGCTCGTCGGCCGACGCGCGCATCGTCACACGTGCGCTGCGCCCTGCGTTATGGCGACAGCTGGGCCTGGCCTTTCGCGCGGGTACCGTGGAGCGTCCGACTCAGTATGTGCTCGACGTATTGCGGAGTTTGCGGTTGAGCTAGCGGGCTGTGTTACGTCGCCGACGCTTTCCGCCTCTCCTGCTCCTCGCGATAAAGCACGAACTCTTCCGCCAACGCTTTTGCAACGG
>NZ_VZQN01000077.1:0-15444 GCF_014397645.1 Paraburkholderia sp. 31.1
TCTACAACTCGGCGTACCCGAATAACGGCTGGAAACCGCCCGCGGGCAGCGAGCTGATCCAGGCGACCGACTACATCAAGGCAATGGGTAACAACACGAAGAGTGCTTCCAGCCCGTTGAACACCACAATCGATGTCGTCGACGTTCACCCCTACTTCGGCAGCGCCGAATACGACATGATGGTGCAGGCATTCATGACCACGGTGTCGAACCTCGTCAGCAGTGGCGCGAAGCCGATCTGGCTGACCGAGACCAACAATGGCACCAACGGTACGGACGCCGGACAAACGGCCGCATTCAACCAGTTGAAGGTTCTGATGAACAACGGTTCGGTGGCAAAGGCGTTCTGGTATGTCGTGCGCAACGGCGATCCGAGCAATGGCGAAGGCGACGGCTATTCGATCTACGACTACAACCGTAACCTGATTCGTCCGCAGCTGGCAGCCGCGATTCAGGCCTACACGGCGACCATTCCGCGTTCGCAACGCTTCCTGTCCGGCTCTTACCTGACTGCGATCAAGTAAGCCTGCCTGCTGTAACCCATGAATGAACGGAGCGCGACTATCGCGCTCCTTCGTTTTTCCGTTTTGGCCGGGTTGACAGGACCGCATCCAGTTTGAGGGCGCAGCGAAACTCCCGAGGCCGAGCTTCGCGAGGATGAACTGGCACTGTGCCAATGGGTTGCGTCAAACTCGTCGCTGCCGTAGTCGAAGGAGCAGGCACGGCAAACAACGCGGCGCCACCCGAGAGTCGAGAAACGCCCGGTCCTGATGTGCCGTGCGTCCGGACGCGCACGCCAGCCGGCATATTCGCCCGACAGCGGACGAGTCCGCTCAGCGGCGTGTCTTTCTGCTTTTCTTCGGCTTCGGTGAGCTGAGTGCGGCGCTCCAGATTGCGGAGGTCGCGCGTTTGGCTGCCGCTGTCGTTCTTACCCGCGCTGAGTTGGCGACGGTATTGGCGCCGCTTAACCACATGCTCAGGAACGGGTTCTTCTTCGTCCACGGATTCTTCATGTCGGCCTCGATTGAACGGACGTCGAGCGGGCGCGCTACCGATAGGTCGACGCGCTCGTTCTGCGCGTCGGTGTCGCGGCGAAAGCGGGCACGCAATGGCTATTCCCGAACATTCGTAGCCTCTTCGCGCCATCTACCGCATCGCTCGCCCAGCAGGACGTTGCGGTAAGAAAATCACGCAGAGCGCCATGAACGAAACCAGAATCACCGAAGCATAGAGTCGGCTGATCTCGAGCCCACCTTGAGAAATGGGTTTGTCGAGCAGGTCCCCCAAGGTCGCGCCAAGCGGACGCGTCAGGATGAACGCCGCCCAGAATATAGCGGTCCGTGACAGCCGCGACCAGTAATAAAGCGCACCGACGATCAGCAGCCCCCCACCGAAGATCAAAGCGCCGTACTCATAGCCAAGCCCCAGACCGCCTTCGTCCGATCCCGCCACCCAATCGCCCAAGGCCGTACCCAGTGTCTGCGAAAAGAGGATCGTCACCCAATAGAACCACTCGGCTTTGGGCGTGGTTACGCTCTGCACCGCCACCGTACCTTCCGATTTGTACCAGACGCCCAGGCTCGCAAGCAGAAGCGCGAAGACGATGACTACACCGCCCGGATAGCCGACTCCCACCGAACGATCGAAGAAGTCGGCCAGCGTGGTACCGAGCGTGGTCGTTGCAACGATGGTCGCCCAATAGAGCGAGGCATTGAACCGCTGCGCCCTGATCTGCCCTGCGACCAGCCCAATAAAAATAACCGCAAAAATCGCGGTGCCGATCAGATAACCCAATTTGAGCGACATGGTCACCCAATCGCCGCCCGTTTCGCCAAGCGTCGTGGCGGCGATTTTGATGATCCAGAAGCCCAGCGTGATCTGCGGGACTTTACTGAGTGCATGCGCGCGAGTTTGCGACGGGTTGCTATTCATGTGACGTGCTCACTATTCTCATGGCTTGAACATAGGCTCAACCATCGCAGAGCAACCCTTAACAGCACCTTAAGCATCCCGCCGAATCACGCGGTCAGATTTTCCTGCGCCAATAACGGGGCGGTAACTCCGAGTCCCTTCAACGCAGTTCCAGCCACATCGGCTGATGATCGGACGAGCGGCTGTGCTGATCGACATCGCACGATGCAACGCGTGCGCTCAGGTCTTCAGTGACGAAAACGAAATCGCACGCGAATGCTCCGTCGGGCCATTGCTCGTGATCGTATAGGCCGACCGTCGCGGCACGCGGCTCGCCGGGGTGCGCGCGGGCCCACGCATCGACGAACGCCGGAGCGTCGGTGATCGGTTCGAGCATTCGGCAAAAGGCGGTGTCTTCGAATGCGCTGTTGAAGTCTCCGCAGACAATCGCGCTGACCGGGCGCGCCGTATCGGCAAACGGACTGTCCGGCTTCTCGCCACGCGCGGGAGCGCGCGCGTGAGCGCACGCCTCCTGATGCAACTCGCGCAGTCTCGCCACTTGTGCGAGCCGCTGTTTCTCCGAATAGAACTCGAGGTGCGTGGTGATGACACGAAGCGGACCGACGTCGGCTTCGAGCACCGCTTCGAGCGCGACGCGCAGCATCGACGGCTTGGCGGGGTCCGCGGGCCACGGCAGAGAATGGCGCAGCACCTGACGAACCGGCAAACGGGTCACGATGGCATTGCCGAACTGCCGCCGATGACGGCTCGCGCCCAACGAGGGCAGATCGGAGCCGATCGCATCGAGCACGGTCATCTCCGGCAGCAGAGCGGCAAGTTCGGCGAACTGATCGGACGATGGCGCGCCTTTCAGTCCGCCGGCCGCCGGTTCTTCGTTGAAGCCGCGCGTGACTTCCTGCAGACACAGGACGTCGAAGTCGCACAACGCGCGTGCTTCCCGCACGATCCGTCCGAGGTCGACGCGGCCGTCGACGCCGCATCCCCACTGAATGTTCCAGTCGACCAGTTTCATGACGGCCTCCTTGAAAGATCCGACTACAGTGTATCGCCGCATCCTGCGCGGTGACTCAGCGCTGGAGACATTCCCGTGCAGTGGTGGATGTGGTTTCAGCAAGACGAGTGCCGCGAATGGCGGCGAGAAATGGTTCGCGCGACGCTTGTCAGCGGCATCGTGGCGCTCTTAGTCGGAAGACTGCTGACTCACTGGTTGCCATTCAGGGTGCGCCCCGTCTACAACCGAACTGCATCTGCGCTTTGCCAGCGGCGAAATCAATGACGCAGTGCTGACCAACTGGAGTTCCTTCCCAAGCGATCACGCGATGCTATGGATGGCGGTCGCCACCGGCATCTTCCTCATGTCGCGGCGCGTCGGCGTGCTGGCGCTTCTCTATACTGCGCTCATTTGCCTTCCGCGCGCCTATCCCGGCTTTCACTATCCGACCGATTTGCTGGTGGGCGCCGCGGTGGGAATCGTGATTACATTGGTGATGACGCGGGATGCGATCCGCGTGCGCTACGCGACGCCGGTGCTGCGATGGACCGAACGCCACCCGGCGCCCGCAGCGACGCCGGCCTTTCTTCTGTGCCTCCAGCTCGTCACGCAGTTCGACGAATTGCGCAAGCTGGCGAGCGGCGTAATGAAACACCTATGATGGCGGCGATGGTTGCTCTAGGTTTGTTCTCGTGCGACGGCGGCTGACGGCGACAGCGAAAGCTACGTGGACACCTGAACGTAGCGCGCTTCGTTCAGATCCGCGAGAAGCGTCGGACCTGTCGGTCGCCAGCCCAAACGCGCCTGCGTCTGCGCGCTCGATGCCGGCATATCGAGCGCGGCGAACATCGCCATCCATCCGAAGTACGCCTGCGCCTCGTCGCGCGCGATCGAGACGACCGGCAACTTCAGGCCGTGTCCGAGCGCCTCGGCGATCTCGCGGGCGCTAACGCCTTCTTCGCCGACCGCGTGATAGCGCGCACCGCGTTCGCCCTTCTCGATCGCGAGCCGGTACAGCCGCACGACATCCGACAGATGCCCCGCCGGCCAGCGGTTGCGTCCCTCCTCCACATATGCGCACGCGCCTTTGTCCCGCGCGATCTGGATGAGCGGCGTGATGAGGCCTTGCCGGTACGGGTTATGCACTTGCGGCAAGCGCATCACCGACACGTTGACGCCCGCCCCCAGCTGCACGTTGCCGGCCAGCTCCGAGCCGATGCGCGGGTTCGGGTGACTGGTGTTGAACACGTCTTCGGTGGCCGGCTGCCCGTTATCGCGGCTGCCGACGCCCGTGCCCGACGTGATCAGAAGCGGCCGATCCGAGCCGGCCAGCGCCGAGCCCAGTGCAGCGATAGCACGCTTGTCCTTCTCGCAGTTCTCCACGAAGTGCGAGAAATCGTGGTCGAAAGCAAGGTGTATGACGGCGTCCGCCTTCGCGGCGCCGCTGCGCAGGCTGTCGGTGTCTTCGAGCGTGCCGCGATGGACCTCCGCGCCGGCCGCGCTGAGAGCCTGCGCGCCCTGGTCGGACCGGGTCATGCCGACAACCTGATGCCCGGCTTCGATAAGTTCGGGCACCAGAGCCGAGCCGATAAACCCGGTTGCGCCCGTCAGAAAGATTCGCATGGTCAAGTCTCCAGAATAGCCACCGACGCACTATGCGATCATTCACTATGCTATTGAAGTAGTGAGCTTATCCCGGTAAAGCGACTAACAGGTTAATCATCCCAGTGAACACCGCCCAAACCCTCGGGGACTTTCTGCGTAGTCGCCGCACGCGGCTCGATCCGGCCAGCTTCGGCTTCTCGGGCCGCAGGCGTACGCCCGGATTGCGCCGGGAAGAAGTGGCGCAGCGCGCGAATATCAGCTCGACCTGGTACACGTGGCTCGAGCAGGGCCGCGGCGGCGCGCCGTCCGCCGCGGTGCTTGAGCGGATCTGCGCGGCGCTGATGCTGACGAATACCGAGCGCGAACATCTTTTCATGCTGGGCCTCGGACGCCCCCCGGAAGTGCGCTACCGGTCCACCGACGCAGTGGACCCGCGCTTGCAACGCGTGCTCGATTCACTCGATGCCAGCCCGTCGATCATCAAGACCGCGACGTGGGACGTCGTCGCGTGGAATCGCGCTGCAGCCGTGGTGCTGACCGACTACAGCGCGCTGCCGCCGGGCCAGCGCAACATCCTGCGCTTCCTGTTCGGCGATCCGGCCGTCCGGGCAAAACAGCACGATTGGGAGAGTGTCGCGCGCTTCGTCGTGGGGACGTTCCGAGCGGACGTTGCTCGCGCGGGGCTCGCTTCCGAGGTGGGCGATCTGGTCGACGATCTGTGTCGCGCGAGCCCGGACTTCGAACGCATGTGGCGCGAAAACCAGGTATTCGGCCACAGCGAAGGACAGCACGTTAAGCGCCTGCTGCATCCTGCGTTCGGGACCATCGAAATGGAGTATTCGCTGTTCGCCGTCGATGGTCGGCCAGACCTGAGCATGCTCGCGTACACGCCGCTCGACGCGCGAATCGCCGCGCGCATCCGCAGTACCGTTTCATCGATCGATGAGAGTGCCAGCGCCGCGCCTTTGACCGCTGCGTGATCGGCTTTGACGCTCGAGCGCGAGCGCGGCCGCCGGATCGCACTCGGGCGACTCCGCAATTGCTCGTGGAAACCAATGAGGTTGAAGCACCTTGGGGACGACTACCGAACTGCATCGTTCGGCCCGTTAATTGGCTGCACGGCATCGCACAAGCTTCGCGTAAGAATCACGATGACCGCCTCGCTGGCGGCAAGCAAATTGGCGCCCTCCACGAAGGTTTCGCCGATGCGCGTACTCACCGTCGATAGCAACACCATGCCCGGGCGCGATTGCACGGTGGCATCTTCGACGCCCATGTTCAGCGCGATGAAAATGCGTTGATTGCCGTATCGCCGCTCATAGGTCAGCACGTCGCCGTCAGCAACGACGTTCTCGATCGTGCCCTGCACGAGCGCGGCGTTGCTGCGGCGCAGGCTCAGCAGGCGCCGATAGAGCGACAACATGCTCGACATGTCGCCGTCCTGTTCGCGCACGCTCGTCGCCGTCGCAATCGGCAACCACGGTTTGCCGTCGGTAAAGCCCGCATTCGGCAGCGAGCCATCCCATTGCATAGGCGTGCGCTCGGGATCGCGCCCCTGGTAAATGCCCGGTTGCCGGAGTTCCGCCGGATCCTGGATCTCATCTGACGCAATATAGCCATCCGTCATGCCGATCTCATCGCCGTAGTAGAGCGTCGGCGTCCCTCGGAGCGTCAACAGCAGCACAGCGGCCACCCGCGCCTGCGCCGCGCCGACGCGCGATGCAACGCGCGGATTGTCGTGGTTTCCCAGCACCCAGTTCGGCCACCCGTATTCGGGCAACGCGATGTCGTAATCCCGGATCATGCGGGCGATGTTCTGCGCGTCCCATCTCGCGTTGAGGAGCTGGAAATTGAACGGCATGTGCACACCTTCGCCGTTCACGCCGTAATACTTCACCAGTTGCGGGACAGTCAGATAGATTTCGCCGATCAGCACGCGCTCGCCGTACTCGTCCAGGGTGGCTCGCATCGAGCGGACGATTTCATGCACTTCCGGCTGATCCTCCGTGTAACTTTGCAAGAGCCGATGATGTTCGGGCTCGCCGGGCCGATAGCCGGGATTGGGCGGATTGTCGCGAAACTGCGCGTCCTTGATCAACAGCCACAGCGCGTCCACGCGGAAGCCGTCCACGCCGCGTTCCAGCCAGAATCGCAGGACTTGATCCATCGCGCGGCGTACTTGCGGGTTTCTCCAGTTCAGATCAGGCTGCTCCCGCAGAAACGCGTGATAGTAGTACTGTCCCGTCACCTCGTCCCACTCCCACGCCGAGCCTCCCATGCGGCTCAACCAGTTGTTCGGCGGACCGCCATCGGGCGCGGGATCGCGCCACAGATACCAGTCCCGTTTCGGATCGTCCCGTGACGAGCGGCTTTCCTCGAACCACGGATGCCGGCTCGACGAATGGTTCGGCACGAAATCGAGCAGCACCTTGAGCCCAAGCCGATGTGCGTGGCCCATCAATTGCTGGAACCCGTCCAGAGTGCCGAATATCGGATCGACGTTGCAGTAGTCCGCGACGTCATAGCCAAAGTCGGCCATGGGCGACGGGTAGATGGGGGAGATCCACACCGCATCGACGCCTAGCGCCGCGACATATTCAAGGCGCGCGCTGATGCCGGGTAGATCGCCGATGCCATCGCCGTTACTGTCCTGAAACGAGCGCGGATAGACCTGATAGATCACGCCGCGTTGCCACCACGCAAGCTCCGACATTGCAAATCCTCTTGGCGATCGATCGTCTGGTCCGGCTGACGCCCGCTCAGCGCGCGGCAGTGTTCGCCGCGTATCGCGGGTCGACACGGTTAAACTGATACGATCGCATGCTTCTGGTCGTTCGCGGACTCACGCGACTTGTCGACTCACGCGAATGTTCAGCCTGCTCGACTCATCGGATACGCAATCGAATAAAGGGATGTCATGGCAAAGGATGAAATAGTCTGGGGAATTTTGGGCGCCGCAAAGATCAACGACAAGGTGGTCGTGCCCATGCACAACGCGCCGAAGTGTCGGGTGAAAGGCATCGCGTCGCGCTCTCCGGAGAAGGCGCGCGAAGCCGCGGCCAAGTACGGTCTGGCTGTCGCATACGATAGTTACGAGGCGCTCCTCGCGGACCCGGAAATCGACGCGGTCTATATTCCATTACCCAATCATCTCCACGCGGAATGGACGATCAAATCGGTCGAGGCGGGCAAGCACGTCCTGTGTGAGAAGCCGATCAGCCTGGACGCTCAACAGGTCGAACGGCTGATCGCCGCGCGCGACAAGAACGGCCGATACATCCAGGAAGCGTTCATGGTTCGCACGCATCCGCAATGGTTGAAGGTGCGGACCTTGATCGACGAAGGCGCGATCGGCGAATTGCGGGCAGTGACCGGCGGTTTCACCTATCACAACACGAACGAACACAATATCCGCAACAAGAGCGAGCTAGGTGGCGGCGGTCTGCTCGATATTGGTTGTTATCCGATCACGACGTCGCGCTTCACTATCGGGCGTGAGCCACGGCGCGTAGTTGCGCTGGTGGAGCAGGATCCCACCTTCAAAGTGGACCGGCTCGGCTCCGTGCTGATGGACTTCGATGGCGTGCAGGCGAGTTTCTTTTACTCGACTCAGACCTATCCGTACCAGCGGATGCAATTTCACGGTACCAAGGGGCGAATCGAAGTCGAAATTCCATTCAATGCACCAAACGATCGACCGACGCGCCTGCTAATCAGTGAGCACAATAGCGACGGTGTCGCGACTGATCGCTGGCTGGAGCTTGCGGTGTGCGATCAATATGGCGTAGCCGCCGCCACGTTCGCGGAGGCGATCCTGAGTGGGGGCCCGCAGGCTATTCCGCTAGAAGATGCGCGCGCGAATATGCGGGTGATCGATGCCGTGTTCCGCTCGGCTCAATCGGGCGCGTGGGAGAGCATCGCCCAAGGTTGACGTGCAACGCTGGCGCGAGCCGCGCTGTTCAACGCGCGGCAAGTGCCCAGTTGTCCGCATTCGCAAAGCCATAGACTATGGCGAGCGAAAGTGGTCCCTACCTGGCCGGCGCGGTGACATCGCAGTCGCCGCCGTGGGCACCGCTGCCGGTGTTTTTCAGCGTAAGCACGAGTCTGCTACCTCTGTTTGCCGTCATGATCTGACCATAGCTAACCGTGGGAATGAACTGGATATCCGGTGCCACCGCCACCGGGGGATTTCTCGCTCCGTCGACGGTCAGGTCGAGTTCCACGGTGATAGAGTCGATTGCAGCGCCCAGATCCTGCTTCCGGCTGGCCTGATCTTTGCGGAAATTGCACAGCCCCTGGAGAACCTGCTCGAGGGCAGTCGGGATATCGACCGGCTTGCCCGGTGCGATCGGAGGCGTGTTACAGCCGACGATCATGAACGGCAAGGTGCAAAGCGCTACGTATCGGCAGGCTCGCATCAGCTTCCCCGCTTGATCTGGTGGACGTGGTGTTTGCCATCCCCTGCTGTCGCTGGTTCAGTGCCCAGCTGGCGCACGCGAACGCAAACGCTCAATACTTGATATTCCTGGCCGCCTCACGGCCGTTCTGCTTGGTTTGCCGCTTGTCCTGCCGGCACTGCGAATTGCTCTTCTGGTCCGTGGCCCGGCACTCCTGCTTCGTGTGGCGGGAACCCTGGCGTGTCTCCTGGCGAACGTCACGTCCGGCGCGACGCTGCTGAGCCTGTTCGGTTGCCCAGGCGCTTCCCGCGCAAGCCATCACGGACACAGCCATGACCGCGACCGAGAACTCCCGGCTCCATGAAAACATGGCGACCTCCCTGACAGGTTGAATATGAGTATTCCGGCTTTGTACGAGGGTGCCACGCGTGGCAGTCGCGTCAATCGGACCAAGGTCCTAGGGCTGTCGCGTCGTGCGCGATCCACCAGCCGCCGCGCTTCCGGTTCGATGAACATGAAAACGAGGATGCTGCGATCCGCTCAACGAAGCGGTACCCCACGCGGCGGCGAACGGCGGTCCATTCAGAATGACCGTGAACCAGCCGTAGCCAGCGAATCAGCGAACGCTCACTCGTCCGCCAAAAAATTCGGATGACTTGTGCGGATCTGATCGATCTGACTCAGCGTCCCCGACAGATGCTTGCGTAGCGCTGCCTGCGCCGCCTCGACATCGCCTTTGTCGATCGCATCGACGATCTCGGTGTGATCGCGCACGACCGCTATCGTCTTGCCCTCCACCGGCAGATTCAGGCGCCGCAGCCGGTCGATATGGCCGCTCAACCTACGCACCAGATCCCATAGCTGCGGCACGCCGGCCGCCTCGTACATCTGCCGATGAAACGCCTGATCGAGCAGCGAGAACTGCTCGTAGTTCTTCAGGTCGAGCACTTCCGTTTGCCGCGCGATCGTCAGGCGCAGTTCAGCGATCAGCGTGGCGTCGCGCTGCTCCGCAAGCGTGCGCACCACTTCGAGTTCAATCGAGCGGCGCAGGAAATGCGCCTGCAGCGCGGACGTCACGTTGATCTGACTGACGACCGTCGCGTGCTGCGGATAGATGTCGACGAGACCTTCCTCGCCGAGCTTCATCAGCGCGTCGCGCACGGGCGTCTGGCTGAGCCCGTAGCGGTTCGCCAGCTCGGTGCGCGACAGCACCGTACCCGGCGTGAGTTCGAGGGAAAGGATCATTTCGCGCAGTCGTTCGAATACTTGCGGCGCGGCGTGGCGGGAGCGGTCGAGCCGGGTTACCGTCGACGAATGAGCGTGGTTTTTCATGGCAGAAACTGAAGCATGGAAGCAGGCGTGACCCGGCATGGCGGTCCGCTGAGGCACTAGTACTATAGCCGACGCCCGCCCCTTCCAGCGGGCTTGCGAGCGGAATTCCGCGAACAGTGCATATGGTACTTACCCCAGTAACGCACTAATACATTAGTGCTTTACCATCCGTCCCATCAAACTCTTCTTATGCCGATTGCCATCATGACTCGCGACATCACCATCACGCAGGTGCGCATCACCCCGATCGCCTTCCGCGACGGCCCGCTGCTCAACGCCGCCGGAATCCACGAACCTTGGGCGCTGCGCGCCATCGTCGAGCTGGAGACGAGCGACGGCCGCGTCGGCATCTCCGAGACTTATGGCGACGAACCGATGCTGCGCGTGCTCGAACAGGCGAAGTCGCTGGTGACCGGCCTGTCGCCGTTCGACCTCAATCGCATGGAAGAGCGCGTGCGAGCGTCGATCAAGGCGAGCCCGGGCGCGGTCGAATTCGAACTCGCGCCCGGTTCGCACTCGGCGAAGAACGCGCCGAAAGTCATCAGCACGCTCGAAGTCGCGATGCTCGATCTGCAAGGGCAGATCGTCGGCGCGCCGGTCGTCGACCTGCTCGGCGGCAAGGTGCGCGACGCCGTGCCCTACAGCGCCTATCTGTTCTTCAAATACGCCGAGCACGTCGACAAGCCCTATGCGCCCGATGCCTGGGGCGAAGGCCTGAGCCCCGGGCAGATCGTCGCGCAGGCGCGTCGAATGATCGAGCTGTATGGCTTCCAGAGCATCAAGCTGAAGGGCGGCGTGTTCGAACCGGCACACGAAATCGCGTGCATGCGCGCGCTGCATCAGGCGTTCCCCGGCGTGCCGCTGCGCCTCGACCCGAACGCCAACTGGACGCTCGAAACGAGCATCGCGGCGGCACCGGAACTCGACGAGCTGCTCGAGTACTACGAAGACCCGTGCCCGGGTCTCGAAGGAATGGCCGAACTGGCGAAGCACACGCGCCTGCCGCTCGCGACCAACATGGTCATCACGACGATGGAAGATTTCCGGCGCGGCGCCGAGATGGGTTCGGTCAAGGTCCTGCTGTCGGATCACCACTACTGGGGCGGCCTGCGCGCGACGCAGACGCTCGCGCGCATGTGCAAGCTGTGGGATCTCGGCATGTCGATGCACTCGAACTCGCACCTCGGCATCAGCCTGATGGCGATGACGCACGTCGCGGCAAGCATCCCCAACCTGACCTATGCGTGCGACACGCATTACCCGTGGCAGGAGGAAGAAGTCATCAAGGGCGGCCGCGTGACGTTCGACGACGGCTCGGTGCGCGTGCCCACCACGCCGGGCATCGGCGTCGAGCTCGACCGCGAGCGGCTCGCCGAACTGCATGCGCAGTATCTGTCGTGCGGCGTGCGCAATCGCGATGACCTCTCGCAGATGCGCAAGTACGAGCCGGGCTTCACCGGCAAGAATCCGCGCTTTTAACTCCCGCTTCCAATCCGCGCCTACGAGCCCTGCGACGCGCAACGCGCGTCGCCATCGAAGGAGACAACCCCATGAGTAGCCCGATTGCCGACACGGCGCGGCCCGAGCGCGCCGGCGCGCTGGCGAGCGCGGTGCGCAAGATCAAATGGCGCGTGCTGCCGCTGTTCGTCGTGATGTTCATCGTCAACTACATCGACCGCGTGAACATCGGCTTCGTGCGCCAGCATCTGAGCGCCGATCTGGGCATCGGGGCGGCGGCCTATGGGCTCGGCGCGGGGCTCTTCTTCATCAGCTACGCGATCTTCGAAGTGCCGTCGAACATCCTGCTGCAGCGCTACGGCGCGAAGCTGTGGCTCGCGCGCATCATGCTCACGTGGGGGCTGGCCGCGGCCGGCATGGCGTTCGTGCGCGGCGAGACGTCGTTCTATGTGATGCGGCTCCTGCTCGGCGCGGCCGAAGCGGGCTTCTTTCCCGGCGTCATCTACTACTTCACGCAATGGCTGCCGAGCAACGAGCGCGGCAAGGCGATGGCGATCTTCCTGAGCGGCTCGGCGCTCGCGTCGGTACTGTCCGGGCCGATCTCCGGCGGGCTGATGCTGATCGAAGGCGCGGGGCTGCGCGGCTGGCAGTGGATGTTCATCATCGAAGGCATGTTCTCGGTCGTGCTCGCGGGCTTCATCCTGCTGTGGCTCGACTCGAAGCCGCGCGACGCCGCCTGGCTCACCCGCGCCGAGCAGGACGCCTTGCTCGATGCGGTCGACGAAGAGCAACGCCTGCGCGCCGCCGCGCACCCGGTCAAGCCATCGATAGGCGCGCTGCTGCGCGATCCGCAAATCCTGATCTTTTGCCTGATCTACTTCGCGGTATCGCTGACCATCTACGGCGCGACCTTCTGGCTGCCCAGCATCATCCGCAAGATGGGCCATTTCAACGATTTCCAGGTCGGCCTGTACAACTCGATTCCGTGGCTGATCTCGATCGCGGCGATGTATCTGTTCGCGATGCTCGCGGCGCGCTTCAAGTTCCAGCAGGCGTGGGTCGCGTGCGTGCTGCTGATCGCCGCGCTCGGCATGTATGCGGCCGGCCAGGGCGGCCCGGCATTTTCGTTCGTCGCGATCTGCTTTGCGGCGATCGGCTTCAAGGCCGCCTCGTCACTGTTCTGGGTGATCCCGCAGGGCTATCTCGACGCGCGGATTTCCGCCGCGGTGCTGGCGCTGATCAACTCGATCGGCAACCTCGGCGGCTTCGTCGCGCCAGCGACCTTCGGCTTCCTCGAACAGAAGACCGGCTCGATCGAGGGCGGCCTCACTGGACTCGCGGTGATGTCGGTGGTGGCCGCCGGGGTCGTGTTCTTCTCCCGCATGAGCCCGCGCGAAGGAGCGCCCGCCTCCGCGCATTGACTGCATCGAACAACCGTATAGACACCATTTGCAGAAACCTTAAGGAGACACAATGAAAACGATAGAAGCCACGACGGCCGCCGCACGCACGGCCGTCGGACGATACCGATGGACCATCTGCGCGATGATCTTCGCCGCGACGACGATCAACTACATGGATCGTCAGATGCTCGGGCTGCTCGCGCCGCTGCTGCAAAAGGATATCGGCTGGAGCCAGGTGCAGTACGCGCAGACCGTGATGGTGTTTACGGTCGCCTATGCGGTGGGTCTCGCGATCTTCGGCCGCATCGCGGATCGCGTCAGCACGAAGAAGGTCTACGGCAGCGCGATGGCGCTGTGGAGTCTCGCGGCGATGCTCCACGCGGTGGCATCGACCGTGCCGGGCTTCGCGGCCGTGCGCGGTCTGCTCGGCTTCAGCGAGGCGGCCAATTTTCCGGTTGCGATCCGCACTACCGCCACGTGGTTTCCGAAGAAGGAACGCGCGCTAGCGACGGGCTTCTGGAACATGGGCGCGACGATCGGCGGCATCGTGGCGCCGGCCTTCGTGCCGATCGCTGCCGTGACGTGGGGCTGGCGCGCGACGTTCATCGCGGGCGGCGCGACCGGTTTCATCTGGCTGGCGGTGTGGCTGCTGGTTTATCGGCAGCCTTCGGAGCATCCGTCGGTGTCGAAGGAAGAACTCGACTACATCAATGCGGATCGCGAGGAAGTCGTCGAGCAGAAAGTCGGCTGGTTGTCGGTGCTCAAGTACCGCGAAACGTGGGCGTTTGTGTTCGGCAAGCTGCTGACCGATCCGGTGTGGTGGTTCTATCTGTTCTGGCTGCCCAAGTGGCTCAATGAGTCGCGCCATATCGACATCGGCAACATGGGCCTGCCGCTGATCGCTATCTATACGATGTCATCGGTCGGCAGCGTGGCGGGTGGCTGGCTGTCGTCGCGTTTGATGGCCCGCACCAACAGGCCGAATTTCGCGCGCAAGCTCACGATGCTCATTTGTGCATTGTGCGTGGTGCCGATCGCAACGTTGTCGTATTTCCAGAGCCTGTGGTGGGCGGTCTTCGCCGTTGGTCTCGCGGCAGCGGCGCACCAGGGCTGGTCGGCGAACCTCGTCACGACCGTCGGCGACGTGTTTCCGAAGCGGCTGGTCGGCACGGTGGTCGGTATCGGCGGCGTGGCGGGGATGGTCGGTTCGTTCTTCTTTTCCGGCGTGATCGGCGAGACCTTGCAGCGCACCGGGCAGTATTGGGCGCTCTTTACGGTCGGCGCGTCGGCGTATCTGGTTGCGCTGGGCATCATTCATCTGTTGATGCCGCGGATGACGGCGGTGAAGTTGCGCGATTGAAGTGCTGGTGGTGGGTGGGAGGACGGGGGGACGTGGTATGGATAGGTGGCGTTCCTCACCCTTGCAGGCACGGCCCCCGCAGACGCGGGGCCGCTTCTTGCCATTCCTTAGCGTCCGTATAAACACAAGCCGATATATCCACCGTTCGGAGATAATCCTTCTTGCAACACGACGCAATCTCCGCGCGTTTTTCCCGGTGAAATATACGCTTGTGGCGGAGCCTTTTTATAGTCAAAGGCCTATCCATCGGTGGATGTGGACGCAGAGGTCCCGGCTGCGCGGTCATGCAGAACAACTCCAATCAACTAGTGGCGCGCATCATAAACTCCGAGACGTTGAAACGAAAGAGCCCGCATTGGCGGGCTTTTTCGTTTCATGGACAGCATTGCAGCTGATTAACTGACGTATCAGGCAGTTTTTGTCGATTGTCAAATCCGACTTTTCATGCGAATCCGGTTTTGACAATCAGACGACTCCGAATTCGCAAAATGTGGTTTT
Organism: Paraburkholderia sp. 31.1; assembly: GCF_014397645.1. Lineage (NCBI taxonomy): Bacteria > Pseudomonadati > Pseudomonadota > Betaproteobacteria > Burkholderiales > Burkholderiaceae > Paraburkholderia > Paraburkholderia sp. 31.1. The sequence goes on from NZ_VZQN01000077.1 coordinate 14,977, forward strand.
AGTGTCGAATCCTGACAATCGTTGACAGAAATTAGTTTGCGATTGCCTCAGCATGAACCGTATGCGCGCGAGGTGTGCGCCGTCAGGTGCGATGCCGGTCCGGCGTCGTGTGAGGTCACTGGAATACGCCGTTGCAGTATGCAGGGCTTCATCCAGCATCACAGGTACAAGCAATGAATAACCGTTATTACCGGCTTGTTTTCAGCAAGCTCCGGGGAATGCTCGTTGCGGTCGCAGAAACCGCAGTCGGACAAGGTAAGGCAGGTCAGGGAGAAACCGGCCCATCGGTCGCGCTGCAATCGTTCACCCTCTTCGCAATCCGTCACGCGGCCTTTGCCGCACTAGGGAAACGCTGATTAATGAACTGTCGGATCGGCTTGCAGATCAAGACGCGTCAAATTTTCTGGATAACGAATCGAATCGACGCTCATTTCGGTGAATTTGGCTCGCAAACGAGCCCCTCTTCTC
>NZ_VZQN01000078.1:0-15151 GCF_014397645.1 Paraburkholderia sp. 31.1
TTTCGGCATTGATCGACGTCTGGCCCTTCACGCTTTCTTCGACCGCGCCGCCCACCTGAATGCGATAGCCGACCGGCAGCCTGGCGGTTTCCGCCGCGAGCGCACGTTCGATGTCGTGGGTCACGTCCATCCCCTGCGCGTCGCCGCGCACGTCCGCCTGCACCGTGATGGTCGGCTGACGGTCGCGTTGCCAGATGACGCCGTACTCTTGCGTATCGCGCACGTGTCCGAGCGAACCGAGCGGCACCGGGCCGTGGGGCGTCGGAATCGCGAGGCTCATAAGCTGCGCCGGATTGACACGTTCGCTCTTTGGCGCACGCAGATCGACGTTGATCAGCTTGTCGCGCTCGCGGTACTGCGTCACCGTGTAGCCCGATAGCGTCATCGCGAGGAAGTTCGACACGTCCTCCGAGGTGACACCAAGCTGGCGCGCCCTGTTTTGATCGATCTCGAACGAGATCGAGCGCTCCGCCGGCTCGTCCCAGTTGAACTGGACGTTGCGCGTGCGGGGATCGGCGCGGACCTTGTCCGACACTTCTTGAGCAAGCGATCGCACGGTCGCGATATCGTCGCCGCTCACGCGGAACTGGATCGGGAACCCGACAGGCGGACCATTCTCGAGCCGGGAGACACGCGTGCGCATGCCGGAGAAGTCCTTCTCGAGCATGCCGTCGAGCCAACGCATCAGTTCCTCGCGCTTCTCAACGCTTTTAGCCGCAATCACGAACTGCGCGAAATTCGGCTGTTGAAGCTGCTGGTCGAGCGTCAGGTAAAAACGCGGCGCGCCGGTGCCGACGAAGTCGACGAAGTGGTCGATCCCGGCTTTGCCGTCGAGCACCTTTTCAAGGCGCTTCGCTTCACGCAGCGTCGCTTCGAACGAGGCGCCTTCCGGCAACCGCAGATCGACCAGCAGTTCCGGCCGTTCCGAGTTCGGGAAGAACTGCTGCGGCACGCGCGTGAAGGCCAGCATGGAAATCGCGAAAAGCACGACGGTGACGCCGAGCACGACCCATCGACGCTCGACGCACCACGCAACCCATCCCGACAGGTGCCGGTAGAAGCCGGTGTTGCCGATTTCATGCGGATCATGGTGTGCACCGCCGGGTTCAGGCTTGCGTTCCGGCAGCAGGTGATAACCCAGCAACGGCACCAGCACGACGGCCGCGAACCACGAAACGATCAGCGCGATGGCCGACACTTCGAAGATCGAACGCGTGTATTCGCCCGTGCTCGATTTGGCGAGCGCAATCGGCAGAAAGCCGCATACGGTGACGAGCGTGCCCGTCAGCATCGGGAATGCCGTGCTGGTATACGCGAACGCTGCCGAGCGCGCCCGGCTCCAGCCTTGCTCCAGCTTCACCGCCATCATTTCGACGGCGATGATCGCGTCGTCGACGAGCAGACCCAGCGCGAGCACGAGTGTGCCGAGCGAGACCTTGTCCAGGCCGATATTGAAGATGTGCATGCACAGCGCGGTTGCCGCCAGCACGATCGGAATCGTGATCACGACGACCATGCCGGTGCGCAGACCGAGCGAGACGAGGCTCACGACCAGCACGATCGCCACCGCTTCGCCAACCGATTTCACGAACTCATCCACCGATTGCTTGACCGCGTGCGGCATGCTCAAAACCGGAGCGAGTTTCAGACCCGCCGGCAGCGTGGCCTGCAGTTCGGCGGCTTTTGCATCGAGCGCCTTGCCGAGGTCGATCACGTCGCCGCCCTTTTGCATCGTCACGCCGATGCCGAGCACCGCCTGGCCGCCGACGCGCATCTGGGTCACCGGTGGATCGTCATAACCGCGTGTGATCTTCGCGATGTCGCCCAGCCGGAACGTGCGCTTGTTGATGGTGATCATCATGTCCGCGAGTGCCTGCACGTCCTTGAACGCGCCGCTCGGACGCACGAACACGCGGTCGTCGGCAGTCGTGATGGTGCCGACGGGCGCGACGGCATTCTGGGCGTCGATCGCCTGCGCGAGCTGTTGCGGCGTGATCGAAAGCCGCGTGAGCTGCGCATTCGATATCTCGACGAAGATGTGCTGATCGGGGTCGCCAAAATAGTCGACCTTCGCCACACCGGGTATGCGCAGCAGGACTGTGCGCAGCTTGTCAGCGTAGTCGTGCAGTTGCGCCGGCGAAAAGCCGTCGCCTTCAAGCGCATAGATGTTGGTGTAGACGTCGCCGAATTCATCGTTGAAAAACGGGCCGACGGTGCCCTTCGGCAGCGTCGCGGCAATGTCGCCGACCTTCTTGCGCACCTGATACCAGGTTTCCGGCACTTCCTTGACGGGCGCGGAGTCCTTCATGGCGAAGAAGATCATCGACTCGCCGGGGCGCGAGTAGCTCTTGATGTAGTCGATATACGGCGCCGCTTGCAGCTGGCGGCCGATCCGGTCCGTGATCTGTTCCTGCACCTCGCGCGCAGTCGCACCAGGCCAGTAGGTCTTGATCACCATCGTCCGGAAGGTGAACGGCGGATCTTCCGACTGCGCGAGTTGCGTATAACCGATCACGCCGAAAAGCGTGGCGAGCCCGATCAGAAAGATCACGAGCTGCTGATGACGTAGCGCCCAGGCGGAAAGATTGAAGCCGCCTTCGCCAGATTTGTCTGCCCCGGAAGACGGGACGGGCGCGCTGTTGCCTGCGGATTCACTGTCGCGCGCCCTCATGACGGGAAGTCCTCGGGATGAAGCGGGGGCACCACCTGCACATGCTGGCCCGCGCTCACGGCGTGTGCGCCCTGGAGCATGACGCGGTCGCCGTCGCGTAGGCCCGATCTGATCGAGACGGTGCGCTCGTCATATCGCTGGATAGTGACCGAACGCAGTTCGAGTGTGTCGCTGCCGGCGCGCACCACCCAGACAGCGGGGTGCTCACCCTCGTGAAAGAGCGCCGTCACAGGCAGCGTAAAAATCTGCCCCACGGGCGCGTTGCCGACGACATCGAACCCCACAATCGCCGTCATGCCGAGGCGCACGTCGCGGCTCGGGGCGGCCAGCGTCAGCTTGACGCGCCAGGTGCGGCTTTCTCGATCGGCAGCAGCCGATACCTCGCGCACGCGCGCCTCGAAGGTCTTGCCGGGTAGCGCCGGCAGCGTTACGCGCGCCATGCTGCCGACTGTCAGCGAGCTCAGCGTGCGCTCGGGCGCGTCGCAGACGATGTCTACGTCGCCCGTCCAGTCGAGGTGATAGATCGATTGGGTTCCCTGAACGTTCTGGCCCGTGTCGGCGTCCTCCGAGGCAATCACGCCGTCGTGGTCCGCTGTCAGCGTCGCATAGCGCAGATTGTCCGAGGCGAGCGCCATCTGGGCGAGCGCCGAGTCGCGCTGGGCGAGCGCGGAGGCGTAGGCGTCCTGCGTCTGTTCAAGTTGCGCCGGCGCGATCAGGTTCGCCTGCGCCTGCGCCTGATCGCGGTCGAGCTGCTGCTTCGCGTAGACAAGTCGATGTTCGGCGGCATCGAGCTGGGCTCGTGCGTTGGCCAGGTTATTGCGCAGGTCGGTCGGGTCGAGCAGTGCAACAACCTGTCCCGCCTTGACGGCATCGCCGAGATGAACCCGCCGTTCGATGATCTTGCCGCCCACCCGGAACGAAAGCACCGTCGAGTAGCGCGCCTGCACCTGAGCCGGCAGCGACGCACCTACCGCGCGCCCGTCGGCGTGAACGGCCAGGGCGACCACGGGCTTCGGCTCAGGAGCGGCGGCTTCGCGCGACTGGCATGCCGACAGCAGGATTGCGCTGCAAGCCGCGACCATCACGTGCGTCCGCTTGGGCGATCGTATGAACGAAGATAAAAAGATACGTGCAATTTTAGGCGCGACAGGAACGGAATGTTTCACGATGTTCACAAGGCAGAGGATTGATCCAGGTAAAAAATTTCCCGATGCTGTAGACCCGCCATGCAATGAAGCACGGTTCGCCGTCAGCATGGGTTCGCAAACAATCTCTATCAATACGCTGGACTCCTACGTATTGCCATGGCAGGCCGGTGACATGTGCCCTCCCGATGGGACGCGCGCACTCAGCGTCTGATTCGCGCGCTTACATGCACACTTGCCTCACGGGTCTTTTGCTCTCTACGCCGGCATCGACAAAACTACCGATAAATCGCCTGCGCCAGCGCGCAGGGCCCGGTCGAGTTCCTCCTCGGCTATCAGCTGCCGGTGCAGCACCGCCTCTCTTAGCATGCTGTATCTGGAATGCGCACCGGGTATGCGAGCACTCTTGCCGCCAATATAGGGATTTGCCGCAGTCGCCATCGCGCGACGACACTCGGGCATCTCCCGGATCTGTTCAGAATTGGCCGCGATCTCCCTGATGCAATGCTCGGCCAGCGTCTTGCATGGATGCACCTGAACCGATTCAGCCGCGAACGTGACCGCGACGTCGCTCGCCAAAATCCGGAGTGCCATCTGACGGACGACATCGGAAATCACCGCATTCGGTCTGCCAGGCGTGACAAAGGAGTCGGTCCGCATCCACGCGAGATCGATTTCGGGCACGTCGAATAGTGCCCGGATGGATATCAGATGGAGGTCACTGCACGCGTTCGAAAGCTCGACGGCGATGTCGGTCAAAATGCCGGGAATCCGCAAATACGCGGCACACTCCTGGGTTCTTTCAATCGGAGTTGACGCCATAGGCAAACCGAGCGCGGTCATTGCGTTTACCGCATCAACCGCTTCAACTTCAACCGCTTCGACTTCATATCCGGAATGGGCCGTAGCGCCCGCGTCAATCCTCGCGCGAAGATAGATTTCACGAAGCTGCACGGATGACGCTCGCAACCTGACCATCTGTTCGTCCAGCATAAGCGCATGCGTCAAAAACTTGAAAGCCAGCGTGGAGTGAACTGCATCGTATAACTGGGTGGTTCGGTCGAGTTGCAGCAAATCGCGGAATTCCTCCGCCTTTCTGATGAAGGCGGACCGCAACGCATCGCACCCGTCACATAGGTGTTCAATCGCAACGCAGATCGAGATCCGAAGTGCGGTCGAATAGACATTCCCGCCTCCGGGACACATGCGCGCACCTGGATCCAGATGAACATAGTCGCCGCGCGGACGACCCAGAAGTTCAAGAGCGCGGTTGCATATCACCTCGTTGGCGTTCATATCGTTCTCAGTGTCAGCGCGGCCCTGAGTCACGTTGACGAAGCACTGGTCACACAAGCGCCCTTTCTGCGCCTCCACGCAAGAGGCGACGATTGCGTCACCAAGTGGGGGTTCAAGTAGATGCAACTCGGCATTCACTTCTGCGACAGCCTGCTTGACTGCCGCCAGCGCATTCCGCAGGTTTGGGTATGCGCCTACCGGCGTCCCCGATATGGGACAGTTCTCGACGGCGCCAGGCGTGTGAATGCCATATCGCGCTTCCTCGGGTATTTCCCGCTTGCCCAGCGAATCGTATTCGACCCGGAAACCTGGTCTGCCGATCTCCATATTCACTCCTGCCAAGGATGAGTGCTTGCATGAGACACGCAATAGCCAATAGCGGCCGCTCTGCTTATCAAAGGCAGAGCTGGTTCGGACGGGGTTCGTCGGTATGCGTTCCGGTCGAACGAGGCGAGAAGCTATATTCGCGGTAGGCATTGGTGCCTACATAGAGCCAGTTACGCAAAATGTTTGACATGTCACTTCCTTAGCAGCCGTTGGTGAGCCACGATCTCGTGAAGCCGGTGTATAGCCGCATGTTGATTTCCGGCGCCCAATGCGGGTAATTTCTGACGGCTAATCGGAGTGCACCGACTCGTCGCAGAAACGGGTCGAGGAAATACCCCGGTTTCGCTGTCGATGACTATCGCGAAGCCAAGGCGCGCGGACGCTAAAACGCCATTGGGGTGGATAGGGCAACGCAAAAAAGACTCATCGCGCACAGGAAAGAGAAAACTTTAGCGGCATGGCGAGCGCCGAGTAGCGCGGCAATGCCTGGGCCAACAACACCGGTCTTGTCGACACCGCCGAGGTGAACGCAGCGTCACCGATGTTCAACAGGAAGTCAGATACTGTCTGGATGAGCGTTCGCCAGGAGACGACATGCGTCGCAGCGGTGACAGCGAATCCGGTATTTCGCCGTTTGACGTCCCGACGCCAAGGATGTGCTTGCGCAAACTGCAATGCCTTCACTCGTGCTCGTTCGTCAAACATGGATTACTTCTCCAGGAGGGTGTGACGGGATCTCCATTATCAGTATGCGTATCGAGGTCTGGCTCGCACGCTACCGTGCATCCGAGCCACGCGAACGCCACTGGACCATCACGTTTCGGACGCCGCCGGATGAATCAGACTCCGTCGATCGCCCCTGTGCAAAGGCGCTGTCCACATTTCCCACGATAGACGCTAGCGACCCAGGAAGATATCGTACCGTCGGTTATCGCGCTTCTACCTGCCCGTCTAAAGCCTATACGGCGGTATAGCGCAGGCGGCGACGGGGATAAGACCAATCCGCTCAGGTGTAGGGTCCAATACCGTCGTTCAGCAGCGTGCGGAAAGCCGGCGTGTACCCATGCGTGTTGTTCCGGTGGCCGCGATAAAGCGATTCGTTTTTTTCGCCATCTCATCGCTCGCGCCTGCACCGCAGCAGCTATCGTTTTACCGAGATATCGGTGACGAGCCAAACGTTTGGCGCGTCCGTCGAGGTATCAACATATACCGTGACCAATGCACTGGAGCGAAGCGGCCGCGACTGCCTCCTGGAAGTGCGCGACGACGGTCGTGGCGAAAACGGACGTCGGTTTTCCTCGCAAACGACTGAATCTGGTCGCGACGCACGCTTCACTATCCTGTGGCTGATCAATCAGCATGCCACCGGCCGCTACGACTCGCGAACCCTCGCATCAGACGAACCCGTACCGCTTACCGAGAGCGGCGAGAAGATCTCGCCACTGATCGACGCTGGCGCCGTCGTGAATCTCCTCAAGTTCGCACAGCAGATCGACAATGCCCGGATCGTAGGCATCGACGTTGGATGCATACAGCGCCTGCAGCAGCTTGCCGTCCCGGGCGTGCCGATAGTACGAAATGCCGATCCCTTCGATGTCCGGGTGATAAAACTCGTCGCTAACGAGCGATCCGACTGCGCACTCGCGGTCGTTGTCGCCGCGCAGCCGGCATGAGCCGTTCTCGTCCTCCGAGACGGCCCCCTGGTTAAGCAGATGAGCGCTGACGCGCTCGTATATCTTTCTTGCGCACTGCATCGCGACACCTGCAACCCTCAAGCAGCGGCTTTCAGAAACGTGGCCGACAGGGCAAATTGTCGAGCAATTGATGCCAGCCGCTCACTCCATTCCCATGTGCCAAATACATCGTGGACGTTCTGCAGACAACTAAGCAATTCGACAGTCACCGGATCGGACACATCGATGCGCGAGCGAAGCAGCGCGCGCTTGAGCGCCGCGACACCGATATCCATATAAGCCGGCACGTCCTTTGGCGGTTTTGCGACGTAGCGGATGGGCACGCCTTCCATTGCCGTCATATAGTCGCGCGGCTTAATGAAGCTGCCGACCGGACAGCTACCGCAGTAGCCTCGATAGGCGCCGCCGCCGCGAGGCAGCAGGGAGGCTCGCGCCTGGCCGAATAAATGCTCTACAGCGTGGTCGAAAATCTCCTGACGTGTCAGGAAGCTCCGGCTTTTCATGTCCACCTCTTTGCGTCTTTCGCATCGGTCAGTCGTTGACAACGGGCAGCCTGCGCTCCAAGTATCAAACGTCGCCGCCGGGGCAAAGGGACTGCTGCGAATACAAGCGACGCGAAGTTTTGACGGAACCTCGATTTGGCTCGAAGCCGCCTGCGCTAGTCAGACCGGAGGCCGTTGTAGGCGCAAAGCGCGGCTGCATCGGGCATGGGTTTACGGTACAGCCGCGACCGAAATTGGGCTATCACACGGAAGGAAGGAACGCCTCTACGTTGGGATGCACCGGCACAGTGCTCAGTGTTGCGTGAACATACGGGCGTATAGGCTCTGCCTCCGAGATTTCGCTAACGATGCGTACGCGACGCGAGTGGGCGACTGTGGGGCCGTAGCCGCATGCTGCTCGAGCAGCTCTTCCGGGTCACCGCGCCAAAGCGGGGGCTCTACGCCGCGATATGGTGAGCGTGATCGTTGCCCGCGAGCGCCGGACACCATCGCTCGAAGCATGAGACACGGACGTGGGGCTCCGCGACGGAGAGCTGGAACACCTTTTTTGAATCGTTTTATACGACGAAAGCGGGAGGCAAGGGCGTGGGCCTTGCCATTTTCAGGTCCATTGCCGAGAGTCATGGCGAGCGCATCGACGCAGGCGCCGAACAAGCCTGGCAGTGCGGTGTTTCGCTTCGCCATCCCTGTCGAACGGCACGATTGTCCGCGTGCAGCAACTCAGCGCGCCTAAGACCGCCGGTTAAAAGCCCGCGGCGGCAGGGGCGGTTTGCGGCTGCGTTTGTGCTGCCGGGGCAGCGGCCAACAGCAGCTGTTTTCCGGTATCTCCTGCTCTTGTGCTGCCCCCGCGTCAAGCGGGGCCGGGTGGATGCGCTTGCCAAGGCGCGCAGAGGTAAATCTGCAGCACGCCTCTGGCATCGACGACATAGTAAGCTCCGAAAGGGGGTGTATCCCTCGCCCCATGCCGCGGTTCATGTTCTAGCCGCTTCGTGCGATGCATTGCAGACGTAGATGCAAGGGTAGCGGGCCGCTTGGGCGGCGGCAAAGCTCCATTCGGACATCTACCCTATTCCCGTTTTACCGTGTCATACTTGAAACGCGTCTTATGGGCGCAAAACGGCGGGGACGCGTCTCTGTCAAGCGGGCGAAATGTCTCGTCAGTCCGCCGCATTGTGGCGTGTTGAGGACTCGTTTATGGCTACCGATCGGCATGTACCGTCGTCCACGGGTGGAATCCGCGGCTCGACAGTCTTCGTCGTCGACGACGAAGAGTCCATCCGCCTCGCGCTGTGCGATCTACTGGAGTCCGTCGGGTATTCCGTCGAGACGTTCTGTTCCGTGCAGGAATTCGTGACCTTTCGCAAACCCGCCGGCCCGAGCTGTCTCATCCTCGATGTCAGGCTCAAAGGCGAAAGCGGTCTGGCGTTCCAGCAGGCGATGGCACGCGAGGGACTGCAAATGCCGGTTCTCTTCATGACGGGGCACGGCGACATGGAAATGTCGGTGCGAGCAATGAGAGCTGGCGCATTCCATTTTTTCCCGAAGCCGTTTCGTGACCAGGATATGCTCGACGCGGTTTCCGAGGCAATTTCGAAAGACTCGCAACGCCTCGAAAAGGAACACAGCCTCGCGGCTGTACGCGCCGCGTACGCCTCGCTGACGCCGCGCGAACGCGAGATCCTGGCGCTGGTGGTTAGCGGAATGCTCAACAAGCAGATCGCCGCCCAACTCAACCTGAGCGAAATCACGGTGAAAATCCATCGCGGCCAGTTGATGAAAAAAATGGACGCGCGCTCACTCCCGGATCTCGTCTTCAAGGCCGCCGCACTCGAAATTGGGCGGCAACAAACAAAGCCGCGCCCTTAGGCTCGCGCCAGCCGCCATTGACGGAAAGAGGTCCGAAAACGCTGTTTTGAGCGCCGCGGCCTAAATCCCGACGTTGCCGAGTGTTCGTTTCAGGAGCGCCGCGTCCACGGGCTTGTCGAGCAGCGTGATGGCTGTGCTGGACTGCACCTGCGCTCGCAACGCGTCGCTGGGAAACGCGCTCACGAAGATCGTCGGCGGCGCGGCGCCCAGTGCGACAAGACGGTCAAGCAACTCCAGTCCTGACATGCCGGGCATGCGGACGTCGGAAAGCAGGACTCCGTTTCCGGTGCGAAGGTGCGACGCCCGCGCCGCCAGAAAGTCCGAAGGCAGCGAGTAAGTTTGGGTCGAATAGCCGAGCGATTGCACCAGGCTTTCGAGCGCCAGGCGGGATGATTCGTCGTCGTCGACAATCCAGACGATCCCGGAAACGGAAGCTCGCGGCTGTCGTTGCGAGGGGCTTCGGGAGGACATAAGGTCGCTTGCCAATGATTGCTTATTCAATCTAGACCCTGGAGCGTCGACTTGTCCATCATACCGACGTATGTCTGACTATCCCTTCCGGAATGATGAGACGCAGTGCGTCGGGCCCCCGCATCGAGACTTGCCGGGCGCGCCCTCGCTCAAGGTTTCATCGTACGAACGCCGTCCAAGGAACCTTGAGTACACCTCTCGTGGCTAATCTGACCGCCGCGGTGCTGCCTCGGAATGTTGTCCCCGAACCTCTTCTGACTGTCCCCATATCTTTTCCTTACGGTTGCTAGAGTCTTCTGCAGAGCGAGACGCGCAGTCCGGCAAGTTCCATTACCGTTTATCGCGACTGAACTGCTCCACGGCGGCCCGCGTCGACGTTGTCTTCAAACGCAAAAACCTACGCTTCGGATCTTTCAGACCGACGGTAAGCCGAGCCATACCGACGTATGAGCTCGACAAACAACGGTGGGCGAAAGTCCAAACGCTCGCAGAATGGATTCGATACCACCCGGCCGTCTATCTTGGCAATCATAGGCGGTGCTGCTGACAAGTCGACTCCCTTTAAAGGCACGACAGGTCCCGCCCCCGCCTATCGGTGAGCGTTGACCTGCAAGTCGTTGTGTGCGTCGACAGGCTCAGATGCGTTACGTGTTGGAGACACACGTTTTCGTCTCGGCATGCCCGTCAAAGGTTAACCATGTTTAGCAAACGCACAGGTCATCGCTGTTTTCCGCGGGCGGAAACAAAGGTGTCCAACGGCAACAGCATCGGCCGACCGGCCGGGCTCGCAGTCACCATTTCGGCGCTTGCTGTCTGCTGGTGGGAATTGATCAAGATAACTTTGGACTTCGCATTGACCGACAGCGACGCGGCACTCGGCGCGACAGTAGGCACAAGACTGATCGTGGTGGTGTCTGGACTCGCGGTCGTAGGCGACGCCCCCTTCGCGCGGCCCGTTTTCTGTTTTCTGTGCGCGATGAGCGTGCTTGCAGTCGGTCCGGCCATTCCACTGGAGCTCACAGACTCGCTCCTGGTACCAGCCGTCTCGTTCATCGACTGCGTAACGAAAACATTGTTTCTCGCTTGCGCGTTTTCCTCGTCTGGCAGGAATGGTCGTGACAAGCGCAACCACAGTCACGTTTTTGAAGTAGCCGTACTGCCGCCACGCGACTGACGCGCCGACAACGATTTTTCCCCAACCTTCATTTTGAGGTGACTTTCATGTCCAACTGTTTGCATAACTGGATCTACGTCGGCGCGAACGCTTACGACGAATACACCTATGTCCCATGGCTTAAGCGGAACGTCTACCGGAGAACCGTCGACCTTTGCAGAGTTTGCATCCAATAGTAGTCGATACATTTCTATCCGACTTCCCTCATTTCACCGGTAGCACTCGACGTCAATTCGGCCTTTCTGAGGTCCGAGTGCTCGACCTCTACACAGCAGCAAGCTTCGTACTGCTGCTTCTCGCTTTGGCGGGGTCTTACCTGCCCTACATCATTCCTTTTCAAGTCACGTTGTCTGATGCCGCTGCGCCGCCGGCGTCGCAGGCATTCATGTTCTGGGGCGCAGGGCTCTTCGTGCTACCGCTCATCGTGCCGTACACGTGTGTCGCGTATTCGGTGTTCCGGGGCGAGGTCTCGAAAGACCAGGCCTATCACTGACGTGCCCGCTCCCCACTCAACTTGCTCAAGGACTGGCCATGAAAGTCGCACTCTTCATTCCCTGTTTCATTGACGCGTTCTTTCCTGATGTGGGCATTGCGACACTGCAGTTGCTGGAACGCCTCGGCTGCGACGTCGACTATCCACTGGACCAGACGTGCTGCGGGCAGCCGATGGGCAACAGCGGCTGCGAGAAGGAAGCCGTCGCCACCGAAAACCTCTTCGTGCGCAACTTCACCGGCTACGACTACATCGTCGCGCCCAGCGGCAGTTGCGTGCACCACGTGCGTGACCATTTGAGCGCGGCAGACCAGACGCCCGATGCGCTGGCAGTGCGGTCCAACACCTACGAACTGGTGGAGTTCCTGCACGACGTGCTGCAGGTACGAGAGTTCCCGTGGGCCGAATTTCCGCACAAGGTCGGCCTGCACAACAGTTGCGGCACGCTGCGTTCGCTGCGCACCGCGAAGATGTCAGAGATCAATGAGCCGTTTTTCTCGAAGCCATTGACCCTGCTCAGGGGTGTCAGGGGCATCGAGTTCATCCGGCCTGACCGTCCCGACGAGTGCTGCGGGTTCGGCGGCACGTTCTGCGTGTCGGAGGAGCCGGTGTCGGCGCGCATGGGTGCCGACAAGGTCCGCGATCACAAGCGCAAAGGCGCCGAGTACATCGTGTCGGCCGATTCGTCGTGCCTCATGCACCAGAAAGGTTGCTCGGACCGTCTCGAACTGGGCCTGAAGTTCATCCATATCGCGCAGATTCTCAATGGAGCACAAGCATGAAACGTGTTGACCATGTCGGCTCTTCGGAGAAGTTCATCGCTGACGAAAAGCACATCCAGTTCCACGACAAACGCCTGTGGGAGCTGCGCACCGGACGCGACGCAGAGGTGCATGGCATCGCCGAGTGGGAGGAGTTGCGCTCGCTCGCCTCGGGGATCAAGGAGCATACGCTCACGCACCTCGCGGACTATCTGGAGCAGTTCGAGCGCAATGCGACGGCCAACGGCGTGACTGTGCACTGGGCCAAAGATGCCGAAGAGCACAACCGCATCGTCTACGAGATCCTGAGTCAGCGTCACGCGAGGCTGCTCGTCAAGAGCAAGTCGATGCTGACCGAAGAGTGCGAGATGCCCCCGTACCTTGAGGAGCGCGGCATCACCGTCGTGGAAACGGATCTGGGTGAACAAATCCAGCAGTTCGACGACGAGCTTCCCTCGCATATCGTGGTCCCGGCCGTGCACAAGCTCGCCCCAGACGTAGCGAAGATCTTCTCGGAAAAGATTGGCACCGACCCGAACGAGAGCAACATCCCTAAGCTTGCCGAAGCGCAGAGAAAAGCCACGCGTCCGCTTATCCTCAACGCCGATGCGGGCATGACCGGCTGCAACTTCGCGGTTGCGGAAACGGGCGGCATTACCGTCTGTACCAACGAGGGCACCGCGGACCTGAGCGCGAACGTGCCGCCGCTGCATATAGCATCGATCGGCATCGAGAAGCTGATTCCGAAGCTCGAACATCTCGGCGTCTTTATCCGCATGCTCTCGCGCAACGCCATCGGCTCGCCGATCACCCAGTACACGTCGCACTTTCGCGGTCCACGCAAGGATAGCGAAATGCATTTCGTGCTGGTCGACAACGGCCGTTCAGAACGGCTCGGCATGGACGACTTCTGGTATTCGCTCAAGTGCATCCGCTGCGGAGCGTGCATGAACACATGCCCTGTCTACCGGCGCAGCAGCGGCCTGAGCTATGGGGGTGTCTATTCGGGTCCGATCGGCGCGATCATCAATCCGACTTTCAACCTGAAGAAGTACAGCTCGTTGCCCTTTGCCTCGACGATGAACGGCAGCTGCACGAGCGTGTGCCCCGTCAGGATCAACATACACGAGCAGATCTACAAGTGGCGGCAGATCGTCGCCGAGCAGCACGAGCTTCCGTTCGTCAAGCAGGAGGCCATGAAGGTGGCCGGCCAGGTGCTGTCGCACCCGGCGCTGTACCGGGCGGCCGTCAAGACAGCCGGGACGGCCGTTTCCGTGTTGCCGCGCGCCGTGCTCTACAACCCGCTCAATGCGTGGGGCAGGCACCGTGAGGTGCCTGATGCGCCCAAGGAAACATTTCGCGATTGGTATCTCAAGAGGAACAGCAAATGAACAGCCGCGATATGATTTTGTCCCGTTTGCGCGAGGTCTCACCCGTGCCGCGCCGCTTGCCGGAGGTGCCGATGTTCGATAGCGCATTGCCACCGGAGGTGAAGAGCTTCCGCAAATCGCTCGACCGGCTTGGCGGCGTCTGGTGCCTACTGCCGGAGGACATTAGCCTCGATCAATTTGTCCGCTCGCGTTTCCGCGATGCCACGGTGTTCTGTTCAGCGACGCCCGAGTTCACGGCCACGCGTGACATCGCGTTGGTTGACGATCCCCGTGCGCTCGATGACGTGGATGTCGGGATCGTGCGCCCGGCGTTTGCTGTCGCCGAGACAGGGTCCATCTGGCTGAGCGAAGCGCAATACAACGTCAATGCACTCGGCTACCTGTCGCAGCATCTGATCGCGTTGCTGGATCCCGCGGATATCGTGGGCAATCTGCATCAGGCGTATCACCGCGACGAACCGCAGGAGATTGCACGTTGCGCCCCGTTGCGTTTCAGCTTCCAGCAATACCCTCAGGCGGGCTACTGCGATAGTCCGATCCGCTGCTGCTCCTGGGAGATGAAATCGGCGGCAATGCGGTTGTACGCAGCAGGCCGCACGTCATGGATATCGCCGGACTGAAGCAAGTCACCAACATAGACCTTGCCGTTGTATTCGACGTAGGTCACGCTCTTACCACCCGGCGCGAGATAGCGGTAACGGCCACCATCCAGCTGTACAGAAGCCTCATCGATGCTCCGCGTCAATTTGCAGTGTGCGGTCCACTGCCAGCAGCCTCACTGGATCGGTCTTCTTCCACTGTGATTTCGGCACGAGCACGGACCATTCGGTGTTGGCCGTATCGTGAAAGAACGCCGCCACGCCTACGTAGTTCGCTGCGTCGCCGATCGGCTCCGAGATCTTCAGCGTCTGCCCCAGCCCCAGCGTCACGTCCCGGCTCCAGAGCGTCGCGGCCTTCAGCGCCTCGTTGCCCGCGAGCAGTTGCGCGTAGGTCGCTGTTGCGAAAGGCTTGTCGTCCTTCAACTGGTAGATGCGCAGCACAACCGGAAGCGACGCGCCACGCACATCCTCGTTCAGTGCGCCGCGTGCCGTCACCACGAGGTTCATCTGTTTGACTTTCGTCTCGAACACCGCGCGTGTGACATCCACGGTGCCGTCCTTCACCGACTGCCAGGTCCCGCACGCCGAGACGGCCAGCGCGAGGCCCACGCCGAGCGCACCCCGCAAAATCCAGACACTCATCACAAAGGTGCTCCCTCGAAGTCGATGCGAGGATAGACGGTCTCCTTGCCACCGATGCTCAGTACCAGTTGCATGGAAACATGAAGGCTCGCGTAGCGCCCCAGAAAGTGATTGAGCA
>NZ_VZQN01000079.1:0-14738 GCF_014397645.1 Paraburkholderia sp. 31.1
CATTCCGCATCAAGCGCCCACACTTATCGACTGTTAGTTTTTAAAGATCGGTCCGCCAAACCCGCCGCGCCTGAACCACCACTACCCGGCACTGCTTCGTTTGCGTCGCTGCGTCTGCAGCAGAGAAACGAAATTATGGAGAACTTCCACCGGATCGTCAACAGGTTTTTTATCACTCGCCTAACCTGCCCACGCCGCCGAAGCCCACGCCATCAAAGGCTTCCCGCTTCTCCGCACCCCGGCGTCCGGAGCACGAAAGAGCGGAATTCTAGTCGCCGACATCGGGACTTGCAAGCGATATTTTGACAAGCGTATTAACGGTGCTTGAAAACCGGTTTGCGCTTCTCCACGAACGCGGCCATGCCCTCTTTCTGGTCTTCGGTGGCGAAGAGCGAATGGAACAGGCGGCGCTCGAAATGCACGCCCTCCGCGAGCGTCGTTTCAAAGGCTCGGTTGACCGACTCCTTGACCATCAGCACCGCCGGCAGCGGAAATTCCGCAATGGTGGCGGCCGCGCCGACCGCTTCGTCAAGCAGCGATGCCGCCGGGATCACGCGCGAAACCAGTCCGGCGCGCTCCGCTTCGGCGGCATCCATGAAACGGGCGGTCAAACAGAGGTCCATCGCCTTCGCTTTTGACACCGCCCGCGGCAAGCGCTGCGTGCCGCCCGCGCCCGGCATGATCCCGAGCTTGATTTCCGGTTGACCGAACTTCGCCGTGTCGGCGGCGAAAATGATGTCGCACATCATCGCCAGTTCGCAGCCGCCGCCGAGCGCGAAGCCCGCCACCGCGGCAATGATCGGCTTACGGATCGAGCGAACCGTTTCCCAATTGCGCGTGATGTAGTCGCCCTTGTAGACATCCATATAGGAGTACGACGCCATCATCCCGATGTCCGCACCGGCCGCGAACGCTTTCTCGCTGCCCGTCACGACGATTGCGCCAATCGACTCGTCGCCGTCGAACTCGCGCAACGCTGCGCCTAGTTCGTCCATCAGCGCGTCGTTCAGTGCATTCAGAGCCTTCGGACGGTTGAGCGTAATCAGTCCGACCCGTCCCCGCGTCTCAACCAGAATGTTTTCGTAAGCCATGCCGCCTCCATAAGGGTTAATCGCACGCGAAAAACGCTTCGCGCATCGTCTGTGGTGATGCTACCATTCCCCAACCAACCGGTCGGTCAATTATTCGACAGGTATTTCCCCAACGTACAGCCGAGCCTCTTTGCCATGACACATCCGCTATTCACCAAGCACGAAGACACGCTGCACAAAGCGCTCGCCGCGCTCGAAACGCGCGGCTACTGGAGCCCGTTCGTCGAGATGCCCAGTCCGAAAGTGTACGGGGAAACAGCCAACGCGGACGGCGAAGCCGCGTTCAAGGCGCTTCTAGACAAAACGTTCGACCTGGACCAACCGTCGACGGGAGAGACCGTCGGCGCAGAGGTTTCGCCGTTCGGCTTCCAGCTCGGCGTGCGTTACCCGCAAGCCGACCCGAGCGCGCTCATCGCCGCATCTGCCGCGGCGCAACGCGATTGGCGCGCCGCCGGCTCGCAGGCATGGATCGGCGTGAGCCTCGAAATCCTCACGCGCCTGAATCGCGCCAGCTTCGAGCTCGGCTACAGCGTGATGCACACGACCGGTCAGGCGTTCATGATGGCATTCCAGGCAGGGGGCCCACACGCGCAGGATCGCGCGCTCGAAGCGGTCGCGTATGCCTGGGATCAGCTGCGCCGTATTCCCGCCGACGCGCACTGGGAAAAGCCGCAAGGCAAAAACCCGCCGCTCGCGATGCACAAGCGCTACACCGTCGTGCCGCGCGGCATCGGCCTCGTGCTCGGCTGCTGCACATTCCCGACGTGGAACGGCTATCCGGGCCTGTTCGCCGATCTGGCCACCGGCAACACGGTGATCGTCAAGCCGCATCCGGGCGCGATCCTGCCGCTCGCGCTGACCGTGCGCATCGCGCGTGACGTGTTGCGCGAAGCGGGCTTCGATCCGAACGTCGTCACGCTGCTGGCCACCGCCCCGAACGACGGCGCCCTCGTCCAGCAACTGGCCCAGCGCCCCGAGATCAAACTGATCGACTTCACGGGCAGCACCCAGAACGGCACCTGGCTCGAGCGCAACGCGCACCAGGCGCAGGTCTACACCGAAAAAGCTGGCGTCAATCAGATCGTCATCGACTCGGTCGACGACATCAAGGCGGCCGCGCGCAACATCGCGTTCTCGCTGGCGCTGTACTCAGGCCAGATGTGCACCGCGCCGCAAAATATCTACGTACCGCGAGACGGCATTCGCACCGCGGAAGGCACGCTCAGCTTTGACGATGTCTCCCAGGCGCTTGCCGGCGCGGTGCAAAAGCTCGTCGCCGATCCGGCCCGCGCCGTCGAACTGCTCGGCGCGATCCAGAACGAAGGCGTCGCGCAGCGCATCGACGAAGCCGCCGGGCTCGGCCGCGTTCTCGTCGCGAGCCAGACGCTCGACCATCCGTCCTTTCCGGGCGCTCGCGTGCGCACACCGCTCGTATTGCAACTCGACGCCTCGACCGACCGCGCCCAGTTCACGAGAGAATGGTTCGGGCCGATCTCGTTCGTCATCGCGACGGACTCGACCGCGCAGTCACTCGACCTCGCTGGCGACATTGCTACCGAGCACGGCGCGCTAACGCTGGCGGTCTACAGCACGGACGACGCCGTGCTCGCCGCCGCGCACGAAGCGTCGATCCGCGGCGGCGTCGCACTGTCGATCAACCTGACCGGTGGCGTGTTCGTCAACCAGTCCGCGGCTTTTTCGGACTTTCACGGCACCGGCGCCAACCCGGCCGCGAATGCCGCGCTTGCCGATGCCGCTTTCGTCGCCAGCCGCTTCCGCGTCGTTCAAAGCCGCGTTCATGTTGAACCGAAAGCGGCGCCCGCGGTAGCTGGCTGAACGGCATAAGAAGGCTTCAGCACAACGCACGACTTCGTCCTATGCCGTTCGGCGGATGGACCGAGTCGTGCGCTCTGACTAACATCAGACATCGGATCGGCATCACGCGCCGACGCTAGTCGAGCGAGCGTGCCCATCGGCCAAAGAGAGTTTGAGGAGACACCCCATGTCATATGAAGCGATCCGGCTGGACATCGACTCATCGAGCCACGTCGCCACCATCACGCTGAACCGCCCGGACAAGCTCAACAGCTTCACGCGCGCGATGCATCAGGAACTCGGCGCGGCACTCGACCAGGTCGAAAAGTCCGGCGCCCGTGCGCTCGTGCTCACCGGCGCGGGACGCGGCTTCTGCGCCGGCCAGGATCTCGCCGACCTCGATTTCACGCCCGGCGCGATGACCGACCTCGGCGCCGTGATCGATGAATACTTCAATCCGTTGATCCGCCGTCTGCAAGCGCTACCGTTTCCGGTGATCGCGGCGGTCAACGGCACGGCCGCCGGCGCGGGCGCCAATCTCGCGTTGGCCTGCGACCTGGTGTTCGCAGCTCGCTCCGCGAGTTTCATCCAAGCGTTCGTGAAGATCGGCCTCGTGCCGGATTCGGGCGGGACGTGGTTCCTGCCGCAACGCGTTGGCATGGCACGCGCACTCGGCCTCGCGATCACCGGCGACAAGCTCAGCGCCGACAAAGCCGAAAGCTGGGGCTTGATCTGGCAAGCGCTCGACGACGCCGAACTGGCTCCGGCCGCGGCAAAACTCGCGGCCCAGCTTGCCCAGCAACCGACGCGCGCGATCGCCGCGATCAAGCAGGCGATGCGTGCCGGCACGACGCAAACGCTCGACCAGCAGCTCGATCTCGAGCGTGATCTGCAGCGCCAACTAGGCGCCTCGCACGATTACGCGGAAGGCGTGCAGGCATTTATCGAAAAGCGCGCGCCGCGCTTCGAGGGGCGTTGAGATGTCCACGCAAACCACCCGCCCCGACCAGATGACTGCCGACGAACTCGCCCGCGCGACAGCTGCCGCGATGTACGAAAACGACGCCTGCAGTCGCGCGCTCGGGCTCGAGATTCTCGAAGTGCGCCCCGGCTATGCGCGGCTGCGCATGGCGGTGCGCGACGACTTCCTGAACGGCCATCAGATCTGCCACGGCGGCCTGATCTTCACGCTCGCCGATTCGACCTTCGCGTTCGCCTGCAACACTTACAACATCAATACGGTTGCCGCCGGCTGCTCGATTGAATACCTCCGGCCGGTCTACGGCGGCGACGTGCTGAGCGCCGAAGCGGTCGAGCAGACATCGAGCGGGCGCACTGGCATCTACGATATTCGCGTCACGAATCGCGCCGGCGAGACCGTCGCGATGTTTCGCGGCAAGTCGGCGCAAATCAGGGGCAACCTGATTCCCACCGGCGACTGACATTGAGCGGCGGCAAGCCAGAGCCGCCCTCGCGGACAGCTGTCTGCGTGGCTCTCTGACGCCAACGCGTTACATATCAAACTCAGATACTGAGGCAGCAAGGAGACATTCGATGAGCACCGCTCTTCCGCTCGATCCGATCGAGACCGCCAGCCGCGACGAGCTCGCCGCGCTCCAACTTGAACGGCTCAAATGGTCACTCACCCATGCGTATGAAGATTCGCCGGTGTACCGGCGCAAGTTCGACGAAGCCGGTGTTCATCCGGGCGATGTCAAGTCGCTCGCGGACCTCGCGCGCTTTCCGTTCACGACGAAGAAGGATTTGCGCGACAACTATCCGTTCGGCATGTTCGCGGTGCCGCAGGAGCAGATTTCGCGAATCCATGCATCGTCTGGGACGACCGGCAAGCCGACCGTCGTCGGCTATACGGCGCGCGACATCGACACGTGGGCGAATCTCGTCGCCCGTTCGATACGCGCCGCCGGCGCGAAGCGCGGCGACAAGGTGCACGTGAGCTACGGCTACGGCCTCTTCACGGGCGGCCTCGGCGCGCATTACGGCGCCGAGCGCGCGGGGCTCACCGTGATTCCGTTCGGCGGTGGTCAGACCGAAAGGCAGGTGCAGCTGATCCAGGACTTCCGGCCGGACATCATCATGGTGACACCGAGCTACATGCTGTCGATCGCCGACGAACTCGAGCGCCAGGGTATCGACCCGGCTAGCTGCTCATTGCGCATCGGCATCTTCGGCGCTGAGCCGTGGACCAACGAAATGCGCGAGGCGATCGAAAAACGCATGGGCATCGACGCGGTCGACATCTACGGTCTCTCCGAAGTGATGGGCCCGGGCGTCGCCTCGGAGTGCATCGAGACCAAAGACGGCCCGACGATCTGGGAAGACCATTTCTATCCCGAGATCATCGACCCCGAAACGGGGGAGGTGCTGCCCGATGGCGAACTCGGCGAACTCGTGTTCACGTCGCTGACTAAAGAAGCGCTGCCGATCATCCGCTACCGCACGCGCGATCTCACGCGCCTGCTGCCGGGCAGCGCCCGCACGATGCGGCGTATGGAAAAAATCACGGGCCGCTCGGACGACATGATGATCGTCCGTGGCGTCAATGTGTTCCCGACGCAGATCGAAGAGTTGCTGCTCAAGCAGCACGCGCTCGCGCCGCACTATCAGATCGTACTGACGAAGGAAGGGCCGCTCGACGTGTTGACGCTGAACGTCGAACCGTGCCCCGAAAGCGCGCCGGATACTTCCGCGCTAACCACCGCGAAAAACGCGCTGGCGTACGACATCAAGGCGCTGATTGGCGTAAGCGCGGTGGTGAACGTGCTGGCCGTGAATGGGATCGAGCGCTCGGTGGGCAAGGCGCGGCGGGTGGTCGACAAGCGCAGTTCGGGGCTCTAAGTCAGGCAACCGGCAACGACGCGCAGCGTAAGAGCCCAACAAAAAACGGCGTCACGCACGGATCCTGATCCGAACGTGACGCCGATTTCCACGACTTCTATTAGCGGCTTCGCGGCAGCCTCCAACCCGCCTCCCGAAAACCGCTGTAACTCAAACGGCAGTCACGCTTCCGCCTGCGCCCCACCGCCTCACGAATTCGGCAGCAGCAACCACATCCGGCCACCCTGCTTCATCTTGCCAGCCAGATCACCGGCATCGTCGCCGAGGCCCCAGAAGTAGTCGGCGCGCACGCCGCCTTTGATCGCGGTGCCCGTGTCCTGCGCGAACACGAGGCGGTTCATCGGCGAGTTCGTCAGCGGCCGTGTAGTCTGCAGGAACACCGGCGTGCCGAGCGGAATCGCGCTCGGGTCGACCGCAATCGAGCGCTCCGGCGTCAGCGGCACGCCGAGCGCGCCGATCGGACCGTCCGCGCCGCCGCTCGGCATACTTTCGGCCGACGGCATCTCGCGAAAAAACACGAAGCGCGGATTGGTGTCGAGCAATCCATCGACGCGCGTCGGATTCGCGCGTGCCCATGCCTTGATGCCCTGCATCGTCGCCTGCGCGGGTGTGATCTCGCCATGATCGAGCAGCCAGCGCCCGATCGACTTGTACGGCTGATCGTTGGTACCGCCAAAGCCGACGCGCATCACACTGCCGTCTTCCATCACGATGCGCCCGGAGCCCTGCACCTGCAAAAAGAATGCTTCGATCGGGTCGTCGACCCACACGAGTTCGTTGCCGCTGAGCGCGCCCGAGCGTTCGAGTTGGGCGCGCGCCGGCAACGGCGCCCCCGCGCGATAGCCGGCGGGCCAGCGGTACAGCGCGGTCTGATATACCCCATGCCGCGTGCGCGAGCCCCGCAGCAGTGGCTCGTAGTAACCGGTGACCAGACCGTCGAGCGTGCCGTCGCTATTCGCGAGCTGGAACGGCGTGAAGTAGGCTTCGAAGAAGGCGCGCGCGCCGGTGACGTCGAGATCGTCGATTTGCGCGGCGGCCGCGCATGCACGCGACCAGTTCGGCTGACGCGCGAGCCTCGTGCAGTTTTGCCGCAACGCGGCCGTCGCGCCGATCAGCGAGTCGTCCTGCCAGCCCGGCACCTGCTGCCACGCAACCGCGGTCAAGCGCGACGACGCGATCTGGCCGGGGATGATCGCCGCGCCGCTCGGCGGCGAAGGCCGGAGCGCGCCGCCGCCGCCGCAGGAGGCAAGCAACACCGCAACCGACAATGCACCGACCCACGCGCCGGCTCGGCGGACAAAACGCATACAATGTTCGTTCTTGATGGAAACCGCCATGTCTGATTTGTTTGACGAATACCCGATGCTCATCTTCGCGCTGGAATCGCTGCTCGCGCTGTTCCTGCTCGTCTTTATCGTTGTGTGGACGTCGTCTGGCAAGAAAAAAGCGAGACGTGCCAAGCCGGCGGAACGGTCCCAACAGCAAAAGCCGCAGTGACCCTGACCGGCGGGTTGCATACGGAACCGCGCAACCCCTCGTGCATCAAGCGCTCGTCTGAGCGCTCATCCAACCACCCACTCAACTGCCCGCTGCGCCGCGCGCCGATACGAACTCATTAAAGACCGCGCAACACCGCGCCGGTTCAATGCAACGTTCGCGGCATGCGCAACACGAACTCCGGCACCGGCGCCTCGAAGCGCTCACCATCCTCCGCCACGCAGAAGTAATCGCCGCGCATCGTGCCGACCGGCGTCGCGATCACTGCCCAACTCGTGTATTCGAAATGCTCGCCCGGCTTGAGCAGCGGCTGATGACCGACCACGCCCAGGCCTTTGACTTCCTGGACGGTGTTTTCGCTGTCGGTGATGATCCAGTGACGCGCGATCAACTGTGCGGGCACCTGGCCGGTGTTACGGATGGTCAGCGTGTAGGCAAAGGCGTACTGGCGACGCTCCGGGTCCGATTCTTCGGGCAGGTAGTGCACCTGCGCCGAGACGCTGAATTCGTACTGGCTCATCCTGATTCCGATCTGATCAAACGGGCTGTGAAAAATCGTGGAAGGCCCGAACGCCAATGGTCTGCGGGTGCAGCGGCGATGCGGCGCTCATGGAATGGCATTCTGCTTGATGCGCGGCATGGCCGCAACCGGATACGCCTTTCGGCCAGCAGTGTCTAAGACGTTGGGACACGGCTGCCTTGCCGCGCCCAGTCTCCATGTCGTTTTTGCGCCGGCACTTTGCGAAGTTTCATCGCGCGATTCCGCCACGCCAACCGCGGCCAGCACCCCGGTCTGCACGCGCAAAACCGGTAAAATGGCGCTTTCCCGCTTGCATCGGCCCCTGTCATGACGCAATTTCGCATCGCCCCCAGCATTCTCTCCGCCGACTTCGCCCGCCTGGGCGAGGAAGTCCGCAACGTCGTCGCCGCCGGCGCCGACTGGATCCACTTCGACGTGATGGACAACCACTACGTGCCGAACCTGACCATCGGCCCGCTCGTATGCGAAGCGATCCGCCCGCACGTGGACGTGCCAATTGACGTGCACCTGATGGTGCGTCCCGTCGACCGCATCGTGCCGGACTTCGCGAAAGCCGGCGCGAACCTGATCAGCTTTCACCCGGAAGCGTCGGATCACATCGACCGCACGCTGTCGCTGATCCGCGACCACGGCTGCAAGGCCGGCCTCGTGTTCAATCCGGCGACGTCGCTGAACTATCTCGATCATGTGATGGACAAGGTCGACCTCGTGCTGATCATGTCGGTGAACCCGGGCTTCGGCGGCCAGTCGTTCATCCCCGAGGCGCTCAACAAGCTGCGCGAAGCGCGCAAACGCATCGACGCGTACACCGAGCGCACCGGCCGCGACATCCACCTCGAAGTGGACGGCGGCGTGAAGGTCGACAACATCGCGGAAATCGCGGCGGCCGGCGCGGACACGTTCGTGGCCGGCTCGGCGATCTTTGGCCAGCCCGATCACAAGGTCGTGATCGACAAGATGCGCGCCGCCCTCGCGACCGTCCAGCGTTAAAAACCAGCGCCTCATGACCACTTCGTATCCCGCCCCGATGTTTACCGGCGCGCGCCTCGAAGCCGCGATCATCGACCTCGACGGCACGATGATCGACACGGCCGACGACTTCACCGCCGGCCTGAACGGTATGCTCGCTCAGCTCGACGCGGAGGAAACGACGCGCGAGGAAGTGGTCGGCTACGTCGGCAAGGGTTCGGAGCATCTGATCCGCAGCGTGCTTGCGCCGCGCTTCGAAGCCGAGCACGCGCAAGAGCGCTTCGACGAAGCGCTCGCGATCTATCAGGCCGAGTACGCGAAGATCAACGGCGTGCACACGCGGCTTTATCCAGACGTCGAGGCCGGTCTGCGCGCGCTGCACGACGCGGGCCTGAAGCTCGCCTGCGTGACCAACAAGCCGCACCGCTTCGCGCTCGAACTGCTGCAGCAGTACCGGCTTGCACCGTATTTCAGCGTCGTGCTCGGTGGCGACAGTCTCGCGAAAAAGAAACCGGACCCGCTTCCGATGCTGACCGCCGCCGCGCAGCTCGGCGTCGAGCCGAGCGCCACGGTGGCGATCGGCGACTCGGAAAACGACGCGCTGGCGGGCCGCGCGGCCGGCATGGCGACGCTGACCGTGCCCTACGGGTACAACCACGGCCAAGCTATACAAACGATAAAATCCGATGGTATAGTTGCCTCGCTGCTCGACGCCGCCAGGGCGATCGCAGCGCATCAATCCACGACTTAACAGTCCTTCATCCTCATGTTTCTGAATAAAAAACGGAGTCTGATTAGCATCGACCGGGGAGCCTGGCCCTGGCGTCGCTGGTCGCGCTAACCTCGCCTGAGGTACGCTGAAGCTCGTCTTCGGCAACCGTTTTTTACTTCGCTGCGCTCACGCGCTTTTTCCATCGATCTGTTTTTGCGCAGTTGCATCGGCTGATTGAGCCTGCGCGTACCCGCAAGGTACCGTTGCTCACCCGCACCGCTCGCACGCGCCGATGGAAGACCCGCGCCGGTCGGTATCATTGTGTCGAGAACGTCGACCCACGCCCTGACCGAAGGCGCTTAGCCCCGCTTTGCCCGACGCTTGCTGCCGCCGGACCACCGTACAGGATCGGAACATGACCGAACTCGAATTCCAGTCCCTCGCCAACGAGGGTTTCAACCGCATCCCGCTGATCGCCGAAGCGCTCGCCGACCTCGAGACGCCGCTGTCGCTGTACCTGAAGCTCGCGCAGACCGAGCGCAACGGCGCGAACTCGTTCCTGCTGGAGTCGGTGGTCGGCGGCGAACGCTTCGGGCGTTATTCGTTCATCGGCCTGCCGGCGCGGACTCTCATGCGCACGCGCAACGGCGTGTCGGAAGTGGTCCGCGACGGCAAGGTCGTCGAGACGCACGACGGCGATCCGCTCGCGTTCATCCAGCAATTCCAGGCGCGCTTCAAGGTCGCGCAACGCCCGGGGCTGCCGCGCTTCACCGGCGGTCTCGCCGGCTATTTCGGCTATGACGCCGTGCGCTATATCGAGAAGAAGCTCGCGCACAGCGCGCCGAAAGACGACCTCAATCTGCCCGACATCCAGCTGCTGCTGACCGAGGAAGTCGCCGTCATCGACAACCTCGCCGGCAAGCTCTATCTGGTGGTCTACGCCGACCCGACCCAGGCTGAGGCCTACACGAAAGCGAAGCACCGTCTGCGCGAACTGCGCCAGCGGCTGCGCGTCACCGTCGAGCCGCCCGTCGTGTCGGCCAGCGTACGCACCGAGATCTACCGCGAATTCGCGAAAGACGATTACCTGGCGGCCGTGCGCAAGGCGAAGGAATACGTTGCCGCCGGCGAACTGATGCAGGTGCAGGTCGGTCAGCGCCTGATCAAGCCGTACCGCGACAATCCGCTGTCGCTGTATCGCGCGCTGCGCTCGCTGAATCCGTCGCCGTACATGTACTACTACAACTTCGGCGACTTCCACGTGGTCGGTGCGTCGCCGGAGATTCTGGTGCGCCAGGAAAAGCGCGCCGAGGACCGTATCGTCACGATCCGCCCGCTGGCCGGCACCCGTGCGCGCGGCAACACGCCCGAGCGCGATGCCGCGCTCGCTACCGAGCTGCTGAACGATCCGAAGGAAATCGCCGAGCATGTGATGCTGATCGACCTCGCGCGCAACGACGTCGGCCGCATCGCGCAGATCGGCTCGGTGGTCGTGACCGACAAGATGGTGATCGAGAAGTACTCGCACGTGCAGCACATCGTCAGCTCGGTCGAAGGCAAGCTCAAGAACGACATGACCAATTTCGACGTGCTGCGCGCCACCTTCCCGGCCGGCACGCTGTCGGGCGCGCCGAAGGTCCGCGCGATGGAGCTGATCGACGAGCTCGAGCCCGTCAAGCGTGGCCTGTACGGCGGGGCGGTCGGCTATCTGTCGTTCACCGGCGAGATGGATCTGGCCATCACGATCCGCACCGGCGTGATCGCGAACGGCAATCTGTATGTGCAGGCGGCCGCGGGCGTGGTCGCCGATTCGGTGCCCGAATCCGAATGGCAGGAGACCGAGAACAAGGCACGCGCGGTAATGCGCGCCGCCGAGCAGGTCCAGGACGGCCTCGATAGCGACTTCTGACCGGAGACACACCATGCTGCTCATGATCGACAACTACGACTCGTTCACCTACAACCTGGTGCAGTACTTCGGCGAACTCGGCGAAGACGTGCGCACCTATCGCAACGACGAAATCACGCTCGACGAAATCGCCAGGCTGAACCCCGAGCGCATCTGCCTGTCGCCGGGCCCAAGCAATCCGCAACACGCGGGCATCACGCTCGACGTGCTGCGCGAATTCGCCGGCAAGACGCCGATTCTCGGCGTGTGCCTCGGCCATCAGGCGATCGGCGAGGCGTTCGGCGGCCGCGTCGTGCGCGCACAGACCATCATGCACGGCAAGGTCAGCACGATCGAAACCGACTGCAAGGGCGTATTCGAAGACCTGCCGAAGCATTTCACGGTGACGCGCTACCACTCGCTCGCGATCGAACGCGAATCGCTGCCCGACTGCCTCGAAGTATCGGCATGGACTGAAGACGGCGAAATCATGGGCGTGCGCCACAAGGAACTGGCCGTGGAAGGCGTGCAGTTCCACCCGGAATCGATCCTGTCCGAACACGGCCACGCGCTGCTCGAAAACTTCGTCAAGCAGTCGAAGCTCGCCGTCGCCGGCAAGGCCTCGAATCACGCGGCGTCCCGCAATGCCTGACACAAAGGGAGACGAGATCATGTCCATTACGCCCCAGGAAGCCTTGCAGCGGACCATCGAGCACCGCGAGATTTTTCACGACGAAATGCTGCACCTGATGCGCCTCATCATGCGCGGTGAGCTGTCGCCCGTGATGTCGGCGGCGATCATCACCGGCCTGCGCGTCAAAAAAGAGACCATCGGCGAAATCACCGCGGCCGCTACGGTGATGCGTGAATTTGCCCGGCACGTCGACGTGCAGGACAACTCGAACTTCGTCGATATCGTCGGCACCGGCGGCGACGGCGCGCACACGTTCAACATTTCCACCGCGACGATGTTCGTGTCGGCCGCGGCGGGCGCGAAGGTCGCAAAGCACGGCAATCGCGGCGTATCGAGCAAGTCGGGCAGCGCGGACGTGCTCGAAGCGCTCGGCGTCAACATCGATCTGCAGCCGGAGCAGGTCGCGGCATCGATTGCGGAAACGGGCATGGGCTTCATGTTCGCGCCGAACCATCATCCGGCGATGAAAAACGTCGCGCCGGTACGCCGGGAACTCGGCATCCGCACGATCTTCAATATCCTCGGGCCGCTCACCAATCCGGCCGGCGCGCCGAATCAGCTGATGGGCGTGTTTCACCCCGACCTCGTCGGCATTCAGGTGCGCGTGATGCAGCGCCTCGGCGCCAAACACGTGCTCGTCGTGTACGGGATGGACGGCATGGACGAAGTGTCGCTCGGCGGCGCCACGCTGGTCGGCGAGTTGCGCGACGGCGAGATCCGCGAGTACGAGATCCATCCGGAAGACTTCGGCATGCAGATGGTGTCGAACCGCACGCTCAAAGTCGCCGACGCGGGCGAGTCGAAGGTCATGCTGCTCGACGCGCTCAGCAACAAGCCGGGTGTCGCGCGGGAAATCGTCACGCTGAACGCCGGCACGGCACTCTATTCGGCGAACGTCGCGGCCACGATCGCGGACGGCATCGAGCTCGCGCGCGAAGCGATCGCGAGCGGCAAGGCACGCGCGAAGGTCGACGAACTGGTGCGCTTCACCCAGCAATTCAAGCAGTAATCACGTAGCGAGACATTTATGAGCGACATCCTCGACCGCATCATCGCGGTCAAACGCGAAGAAGTCCGGGCGGCCGAGCAAAGCGTGCCGCTCGAAGAACTGCGGCTCGAAGCGTCGTCGCGCGATCTCCGCGACTTCGTCGGCGCATTGCGCGCCAAGCACACGGCGGGTCTCGCCGCGGTGATCTCCGAAGTGAAGAAGGCGAGCCCGTCGAAGGGCGTGCTGCGCGAGCACTTCGTTCCGGCCGACATCGCGCGTTCGTACGAGAAGCACGGCGCGGCGTGTCTGTCCGTGCTGACCGACGTGCAGTTCTTCCTGGGCAGCGTCGCCTATCTGCAGCAAGCGCGCGCCGCGTGCCAGTTGCCGGTGATACGCAAGGACTTCATCGTCGATCCGTATCAGGTGGTCGAAGCGCGCGCGATGGGGGCCGACGCGATCCTGCTGATCGCCGCCGCGCTCGAAACCGCCGAGATGCAGGACCTCGAAGCGCTCGCGCATTCGCTGGGGCTCGCGGTGCTCGTCGAAGTGCACGACAGCGATGAACTCAAGGAAGCGCTGACGCTGAAGACGCCACTGATCGGCATCAACAACCGCAATCTGCGCACTTTCGAAACCTCGCTCGACACGACGCTCGGCATGCTCGACGCGATTCCCGACGATCGCATCGTCGTGACCGAATCGGGCATCCTGTCGCGCGACGACGTCGAGCGCATGCGCGCGCGGAATGTGCATACCTTCCTCGTCGGCGAAGCGTTCATGCGCGCGGACGAGCCGGGCGTGGAACTCGCGCGGATGTTTTTCTGAGCGTCGTATCGACGTATCCGCGTATCGGGCGCAGAGAAATCCACGCAACTAGGACCCCCAGCATGGGCATGGAACGCGAAATCAAGCTGGCGCTGCCGGCTTCGCAGGTGCAGGCGGCGACGCAGTGGTTCGCCGCGCGCTCCGGCAAGAACGGACGCGCGATCAAGCTCGTGAACATTTACTTCGATACGCCGCAGTTGACGCTGGCGTCGTCAAAGAGCGCGCTGCGTCTACGGCAGACCCCGGACGGCTGGCTGCAGACCTTCAAGACGGTCGGCACGGCGACGAACGGCTTGCATAGCCGGCACGAATGGGAATTGCCGGTCGCGGGCGCGAAGCTCGAAATCGAATCGTTGCTGAGCGCTTGCGACGAACCCGCCGCCGCGGATGCGCTGAAACAGGCCGCGCCTGCGCTGATCGAGCTGTTCCACACCAATTTCACGCGCACGCTATGGCTGCTCGACTCCGACGGCGCTCAGATCGAGGCGGCGATCGATCAGGGCGACGTGCTTGCCGAGGTCGACGATGAAGCGCGCCGCGCGCCGATCTCGGAGATCGAACTCGAACTGAAATCGGGCGACGAAGCGGCGCTTCACACGCTCGCCGCCGAACTCGGCAAACGGATTGCCGGCCTCGCGCCGGATGACATCAGCAAGGCGCAGCGCGGGTATCGGTTGCGCGCCACGTGAGCGCGTTGCCCGAAACCCGCGGCACCTCATGCGCTCGCTTGCCGCAACTTGAGCTAGTCCGCGTTTGCTGCGACACTTCCCCGCCATGACCTCCGCTTCCCGCACCCGCTCCAGTTTGCCGCAGGCATCGCTGTTCGACGATGTCGCGCCCGCCCCGGCCTCCGCCGCCC
>NZ_VZQN01000080.1:0-12699 GCF_014397645.1 Paraburkholderia sp. 31.1
CCGCCGCCCCCACCGCCGCCCCGCCCACGCTCGAAGCACAATTCGCCGCGCTACCAGCGGCCTGGCGCGCGCACCTGAAACCCTTCATCGACAGCGACACCTACGCGCCGCTGTGCCGCTTCGTCGACGGTGAGCGTGCCGCCGGCAAAACGATCTATCCGGCCGATGTGTTCCGCGCGCTTCGCCTGACGAGCCCCGACGAAGTGAAAGTCGTAATCCTCGGCCAGGACCCGTACCACGGCGAAGACCGCGGCACGCCGCAGGCGCATGGTCTCGCGTTTTCGGTCGCGCCGCACGTGCGGCCGCCACCGTCGCTGCGCAACATCTTCAAGGAAATCGCCGCGAGTCTCGGTCACCAGACGCCGCAGCACGGCTGCCTCGACAGCTGGGCCAAACAGGGCGTGCTGCTGCTGAACACGGTGCTGACCGTCGAGCGCGACAGCGCCGCGAGCCACGCGAAACGCGGCTGGGAGAAATGTACCGACACGCTGATCCACGAACTCGCGACGCGGCATCAGAACCTCGTCTTCATGCTGTGGGGCGCGCATGCGCAGGCAAAGCGCGCGCTACTCGGGGGCAAGTCGCACTATGTGCTGGAGGCGCCGCATCCGTCGCCGCTGTCCGCGCATCGCGGCTTTCTCGGTTGCGGGCATTTCGCGAAGGCGAACGAATATCTGTTGCAGCACGGCCGGGAGCCGATCGACTGGCGTCTACCGGACGACGCGCAAATGCTTGCGTGAGAGCGTCGTCGTCAGAAGATTGCGATACACAACGAAAACGCCACGGAGGGTGGACCCATCCGTGGCGTTATTCTTTTCACCGCTCGCGCCGCATCGAAGCTGCGCAATGCGGCAGGACAAACCCGCTTAAACCGCGGCGATCGCTTCGCGTGCCGAGCTCAGCGCGGCGTTCGCGGCGTCCGGGCCCAGGTTCAGGCCTTCGGCGTAGATGAAGTTCACGTCGGTCATGCCGAGGAAGCCGAGGAAGCTCTTCAGATACGGCGTCTGGCTATCGTTCGGCGTGCCGAGATACTTGCCGCCGCGCGCCGACACGACGTGGACCTTCTTGCCCGTCACGAGGCCTTCCGGGCCGGTCGCGGTGTAACGGAACGTGATGCCCGCACGTGCGATGAAGTCGAAGTACGTCTTCAGTTGCGACGAGATGCCGAAGTTGTACATCGGCGCACCGATAACGATGACGTCGGCGGCTTGCAGTTCGGCGATCAGCGCTTCGCTGCGTGCGGCGATGGCGGCCTGTTCCGGGGTGCGCTGGTCGGCCGGCGTGAAGAACGCGCCGAGCACGGCGTCGTCGAGGTGCGGCAGCGGTTCGGCTTGCAGGTTACGGACGACGACTTGCGCGCCCGGATTCGACTGTTGCAGCTTTTCCGTCAGCTCGTTGACGAGAAGCGTCGAGTTCGCGCCTTGCGAACGGGCTGCCGAGTTGATTTGCAGGATCGTGGTCATGGTTGACTCCAGTAGGGGCGCGCAGTGTTGCGCGAGTGAAGTCATTGTGTTTTTTTACCGGCCGGCGAAAAAGCCGTCCGGCGGCGAAGGATTGTTGCATGGGTAGAACAATCCACCGCCCTCCTCTGCCGATTGACGGCGGGACAGGCGACGATCGGTGGACCGCCCGGTGCGGCCCACCACCACGCCGATCACTTCGTCAGCCAGCGCTCAAGGGCTTTGCGCGCGGCGGGACGGTGATCGCTGACCGTGAGCTTGTAGCGGGCCACTTCGGGACCGTCGAGCTTCACCTGCGTGACCCGCAACTCGTCGCGGCGGAACGCGTGCACGTCGACTTTCGCGCCCGGCTGATAGCGCATCAGCAGAGCATCGATATTCCCGCCGGTCACGCGCAGACCATCGATCGCGATCAGCACGTCGCCAGCGGAGAGGCCGGCCTTCTGCGCGGCGCTGCCCTCGTGCACAGTCGCGAGCGCGCAATCCGCG
Organism: Paraburkholderia sp. 31.1; assembly: GCF_014397645.1. Lineage (NCBI taxonomy): Bacteria > Pseudomonadati > Pseudomonadota > Betaproteobacteria > Burkholderiales > Burkholderiaceae > Paraburkholderia > Paraburkholderia sp. 31.1. The sequence continues at coordinate 1,950 of NZ_VZQN01000080.1, forward strand.
CCACCGCGTAGCCGCACGCCGAGCGACGGCTTGCCGTTTTTGTCGACGTCCGGCGCGAGCGCCACGCCGAACGGCGCGAGCAGCGCGTCGAGCGGCAGATCGCGCGTGCCGCGCACGCCCTCGGCGAACAGTTCGGCCAGTTGCGCGCCGCTCGCTTCCGCGAAAATCGCCTCGATCTCGCTTTCGTCGACGCCGACCGGCTTGCCTCGATAAAAGTCACGGCCAAAGCGCTTCCACAGCAGACGCATCACGTCGTCGAGCGATTTCTGGTTGCCGGTCTGCGCGCGGATCGTCAGGTCGAAGGCGAGCGCGATCAGCGAGCCCTTCGTGTAATAGCTGACGATCGCATTCGGCGCGTTCTCGTCCTGCCGGTAGTACTTGACCCACGCATCGAACGAGCTTTCGGCGACGCTCTGCTTGAGGCGCCCGCTGCCGCGCTGCACCCCGCCGATCACCTTGCCGACCAGGCCGAAATAGTCGTCCTGCGAGATCACGCCGCTGCGTACGAGAATCAGGTCGTCGTAATACGACGTGAAGCCCTCGAACAGCCACAGCATCGACGTGTAGTTTTCGACGCCGAGGTCATACGGCGCGAACACGGCCGGCTTGATCCGCTTCACATTCCACGTGTGGAAATACTCGTGGCTGCACAGACCGAGATAGGTCCGGTAGCCCTCGCTCATCGGCTCGCGGCCCTGCACCGGCAGATCGGTGCGATTGCAGATCAGCGCGGTCGACGCGCGATGCTCGAGCCCGCCGTAACCGTCGGTGACAGCCTGCGTCATGAACACGTAGCGCTCGACCGGCGCCTTCTTCGACTTCGGTTCGAACAACGCGATCTGCGCTTCGCAGATGCGCTTCAGATCCTTGCACAGACGCTCCATGTCGAGCCCGATCACGCGACCGCCGATCACGACGTCGTGCGGCACGCCGTGCGCCTTGAACGTCGCGAGCGCGAATTCCCCGAGCGTCACAGGATGGTCGATCAGTTCGTCGTAGTTCTGCGCGCGGTATTCGCCGAAGCCATAGCGCTTCGTGCCGCGCGCTTCCCGCAGCGCGGTCGCGACGCGCCAGCCGCGATACGCCGCGCCCTGCGGCTTCTGGATATCGACCACGCACTGCGCGTCCTCATGGCCGAGCGGCGACAGGAACACGCTGGTGCCGTTGAAAAAGCCGATCGTGTCGTCCAGATGCGCGGCGCGCACCGACAGGTCCCATGCGTACACCTCGTAGCGCAGCGTCAAGGCTCCCTTGACCGGCGCGGCCTGCCACATGTGCTTGTCGATCTTCTCGACGCGCACCTTGCGGCCCGCGTCGTTCACCGCGCGCAGCGTGACGATGTTGCGCGCGAACTCGCGCACCATGTAGCTGCCCGGAATCCACACCGGCAGCATGAAACGCTGGCCGGCCGGATCGGGATCGGCGACGGTCACGGTGACTTCGAACAGGTGGGCGGCGGGGTTACCCGGAACGATGGTGTAGCGGATCGGCTTCATCGGCGGCGCTTGGGAGTGTCAGGAGAGTGAGGCGGAGAAGTTCGGGGCTCGATGCGAAAGGAGGCGCTGCGTGCGCCTCCTTCAGTTTGAACGTTGCATCTGTTGCGCGCCCGGGGCGGGCGTGGCGCTGTGGCCAGCGCGCTGTTCAGTGCACGGCCGACAGTTCCTTGTCGAGCCGATCTGCCGGCACCGCGCCGGGCAGGCGGCGACCGTCGGCGAGAAACACCGTCGGCGTGCCTTCGACGTTCATCGAACGGCCGAGCGCGAGGTTCTTGTCGATCGCGGCGGTGTCGCAGGTGGCGGCGGCGGTCGGCGCCTGACGGTCCTGCATCCACGATTCCCACGCCTTCGCGCGATCGGCCGAGCACCAGATCGACTTCGACTTGGCCGTCGAATCGGGCGACAGCACCGGGTACAGGAACGTGTAGACCGTCACGTTGTCGATCGACAGCAGCGTTTTTTCGAGCTGCTTGCAGTACGGGCAGTTCGGATCGGAGAACACCGCGATCTTGCGCGCGCCGTTGCCGCGCACGACCTTCACCGCGTTGCCGAACGGCAGGCTCGCGAAGTCGATGCGGTTGGTTTCCGACAGGCGTGCCTCGGTCAGATTCTTGCGCGTCTTCGAGTCGACCATATCGCCGAGCATCAGGTAGTCGCCGCTCGCATCGCTGTAGACGATCTGCGTGCCGAGATTCACTTCGTACAGGCCCGCGATCGGTGTCTTCGACACGCTTTTGATCGTCACGTCGGAAAGACGGGTTTGCAAGGTGGCCTTGAGCTTGTCGGTGGTCTGGTCGGCCTGCGCCGAGCAGCCGAGCATAGCGGCACCGATCGCGAGCGCGGCGGCGGCGATGCGGAAGGTCTTTTTCATGCTGGAGTCCTGGAGTCAGTCGCGCACCTGCGCGTTTTTTACGTTCCGGCCGCGAGTTTCGGCCGCCTATCTGTTCAATCAGGCTCGATCAGGTTCGATCGGGGGTCGGATAAGGGGCGGATCGCAGCGCTTCGATCCGGTCATGATACCTGTCCCGGGCGCCGGTGACCGGCCATCGGCTATCCGCCCGACGCCTCGTCGCGGTTTACCCCAGCGCGGCCGACACCAGCCAGCGCTTGATGAATGGCTGCGCGCCGACGAACGCCATGCCGGTATTGCGCACGGCGCGCGCGAGCGGACCGGGCACCGAGAACAGTTTCTGCAGGCCGTCGGTGGCGATCATCAGCGCGCGAATGTCTTCGCGGCGCGCGCGTTCGTAGCGACGCAGCAGCACCATGTCGCCGAGATCGCGGAACGACTCCTTGCCGCCGATCGTGCTCGCGAGCGCGGCGACGTCGCGCAAGCCGAGGTTCATGCCCTGTCCTGCCAACGGATGGATCAGATGTGCGGCATCGCCGACCAGCGCGACCCGCGGGGCGACGAGCCGGTCCACGGTCTGCAACGCGAGCGGGAAGCCCTGCGCGGGCGTCACGCAGTCGAGCGCACCGAACTGTTCACCGCTCACGTGCTCGACTTCGGCGGCAAGCCGCTCGGGATCGAGCGCGAGCAACTGCTCGGCGTGTTCGGTGCGCGCCGACCAGACCAGCGACACGTGGCCGTCCGGCATCGGCAGCAACGCGATGATCTCGCCGTCGCGGAACCACTGATACGCGGTTTCGCCGTGCGGCTTCGCAGCCTTGAAATTGGCGACCACACCGATCTGTCTGTAGTCGCGGCGCACCATCTTCGAGCCGATCTGCGCGCGCACCCACGAGTGCGCGCCGTCCGCGCCGACTACCAGATCCGCTTCGAGCACGCTGCCGTTCGCGAGGCCGACGCTCGCGTTGTCGACGGAGAAATCGAGCGCCTGCGCGCGCGCGTCGAACCACGTGAGGTTCGGCTGGAAGCGCAGCGCGGCATCGAGCGCGCGCTCGATCACCGACGACTCGACGATCCACGCAAGCTGCGGCACCGATGCCTGAAACGCCGAGAAATGCAGCTCGGCGTGCGCGTCGCCATAGACGCGCATGTCGTAGACGGGACCGAGCCGTGTGTGATCGAGCGCCTGCCAGACCCGCAGCCGTTCGAACAAGGCCTGCGAACTCGACGACAACGCATAGACGCGCGAGTCGAAGACAGCACCGGCGGGCAGCGCCGCGCAAGGCTGCGCGAGCAGTGCGACGCGCAGTCCGGCTTGCGTGAGCGCGAGCGCCGCGGTCTTGCCGACGAGCCCGCCGCCGATCACGGCGGCATCAAAGGTCTGGTGGTGTGCGTTCATGCGCGCATTATAGCCGCGGGGGGTGCGGGGGACGGATCGACGGGCGCGGCCGTTGGGCGCTGTGCGCGGGGCCTCGCGGGCTCGTGCCGGACATGGTGTCTGGGGGCAGAGCCTGAGGTTGTCGGCCGGGACTGTGCGAGTCTGATGCCGACCGCTCGCGCAACCCGCACTTCATGCGTTGGCGGCCACGCGCATTTGAGTCCCGGGCCGGTGGCCGCGCGGCCTCGATGCGTCGTGCTAATGCGTCGCGGCGCTTGCCGCGAGCGCCGCGTTCGCTTCGCGCATGCGCATGAAGTCGCGATTGGACGAGAGGTTGCGCCACGCGGCCGCCTCGAGCTCCGCCTTGCGATCGCGCTGATCGCTGCGTACCGCGCAGTCGGGGAACACGCGGTCGAACACGCGCCATAGCGAGTCGTAGTCGTTCTTATCGGCGAACCGCGCGATGTCGGCGTGATCTTCGTGCGACAGGTGGGTCGTCAAACAATCGATGGTCTGCCGGTCCGTGGTGGCTTGCGCTTCGTCGAAATTCGGCGCGACCCATGTCGCGACCGAGCCCACCACGACCGCGGCGACGACGCCGATCCCAACCCATCTGATGAGTCCCACGTTGCTCCCCCGGAAATTGAGCTCTGCCGGCTTTGAACTGACGATTCTACAGTGGCTTCGGGCCAATGCGCCGGCGGGTCCGCGCGGGCGAACGGGTTACAATTGCGCTTTCCGTGAAAACTCGCACTCAATCGTCGAGCCAACGCCCCGATTCGGTGTTTTGTCCGCTCCGCTGAGCCTGCCGCGCCCCACCTTACGCGAAGGCTTTCCGAATCCGCGCGCAGCGTCGAGCGCATCACGCAACCTACTGATTCACTGAAGGATTTCCATGAGCCTCAAATGCGGCATCGTCGGCCTGCCCAACGTCGGCAAGTCCACCCTGTTCAACGCGCTGACCAAGGCGGGAATCGCCGCCGAAAACTATCCGTTCTGCACGATCGAGCCGAACGTCGGCATCGTCGAGGTGCCGGACGCGCGGCTGAAGGCGCTCGCCGAAATCGTCAAGCCGGAGCGCATCCTGCCGGCCGTGGTCGAGTTCGTCGACATCGCCGGTCTGGTGGCCGGCGCGAGCAAGGGCGAGGGCCTCGGCAACCAGTTCCTCGCGAACATCCGCGAAACCGACGCGATCACGCACGTCGTACGCTGCTTCGAAGACGACAACGTGATTCACGTCGCGAACAAGATCGATCCGCTGTCGGACATCGAGGTGATCAACACCGAGCTCGCGCTTGCCGACCTCGCCACCGTCGAGAAGGCGCTCGCGCGCTATTCCAAGGCGGCCAAGTCGGGTAACGACAAGGAAGCCGCGAAGAACGCGGCGGTGCTGGAGAAGGTCCGCGCGCAGCTCGACCAGGCGAAGCCGGTCCGCGCGCTCGATCTGACCGATGAAGAAAAGGCTACCCTCAAGCCGTTCTGCCTGATCACCGCCAAGCCCACGATGTACGTCGCCAACGTGAAGGAAAACGGCTTCGAGAACAACCCGCACCTCGACGCGATCACGAAGTTCGCGGCTGCTGAAGGCGCGCCGGTCGTGGCCGTGTGCGCGGCAGTCGAAGCGGAAATCGCCGACCTCGACGAAGCCGACATGGAAGTCTTCCTCGCCGACATGGGCATGCATGAGCCGGGCTTGAACCGCGTGATCCGCGCGGGCTTCAAGCTGCTCGGCCTGCAGACCTACTTCACGGCCGGTGTGAAGGAAGTGCGCGCGTGGACGATCCACGTCGGCGATACGGCGCCGAAGGCGGCCGGCGCGATCCATACCGACTTCGAGCGCGGCTTCATCCGCGCGCAGACGATCAGCTTCGACGACTACATCACCTACAAGGGTGAACAAGGCGCGAAGGAAGCCGGCAAGATGCGCGCGGAAGGCAAGGAGTACGTCGTGCATGATGGCGACGTGATGAACTTTTTGTTCAACGTCTAAGCGCGAAGCAGCGCAAACTGCGCTGCGCGCTTAAGGCCCGCGAACCCTCAGGGGTTGCGGGCTTTTTTGTTTGCGCGCTACGACCTCCGCAACGCGTCGAGACAACGGGCCTTGATGTGCGGATTTGCAGTCGTGACCGCCGAAACAGCGTGCAACGCTTTGGCCTTGTAGTTTTTCGGCGCATCGTCAATAGACGGAATGACGCACACACGCGATATCGCGAGAATGTGACTGTCGCCTTCGACAGGGTCTACGAGCTTCAGCACAGCTGCGGGATTTCCCGGCAACGCATAGGCAAGAGCGATTCCCAAACCTTCCGCGTTCGCGCCGTCGGCCCCTATGGCCAGGCTACCCGGATGACTCTAGCTGTCGCCATGCATGAAGAAGGCGTCCCTGCCGAAAGTGTGCGTTCCCGGATTAGGCGTCAATGGCATGCCGAAAGCTCCGACATGATGGGAATGCCTTGGCGACCCAATCGTGTACGAACCTTCAGGTATCGGCCCGACCGATCGGACGTGTTGCATGAGGCGATTGTTTTTGCCCGCGCCGTGGCCCGACTTGCATCACCCGTGATCTTTCCGAATAGATTCCCGTTTATTTCCTTTCCGTGACAGCCAATGCTAAATTTCGGCTTCCGGCGTGCCGCCGCCGGAATGTCATCGAACACAACTAGAATCGCGCGATTCGCGTCCGCGCCCCTTCCGAACCGGAGACAAATCGATGAATTACAAGCCGCTGTTCCGCTCACTTTCCGTCGCCGCTGTATTGAGCATCGGCGTCAGCCAGGCGGCTCACGCCGCGACCGAAATCCAGTTCTGGCACGCCATGGAAGCCGCACTGGGTGAACGTCTGAACGACATCGCGAACGACTTCAACAAATCGCAAAACGACTACAAGATCGTGCCCGTGTTCAAGGGCACCTACGACCAGACCCTCGCCGCCGGCATCGCCGCCTATCGCAGCGGCAATGCGCCGGCCATCCTGCAGGTCTACGAAGTCGGCACCGCGACGATGATGCAGGCGAAGAAAGCCATCGTCCCGGTCACGCAGGTATTCAAGGACGCGGGCCTGCCGCTCGATCAGAAAGCCTTCGTGCCGACCATCGCGAGCTATTACAGCGACTCGAAAACCGGCGAACTGATCTCGATGCCGTTCAACAGCTCGACGCCGGTGCTGTACTACAACAAGGATGCGTTCAAGAAGGCTGGCCTCGATCCCAACCAGCCGCCGAAGACCTGGGCCGAGTTGCACACCGATGCGCAGAAGCTGAAGGCCTCGGGCATGTCGTGCGGCTACTCGTCGGGCTGGCAAAGCTGGATTCAGCTCGAGAACTACAGCGCGTGGCATGCGGCGCCGTTCGCGTCGCGTAACAACGGCTTCGACGGCATGGACGCGCAGCTCGAATTCAACAAGCCGCTGCAGGTCGCGCACATCCAGTTCCTGCAGAACATGGCGAAGGACGGCACGTTCACCTATGTCGGCCGCAAGGACGAACCGGTGTCGAAGTTCTATAGCGGCGACTGCGGCATCATCACGAACTCGTCAGGCTCGCTCGCGACGATCAAGAAATACGCGAAGTTCAACTTCGGCACCGGCATGATGCCGTACGACGACAGCGTGAAGGGCGCGCCGCAGAACGCGATCATCGGCGGGGCGAGCCTGTGGGTGCTGTCGGGCAAGGACCCGGCCGTCTACAAGGGCGTCGCGAAGTTCCTCGCCTATCTGGCCACGGCGCCAGTCGCCGCGAAGTGGCATCAGGACACCGGCTATCTGCCGATCACGACCGCCGCGTATGACCTGACGCGCCAGCAGGGCTTCTACGACAAGAACCCCGGCAGCGACACCGCGATCCGCCAGATGCTGAACAAGCCGCCGCTGCCGTTCACGAAGGGCCTGCGTCTGGGCAACATGCCGCAGATCCGCACCGTGATCGACGAAGAACTCGAACAGGTGTGGGCGGACAAGAAGACGCCGCAACAGGCGCTCGACTCGTCCGTCGCGCGCGGCGACGAGCTGCTGCGCCGCTTCGAAAAGGCCGGTAACTAAGCATCGCCTGCAGGCAGGGTTCCGGCGCTCCCGCGCGGGAATCCGTCGTTGCAGCACACTCTGGACATTCCGATGGAAAAGCGCTCCTACTTCGGCACCAGCGCGCTGCCCTACCTGCTCGTCGCGCCGCAGCTGCTCATCACGCTCGTGTTCTTCCTCTGGCCGGCGGGCGTCGCGCTCTGGCAATCGACGCAAACCCAGGACGCGTTCGGTACGTCGAGCGCGTTCGTCGGACTCGCGAACTTCAAACAGTTGTTCGCCGACCCGCTGTATCTGGCGTCGTTCAACACGACGATCGTGTTCTGCACGCTCGTCACCGTGTCGGGCCTCGTGATCTCGCTGTTGCTCGCGGTCTGCGCGGATCGCGTGACGCGCGGCGCGAAGGCCTATCAAACGCTGCTGATCTGGCCGTACGCGGTCGCGCCCGCGATCGCCGCGGTGCTGTGGTCGTTCCTGTTCAACCCGAGCATCGGCCTCGTCACGTATGCGCTCGCGAAACACGGCATCGTGTGGAATCACGCGCTGAACCCCGGTCAGGCGATGTTCCTCGTCGTGCTCGCGTCGGTCTGGCAGCAGATCAGCTATAACTTCCTGTTCTTCTATGCGGGCCTGCAGGCGATTCCGCGCTCGCTGATCGAAGCGGCCGCGATCGACGGCGCCGGTCCGGTGCGCCGCTTCTTCGGCATCGCCCTGCCGCTGCTGTCGCCGACCACGTTCTTTCTGCTGGTGATCAACATCACCTACGCGTTCTTCGACACCTTTCCCGTGATCGACGCGGCGACCGGCGGCGGCCCCGGCCAGGCCACCCGCACGCTGATCTACAAGATTTTCGCCGAAGGCTTCCAGGGGCTCGACATCGGCAGTTCGGGCGCGCAGTCGGTCGTGCTGATGATCATCGTCGTGGCACTGACCGTCGTGCAATTCCGCTTCATCGAACGCAGGGTTCAATACTCATGATCGAGAACCGACGCGGTTTCGACCTGTTCTGTCACGCGGTGCTGATCATCGGCGTCGCGCTCGTGGTGTTTCCGGTGTACGTCGCGTTCTGCGCGGCGACGATGAGCGAGCACGAGGTGTTCACGGTGCCGCTGTCGCTCGTGCCGAGCACGCATCTGTTCGAGAACATCGTCACGATCTGGACGCAGGGCACCGGCAACGCCGCGGCGCCGTTCAATCGCATGCTGGTCAACAGCCTCGTGATGGCGCTCGTCATCGCGATCGGCAAGATCGCCGTGTCGATGATCTCCGCGTACGCGATCGTCTACTTCCGCTTTCCGTTTCGCACGCTCGCGTTCTGGCTGATCTTCATCACGCTGATGCTGCCGGTCGAAGTGCGGATTTTCCCGACCGTGCAGGTGGTGTCGTCGATGCATCTGAGCAATACGTACACCGGTCTGACGCTGCCGCTGATCGCGTCGGCGACCGCGACGTTCCTGTTCCGCCAGTTCTTCAAGACGCTGCCGGACGAGCTGATGGAAGCCGCGCGCATCGACGGCGCGGGCGCGCTGCGCTTCTTCTGGGACGTCGTGCTGCCGCTGTCGCGGACCACGATGGCGGCGCTCTTCGTGATCACGTTCATCTACGGCTGGAACCAGTATCTGTGGCCGATCCTGATCACCAGCCAGCAGTCGCTGATCACCGCGGTGATCGGCATCAAGGGGATGATCGCCTCGGGCGATACCGCGACCGAATGGCATCTGGTGATGACAGCCACGCTGCTCGCGATGCTGCCGCCGCTCGCCGTCGTGCTGACGATGCAGCGCTGGTTCGTGCGCGGCCTCGTGGATTCGGAAAAATGATCCGGTATGGCGGACTGCGACAAGCACTCAAAATCAAAGGCTAGAACGGCATGGCTGCACTGACTCTGCAAAGCGTTAAGAAAACCTACGACGGCAAACAGTTCGTGTTGCACGGCATCGACGTCGACGTCGCCGACGGCGAATTCGTCGTCATGGTCGGGCCGTCCGGCTGCGGCAAATCGACCTTGCTGCGAATGGTCGCCGGGCTCGAGCGCATCTCCGACGGCAGCATTTCGATCGCCGGCAAGGTCGTCAACGAGCTTGAGCCGAAGGATCGCAACATCGCGATGGTGTTCCAGAACTACGCGCTGTATCCGCATATGAGCGTGGCCGAGAACATGGGTTACGCGCTGAAGATCGCGGGCGTCGATCGTGCGCAGATCGCGAAACGCGTCGAAGCCGCCGCGCAGATTCTCGAGCTCGGCGCGCTGCTGCAGCGCAAGCCGCGCGAGTTGTCGGGCGGGCAGCGGCAGCGCGTCGCGATGGGCCGCGCGATCGTGCGCGAGCCGGCGGTGTTTCTGTTCGACGAGCCGCTGTCGAATCTCGACGCGCGTTTGCGCGTGCAGATGCGCCTCGAAATCCAGCGCCTGCATGCGCGCCTCAAGACCACGAGTCTGTACGTCACGCACGATCAGATCGAAGCGATGACGCTGGCGCAGCGCGTGATCGTGATGAACCAGGGCCACGCCGAGCAGATCGGCGCGCCGACCGAAGTCTACGAGCGGCCGGCCACGGTGTTCGTCGCGAGCTTCATCGGCTCGCCGGGGATGAACCTGCTCGAAGGCCGTGTCGCGGACGACGGCTCGACCTTCGACGTCGCCGGCAACGGCCCGAAGCTGCCGCTCGCGGGCGTGCCGTCGATCGGCCGCGAAGTCGCGACAGGCCGCGAGTGGACGCTCGGCATTCGCCCCGAGCATCTGAGCCCGGGCACGGCCAACGCACCGTTCGCGACACTGAGCGTCGATTCTTGCGAAATTCTCGGCGCGGACAATCTCGCGCACGGCCGCTGGGGCAAGCACGATGTGACCGCGCGGCTGCCTCACGCGCATCGTCCCGCGGCCGGCGAGGCGCTGCAGGTCGTGCTGCCCGCGCAGCATCTGCACTTCTTCGATCCGGCGACTGGACGGCGCGCGAACTGAGACGCCCGCGGAGCGCCGCGACGGCGGCCCGCCGCCGGCCCCCCCCCTGCCG
>NZ_VZQN01000081.1:0-12294 GCF_014397645.1 Paraburkholderia sp. 31.1
GCCTCGACGGGGATCAGCACGGTGCAGAGCGGTGTGGATTCGCTGTCCACAGGCCTGGGTTCGCTGTCGACCTCCACGTCGACGGGTATCTCGTCGTTGTCGACGTCGACCTCGACAGGCATCTCTTCACTGTCCACCGGTATGAGTTCGCTGTCGACGTCGACCTCGACAGGCATCTCTTCGCTGTCCACGGGCGTGAGCTCGCTGTCGACCTCCGCATCGACGGGTATCTCTTCACTGTCCACGGGTATGAGTTCGCTGTCGACGTCCACCTCGACAGGCATTTCTTCGCTGTCCACGGGCCTGAGCTCGCTGTCGACCTCCGCGTCGACGGGTATTTCGTCGCTGTCGACATCGGCCTCGACGGGGATCAGCACGGCACAGAGCGGCGTGAATTCGCTGTCCACGGGCGTGAGCTCGCTGTCGACCTCCGCATCGACGGGTATCTCGTCGCTGTCCACGGGTATGAGCTCGCTGTCGACCTCCACGTCAACGGGTATCTCGTCGTTGTCGACGTCGACCTCGACGGGTATGTCGTCGCTGTCCACGGGCGTGAGCTCGCTGTCGACGTCAGCCTCGACGGGGATCAGCACGGTGCAGAGCGGTGTGGATTCGCTGTCCACAGGCCTGGGTTCGCTGTCGACCTCCACGTCGACGGGTATCTCGTCGCTGTCGACGTCGGCCTCGACGGGCATCAGCACGGCACAGAGCGGCGTGAATTCGCTGTCCACGGGCGTGAGCTCGCTGTCGACCTCCGCATCGACGGGTATCTCGTCGCTGTCCACGGGTATGAGCTCGCTGTCGACCTCCACGTCGACGGGTATCTCGTCGTTGTCGACGTCGACCTCGACGGGTATGTCGTCGCTGTCCACGGGCATGAGCTCGCTGTCGACTTCCACGTCGACGGGTATCTTGTCGCTGTCGACGTCAGCCTCGACGGGGATCAGCACGGTGCAGAGCGGTGTGGATTCGCTGTCCACCGGCCTGGGTTCGCTGTCGACCTCCACGTCGACGGGTATGTCGTCGCTGTCGACGTCGGCCTCGACGGGCATCAGCACGGCGCAGAGCGGCGTGAATTCGCTGTCCACGGGCGTGAGCTCGCTGTCGACCTCCGCATCGACGGGTATCTCGTCGCTGTCCACGGGTATGAGTTCGCTGTCGACGTCGGCCTCGACGGGGATCAGCACGGCACAGAGCGGCGTGAATTCACTGTCCACGGGCATGAGCTCGCTGTCGACCTCCGCATCGACGGGTATTTCGTCGCTGTCGACGTCGGCCTCGACGGGCATCAGCACGGCGCAGAGCGGCGTGAATTCACTGTCCACGGGCCTGAGTTCGCTGTCGACCTCCGCATCGACGGGTATCTCTTCGCTGTCCACATCGGCCTCGACGGGGATCAGCACGGCACAGAGCGGTGTGACTTCGCTGTCCACGGGCCTGAGCGCGACCAACAGCACGGTCGCGTCGCTGTCCGCTTCGACTTCGACCGGTCTCCTGTCGCTGTCGACGTCGGCCTCGACGGGCATCAGCATGGTCCAGAGCGGCGTGACATCGTTGTCGACAGGTCTGAGCACGACCAACAGCACGGTCACTTCGCTGTCGACGTCGGCCTCGACGGGCCTCAGCACGGTTCAGAGCGGCGTTGCGTCCTTGTCGACGGGCCTGAACACGACCAACAGCAGCCTCACCTCGCTGTCGACGTCGACCTCGACGGGCCTCAGCACGGTTCAGAGCGGCGTGGCGTCCCTGTCGACGGGCCTCAGCACGACCAACAGCACAGTGGCACTGTTGTCCACCAGCGTTAGTACGGCAACCAGCGGCGTCAGCGCGCTGTCCACGGGCATCGCCACAGGCACGATCGGTCTCGTGCAGCAGGTAGGCGGCGCGCCGGGCAACGGGGTCATCACGGTGGGAGCCAACACGGGCGGCACCAGCGTCGACTTCACCGGCACCGCGGGCGCGCGTCAGCTGACCGGCGTCGCCGCCGGTACGGCGCCGACCGATGCAGTGAACGTGAGCCAGTTGCAGGCGGTGGCCTCAGTCGCAAACGACGCCGTGTTGTACGACAGCGCCACGCATAACAGCGTGACGCTCGGCGGCGTCGGTGCGAGCTCGGCGGTCGCGCTCACCAATGTAGCCGCGGGCACGATCTCCGCCACCAGCACCGATGCGATCAACGGCAGCCAGTTGTTTGCGCTCGAAACGCAAATCAGCTCGCTCGGCACCGGTTCACTCGGCGCCCAGCTTCCGCAGACCTCGCAGTCGACAGTCGCCAGCATGTCCTCGCAGTATGTCTCTGTGAATTCGACCGGTAGTGCGGCGAGTGCTACGGGGACGGAATCGGTGGCGGTCGGCGGCAATTCGACCGCGAGCTCGGCCCATAGCGTTGCCGTGGGTTCGGGTGCACAGGCGACGGGCTCCAATTCGTCGGCGATTGGCTCGAACGCGGTGGCCGCCGCGCCGAACTCCGTGGCGGTGGGCTCCGGCTCGATCGCCAACGAGGCGAATTCGGTGTCGTTCGGCTCGCCGGGCAGCGAGCGGACCCTCACGAACGTGGCGCCGGGTGTGAATCCGACCGATGCGGTCAACATGTCGCAGTTGAACTCCGTTCAGCAGGGCGTGAACGCGCTGGCGCGGCAGGCGTACTCCGGTATCGCGGGCGCAACCGCTCTGACGATGATTCCCGACGTCGACCCGGGCAAAACCTTGGCGGTCGGGATCGGCTCGGGCAACTACAAGGGCTACTCGGCGGTCGCGATCGGCTTCTCGGCACGCCTTACCGACAATCTGAAGATCAAGGGCGGCGCGAGTACCAGCGGATCGGGCAGTGTGGTTGGAGCTGGCATTGGCTATCAATGGTAAGGCGGATGGCGCGAGTGAAGGAGCGCGTATGAGTGTGACGGATTACACCGATCGTTTCATAGCCAATCTGCTGGCGGGAGGGCTGGTGACGTGCTTGACGATGTCTGTCGTCGGCTATTTCAACTGGTTCGCGAACGGCATAGGCGGCCTGACGCCGGAGGTTGTGCAGCTATGTCTGGTTCTACTGCTGGCTTCTGTCATCCTGTTTGTCTTGCCCTGGCTATGGCGCGTATGTGCGCGCTCCCGACACACGCTCTTCGCCGAAACCCGGCCGCGCGCGGGGGCGTGGCAGGGTCGGGCGACTGGTCTCGTTTTGGGTCTTGTCGCCGCGGTTTCTATCATCGCGCAGTTGAGGTAGGGGGATGTCGAGGAGACCGCGCAACGCAGTCAATCACGTCTCCTCCTCGCATGAGGAGGAGCATGAGGCACGTGAACAGGAGCACAATGTGCAGACTCCAGCGCCGAGGCTTTGGATGAGCGCAGGCGAGCTTGCATCACGTTGGACCGTTCTGCGCCCGTGGGCCTGGAGCGCCGGAGTCGGGCCGTTTTGGAGGGATTGTGCACAATGAGCAGCGTGATGGCGTCGTACTCCGAACGTATTGATGAATTGATGGCCGAGGGGGATCTCGTTGGCGCCTGGCGTTTGCTGGAGGCTCACGGTGCTTCGCGCCCCGGCGATCCGGGCATAGTGGCGGCGGCTGGGCGGCTTTTGCGTCTGCGAGGACGCCACGCGGAAGCCCGTGCATTGCTGGATCGTACATTGCAGGGCGCTTTGGACGACACCCGCGTGGTGACAGAGCTTGCGTATGTCGCGCGGGATCTTGGCGAGCGCGAAGTGGCCGATCGGTGGTTCGAGCGAGCGTACCGCAAAGGTACGGAAGGCGAGCAATGGGTACTGGACTGGATCGATCTCCTGTGCGGTCTATGCCGGTTCGATGTGGCACAACGCGTCGCGGCAACGTATTGCGAACGCATGCCTGGGAGCGCTTCAGGCTGGTTCTCGCTTGGCCTCGCGTACCAGCTCGGCAAGCGGCATGATCTGGCGCTCGACGCTTATGCGCGTGCGATGCGGCTCGATCACGCGTTGCCAATGCTGCGCAACAATATGGCGGCCGCGTACATTGCGACGGAAAATTACCACGAGGTGCAATCGCTGCTCAGGGATGTTCTCCGTGATGATCCCGGCAATGCGTTGGCCTGGACCAATCTCGCGACGATGCTACTGAAACGGGGCGATCCGACAGCAGCCCAGGTGGCAGCAGAGCGTGCCTGTTCGCTCGCACCTAACTATCCCGTTGCGCTGCAGTGCTGCGCGAATGTATTCAGTGAATTGCAGCAATGGGACATGGCGCTGCATTTTGCGCAACGCGCGGTAGAGCTTGAGCCGGCCAATATGTCTTACGTCTGGTCGCTCGCGATGTTGCAATTGCTGCGTGGCGACTATGCGGCGGGCTGGTTGAACCATGAAGCGCGATGGGACGGCTCCCCTGAATTGAACGGCAGCTGGCCTAATTTACCGATGCCGCGATGGACAGGGCAATCTCTGTCCGGCAAGAGCGTTGCCGTGTGGAGTGAACAGGGCAACGGCGATGTTCTGCAATTCGCACGGTTCCTGCCGCTCGTTGCCCGGAATGTCAGACAGGCGGGGGGCAAGCTCATCTTCATTTGCTATGCGAGCCTCCTGACGCTCATGCAGCGCAGCCTTGGCGATGAGGTGGAGGCGGTCATCCCGAGCGAGCAGCCGCTTCCCGAGACTGCGATCGATTACCACTTGCCGCTCGGGAGCCTGCCGTTTGCGCTTGGTGTGACGCCGGACCAGCTTTTCGCCGCGACGTCCTATCTCAAGACGGATCACGCGAAGGTCGGTGCCTGGCGTTCGCGGCACGAGTCGGACACGGGCCGACTCAAGGTTGGGCTGGTCTGGAGCGGCGGTCGCACGCATCAGCGCAATCCGGTGCGCTCAGTCGACCCGCGCGTCCTTGCGAGCGCGCTCGGCGCCGTGCAGGGTGTCGATTTTGTCAGCCTGCAGATCGGCGCCGGCAGTGAGACGAAAGCGATGCGCGAGGCCGGGATGAGTGTGTCCGACCCAACTGGCGAACTCCGGTCGTTCGATGACACGGCGGCCTTGCTGCACAGCCTGGATCTGGTGATCACCGTGTGTACGTCGGTCGCACATCTGGCCGGCGCTTTAGGCGTGCGCGCGTGGGTCTTGCTCGACGTCAGACCGCACTGGACCTGGATGATCGAACGTAACGATAGCCCGTGGTATCCGTCGATCCGGCTGTACCGGCAACAGGTCTATGGTCAATGGGAACCGGTGCTGACGCATGTCGCGCGTGATCTCGCGGCGCTAGTCGTGACGGCAACGCACCAGTTGACTCAAAAGGCGAGCGCATGATGGTGCCGTGCGAAGCGATCTTTCTGCCGGCGTTCGAGGCACATCGATGCGGGTATCTTCAGGAAGCCGAAGCAGGTTATCGCCGCGTACTCAAGTACGATCCCCGGCACGCCGATGCGCTGCATTTGCTGGGTTTGATTCACGCCGGACGAGGCGCGTTGCCCGAGGCTGCGGCGTTGATGCAGCAGGCAGTTGGCATCACGCCGACTGCCGTTTACTTCGGCAACCTGGGTGATGTGCTACGCCAGCAGGGACTGCACGCGGATGCAGAGGCAGCATGCCGCCGCGCGATCCAACTGAAGCACGACCATGCACCGGCCCACTTCAACCTCGGTCTGCTGTTCATGGCGACGGGGCGCAGGGACGAGGCGGAGCACGCGCTTCGTCAGGCATTGATGTTCGCCCCTGCGTCGAACGACGCGCTGAACAACCTCGGCGTCCTCCTTCAAGGCATGGGGCGCGTCAACGAGGCCGAGACCGCATACCGTCGCGCGATCGGCAACGATCCCAGCTACTTGCGCGCGCATTACAACCTCGGCTTACTGCTTCTGCGAGCAGGCCGTTTCGGCGAGGCCGAACTGGCCTTCAGAAGCGCGCTCGAAATCGATCCGGCGTACGCCGACGCGCAGAACGATCTTGGTACGGCGCTGCGGGAGCAGCATCGTTACGCGGACGCCGAGGCGACATACCGGAGCGTGCTGCAGCAGTGCCCTGATTTCGCGGATGCCCGCTGGAATCTGGCGCTCCTGCTGCTGGCTCAGGGGCGCTACGCGGAGGGCTGGCAGCATGCGGAGGCTCGCTACGATATGCATCGGACGACTCCCGTTTTACTCCCCGATCCGGGCTATCCGCAGTGGCGGGGCGAACCGCTGGCCGGCCGCTCACTCGTGATCTGTCACGAGCAAGGTCTCGGCGACTCCATCCAGTTTGCCCGATACGTGCCGCTCCTGAAGGCGCGAGGCCTGCGCCGTCTTACTTTGTTTTGCCCCGAGCCGTTGCAGGAACTCCTGAAGACGCTCGAAGGCGTGGATGAAGCGGTCTGCAATATGCAGGAAGTCGGACCGCACGATTTCTGGTCGTTGAGTATGAGCCTGCCTTTGCATGTCGGCACCACGACCGCAAACATTCCCGCACGTCTGCCGTATCTGCGCGCGCTGCCCGATCGGGTACGGCGTTGGCGTACCTGCTTGCCCGCACACGGGATCAAGGTTGGACTCGTCTGGAAGGGCTCGACTTCACATAGTCACGACGCAGACCGGTCTTTGCCTGGTCTGCTGTCGCTCGCGCCGCTTTGGTCGGTGCCGGACGTAACGTTCGTGAGTCTGCAGAAAGGGCAAGGCGAAGACGAACCTGCGGCTCTGGCGAAGCAATTGCCGATGGTGTGCGCCGCGCCAGACCTGACGGATCTCGCCGATACGGCGGCCCTCGTCAGCCAACTGGATCTCGTGATTTCCGTCGACACCGCGGTCGGACACCTCGCGGGGGCGCTCGGCAAGCCGTGCTGGCTCCTGCTGCAGAAGCCGTGGACGGACTGGCGCTGGATGCACGGCAGGACCGATTCCCCTTGGTATCCGCACGTAATGCGTATCTACCGGCAAGCGACGCCCGGGGATTGGGCCGAGGTCATAGGGCGGGTCGCGGTGGCGTTGGAGCAGTATGGACAATGGCGAATCAAGCTGCAAACCCTGGCGACGAGCGAAGGTTTATGACATTGCGTAGAGAACTGAATCGTGCGAATCGGAATTTCCGTTATTAGTCGTAGTGGGCAGAGCATCTGGGAGAACGGCCTTGGCCAGAATGTCTTCTTTCTTGCCGAACTGTTTCAGCGCTTGCCCTTTGTGGAATCGGTGCTGCTGATCGATGTCGGCGACCAGAATGCGATGCCGCCGCAAATCGATCTGGCCGCACGCAATCTCAGGCTGACGAGGGTGCGCGAGGCCACCGACGAAGTGGACGTGGTCATCGAAATGGGAGGCGCACTCGATATCGAATGGCTCGATCTAATACGTGCTCGTGGCAAGAAAGTGGTGTTTCACTGCTGCGGTCAGCCGTATGTCAATCTCGTCGAGCCGGCGATCTTCTCAAAGCCCTCATACTCGCCGCGGCCCGAGCGTTGCGACGAAATCTGGTATTTGCCGAAAGACGCAGCGTACGCGCCGATGATGCGCCTGCTGAACCGCTGCGACTTGCATGAGGTGCCGTTCATCTGGCATCCGCAGTTCATTCGGCAACGGGTGAGGGAGGTCGAGGAACTCGGCCTTCGCTACGGTTTCGACGCGCGCGATGCTACCGGCAACGCGGGCGATGTTCTCGCCGCCAGCGCACGACGCGGCCTGCGCGTGGCGATTTTCGAGCCGAACATTTCGGTCGTGAAGGCCTCGACCATTTCGATGCTGGTGTGCGACGAGGCGTACCGTGCGGATGCCGGCGCGGTGGAAGCGATGCATGTGCTCAATACGTTGCACATGAAAGACCATCCTACGATGCTTTATCTGGCCAACTCGCTGGACCTCGTGCGTCAGCACAAAGCCACGTTTCATGGCCGGCACGACATTGTCGGCTTCATGGTGCAGCATGCCGATGCGATCGTGTCGCATCAATGGCAGAACGAACAGAACTACAGCTATCTCGATGCGCTTTATGGCGACTATCCGCTGATTCACAACTCGCCGTGGCTGCGCGAGGCAGGTTACTACTACCACGGCTTCGACGCGCGCGATGGCGCCGCGCAATTGCAGCGCGCGGCCGTTGCACATGCAAGCGGTATCGACGACTACCGCGCCCGCTCGCAACGCGTGTTCGCCGAAGTCGATCCGTTCAACCAGCACAATCTCGACGCCTATGCGGCCCGGCTCCTGCATCTGTGCCGTAGCACGAAATTTGCCAATTCCGCGAGCCGCCGATGAGTGTCCAACCCAATCCCCATTCGGTCCCCCGAAACTTACGCGTGGGCGTGTCGATCTTCGTGCGCAAGGGCGAGCAGTCGGTCTGGGAAAACGGCATCTACCAGAACTGCATTTTTCTGGTGATGCTGCTGATGCGCTCGCCGCTAGTCGAAGCCACGTATCTCGTGGCGGGAGGAGGCGACGGCAGTCCCGAGGACGCGCGAAATTTTCTGGCTGATTCGCCGGTGCCGCTGATCGATATGGACGAAGCGGCCGCGACGCTCGACGTGATGATCGAAATGAGCGCGCAACTTGCGCGCGAGTGGGTCGTGGCATTTCGCGAGCGCGGCGGCAAGATCGTGTCGATGCGAGTGGGCAATGATTATGTGATCGATATCGAGCGCATGATCTTCGACAAGTCGCATGGATTGTTATTCACGGCCGCGCCGTATCACGAGGTCTGGACGCTGCCTGAGTACGAGAACACTTGTGTGCCGTATTACGCCAGTACGTTCCGCTGTCCAGTGCGCGTGATGCCGCATCTGTGGAGTCCCGTCATGCTGGAGCGCGAAGCGGCGCGTCTACCGGAGGGGCTCAACTTCGGCTACCAGCCGGGACGTCGCCGTTGGCGGGCCGGTCTGTTCGAGCCCAACATCTGCATGGTGAAGACGAGCTTCATTCCGTTGCTGACCTGCGAAGCGGCGCATCGTGCGAATCCGGACATGATCGAAAAAGTGTGGGCGTACAACACGTTCCATATGAAAGAGCACGTGAGCTTCAACGGTTTCGTCCGCAGCCTCGATATCGTGAAGCATGGCCTGAGTTCGTTCGAAGGGCGCTTTCCATTTTGTCGCGTGGTCTCGGAGCATGTTGATGTCGTCGTGAGTCATCACTGGGAAAACGCGCAGAACTATGTCTACTACGAGGCGCTGTACGGTGGCTATCCGCTGATTCATAACTCGCACCTGATTGGTGATTGCGGATATCGCTATCACGGCTTCGATTGCGAGGAGGGTGGCCGGGCATTGCAGCGGGCGTTCGCCGGGCACGACACGCATGTTGACGCCTACCGGCGCACGGCGAACGCATTTCTGCGCGGGCTCGATCCCGAGCACGATGACAACGTGCGGATATACAGCGATGCGTTGGCCGCGCTTTATGAACGAGAGTGAGCGGGCCGGAACACGTCCTTGCTTGCGAGGACTATCCACATCACTATTTCTTTATACGAGTACATATTCATACACGGGGAGCATCATTTGAAACACGTCACCATGATCTTCAAGCTGGCGGCCGTCTGCGCACTGACCATGTCGGCCACGCTGGCCGCAGCCGCACAAGGTAACTCGGCCGACGAACTGCTGAACGATGCCGAGCGTATCTTTCAGCAGTTCGACTCGAACAGGTACGCCGAGGTCTGGCAGGATGCGGCGCCATTCATCAAGGGGAAAATTCCGCAGGACCAGTTCGTCAAGACAATGAGCGACGCTCGTCACACGCTTGGAGCGGTGACACGGCGTGGCTGGTCGTCGGTTACGCGCATCCAGTCCATTGGCGTCTCCGGAATGCCCGATGGTCTTTATGCGAACGTGGACTCCACATCGACACTTGCCAATGGCCACACGGCTTTCGAACTGTTGAGCTTCCAGTTGGGAGCCGACGGGCAATGGCACTTGACCGGATATACGCCGCGTCTGACCCAAGCCCAAGCCCAGGGCGCGGAGAGCGCCGTGCGCGCCGGCGCGAAATGAGCGCACTGCGCATCGGCATCACGATCGGCCTGCATCACACGGGCGAGGCGTTGTGGAACAACGGCATCAAACAGAACGCAGTATTCCTCGCCGAGGCGTTGCGGCATTGCCCGCAGGTGGCCGGTGTGGTGCTGGTCAATACGACGGCGGTGCCGGTTACGCCGGCGTTGCCGTGGGATCTCGCCCGCTATCCGACGGTCGGCTTCGAAGCCGCGAAAGACTCGGTGGATGTGCTGATCGAACTCGGAGGGCAGATCGACGGCGCGCAGACCGATTACCTGAAGCAGCGCGGCGCGCGCCTCGTCTCCTATTGCTGCGGGTTCGAATACATTCACGCGATGGAGTCGGTGCTTTTTCGCAGGCGGCTGTGGGGTGAAAACCTGTTCGTCAATCAGCGTTACGACGACATCTGGCTCATTCCACAGGTTGCGCATATCAGCCAGTCCTACTTCGAGGTCTTGCGGCGTCAGACCGCACGCGTCGTGCCGTTCGTATGGAGTCCCATGTTTCTCGATGAACGCGTCGCCGCCATCGAACATGCCGGAGAATACCAGCCGCGCTCTGGCGCGAAGCGTCTGAGCGTGATGGAGCCGAACATCAACGTCGTGAAGTTCTGCCTGTATCCCGCGTTGATCGCCGAGCTTGCTTATCGCGAGCGGCCCGAGAGCATCGCTATTCTGCAGGTGACCAATGCGGAGGCGATCGCGACGGAAAGCCTCGAATTCATCACGTTGCTCAATCAGCTGGATATCGTAAAGGAACACAAGGCCGTGTTTCTCGGGCGTTACGACACACCAGCATTCCTCGCCGGCAATACGGACATCGTCGTCTCGCATCAGATGGAAAATCCGCTTAATTACTTCTACCTGGAAGTGTGCTGGCAAGGCTACCCGCTGATACACAACGCGTCGCTCTGTGACGATCTTGGCTACTACTATCGCGATAACGACGCCACCGAGGGCGCGCGACGCGTCATCGAGGCCATCGACACACACGATGCGCAGGCGTCGTCGTATCGGGAGCGGCAACGGGCATTAATCGAACGGTATTTGCCGAACAACGCGCAGTTGGTCGCAACCTACGCCGCGCTACTCGACGAACTGATGACTCGCCCGCTTCGCTGACCGATGTGCATCGCTGCCCGATATTTCGATCTCGTTTCGAAAGCATTGCGTTGGCTTCGGTTGCGATCTTCACATGGTCGGGGAGACGGAAGGCCTGCAACCCGCGGAACAGATCTCCCGCCCCCCATATGGGGGGCTATGTTGCCGATGCACAGCGGTTATCCTGAACTTCAGAAGTTCACAAAATTTATGCGGAACGACGGCGTTTGTTGGGGGCGCAACCCTGAACAAATCGCCGGATGTCTGTCCCGTGAGGGGCGCGCGCCTACTCGACTCGGCCATCCCGATGGGGTGGTCCAGATGGCGCACTCCGGTTCGTTCCGCCGGATGCTCGATTCGCAGGTCCGTCGGCTCGAAGGAAAGAGGTGACACATGAAGATCCTGTTGGTGGAAGACGATCTTGCGCAAGCTTCGGCTGTTGAAAAAGCATTGCAGCAATCGGGGCACAGAATAAGCCGGGCGGATTCTGGCGAAAATGCCGTGCGCTTCCTTAAGATCAATCAAGTCGATCTCGTGGTGCTCGACTGGAAATTACCCGGAATGACCGGACTAGAAGTCCTGCACTGGATACGCGGCAATATCGGTCGGGATGTCGCCGTGCTGTTCCTGACGAGCAGAGTGCTGGAGGTCGACGTTGCGCGTGCGCTCGATGCGGGCGCCGACGAATACGTTGTGAAACCGTTCCGCGCGATCGAACTGGTTGCCAGAATCAGCGCCTTATTGCGTCGCACCTACCGCAAGGAAAAGGTCGATAACCTGATAGCCGTGGGGCCCTACGTCTTCGATGTGGAGCGCCGCAACGTCTCTCTTCACGGCAAGACAATAGAGTTGACGGCGAAGGAATTCGACGTCGCCGCGTTTCTCTTCGCCAATATCGGGCGCGTGGTTTCCAGGGACCTGTTGGCGAAGCTTGCATGGGGACGCGAACTCGATAGTATGTCCCGCACGATCGACACCCATATCTATCGGTTGCGGCGAAAGCTGTCTTTGCACTCGGAGAACGGCGTGCGCCTGAGCACCGTCTATACGCACGGATACCGTCTGGACGAGGTTGTCGTGCATAGCGTGGCAAGCGACACGCTGGTCTGTGAGGCGTCGGAAGAGCGTGCTGCACCCAACCCCTGGCTCCTGCCAACGGCCTGCTAGAGCGAATGGCACTTACTTAAGCCCGTGGAGCGTGCCCATATTTTTGGACGCGCTCACGTGCGATGTGACGAGGCTCTTTCAGCCATGGGTAGGACTTCGGTCTTCGTTTGCGCATTCGTGGTTCGATG
>NZ_VZQN01000082.1:0-12194 GCF_014397645.1 Paraburkholderia sp. 31.1
ACAGGACCGTGAAACGACTCCACGCCGATGATAGTGCGGATTGCCCGTGTGAAAGTAGGTAATCGTCAGGCTCCCCTCCAGTCAGAAACCCCACCCGCCGCGGTGGGGTTTTTGCGTTTACGCGGCCGTCATCGGCAGAGATGACGTTTCGGAGACAATCCAGCCGCCACAATTCGACAATACGACGCCGGAAAGTGCGCGCGTCAACTCTCTTTCAATTGTTCGCGCTATGCTCACGTATTCCTTTCGGAAGCGCTGGCATCGAACGACCTATGAAATCAGATCTGGCAATGCAAACCTACGGCGCGGATTCGTCGGGTATGGTCTGCGGTTTCCGGTTTTCGCCGACGCTCGCCGGGCGGCCGATCGACGCGGACGAAGTCATCGACTGGTACCGCGAGCGCGAGGACGATGCCGGCACTAGCGCGACGGACGCTGGCGAATTTCTATGGCTTCACTTCAATCTCGCGCATAGCGCGAGCGAGCGCTGGATGCGCACGCAACTCGATCTGCCCGAAACCTTTTTCGACGCCTTGCGCGAAGGCTCGCATTCGACGCGGATCGAGCATGCGGACGGCGCACTGCGCGCGGTCGTCAACGACGTCATGTTCAACCTCGAATTCATCCCGTCAGAAATCGCGACGCTGTGGATCTACGCACATAAGCGGCTCATCGTGACGGCGCGGCTGAAGCCGCTGCGCTCGGTCGACCGTTTGCGCGCGTCGGTGCGCGAAGGTGAAATATTCAGGTCACCTGCCGAACTGCTAGTTCATCTGATGCGCGACCAGGCCGACCTGCTCGTGCAGATCGTCCGCCGAACCAGTGCCGACGTCGATCGAATCGAGGATCGCTTTCTGTCGCAACGGCCGACGCAAAACCGCCTGGACCTCGGCGCGATGCGTCGCACGCTGACACGCCTGCAACGCATGCTGGCACCCGAACCGGGCGCGATTTTCCGCTTGCTGGCGAGGCCGCCTCGGTGGCTTCATGCGGAAGACGTGCAAGATCTGCGTGAATCGACGGAGGAGTTCTCGGTCGTGCTTTCGGACGTAGCGGGATTGATCGAGCGGGTCAGATTGCTGCAGGAAGAAATCACCTCGGGCCTCGAGGAGCAGAACAACCGGACGCTATTTACCCTGACGCTAGTCACGGTACTGGTGATGCCGATCAATATCGTCGCCGGTTTCTTCGGCATGAACGTCGGTGGCATTCCGCTCGCCGAGAACAAGCATGGCTTCTGGCTGATGGTGGTGCTGGTCGCCGGCTTTACCGGGCTGACGGGCTGGTGGGCGTTTCGCCGCAGGAGGGAGCGCTAGAAGGCGCGGCAAATTTGGCCCGCTTTTTACGAGGCCAAACCCGCCGGCGTGATCGAAGCCCGAACATGCCCGTCTTCGAATACGCTTCGCAGCGGTTCAAAGTGGGCAAGTACCCGTCGATTACTCGAGTGCGTTATTCGAGCGCGGCAGCCGGCCCAAAGAACTCATAACGGCTCTGCGATTCCGGCACGCCGATCGCCTTCAGGCCTTTCTTGATCGCCTTCATGAACGCGACGGGCCCGAGAAAATACACGTCGACATCGCGCGTTTCCGGCAACCACTTCTTCAGATTCGCTTCGTCGACGTAACCGAGCGCGTGCGCTTCGGCATCGCCATCACGGCGCTCCTCGTAGCAATAGAAGCGCTTCAGTTGCGGATGGCGTGCGGCCAATGCATCGATTGCGCCGCGGAATGCATGCACGCCACCATGACGGGCCGCGTGAATGAAATGCACCGTACGATTGGTCTTCAGCGCGGCCTGCAGCATCGCCATCGTCGGCGTAATGCCAACACCGCCGCTGATCAGCACCAACGGCTTGTCGCCAGGTCGCAGCGTAAATTCGCCGGACGGCGCGAACAGCTCGAGCGAGTCGCTTTCCTTGATCTGCTCGTGCAGATACTTCGACACGGTGCCATTCGGTTCACGCTTCACGCTGATGCGATATTCGCGGCCATCGCTCATTGCGGACAGCGAATAGTTGCGACGCACTTCTTCGCCGTCGATCACCAGACGTACGCCAATGTACTGACCCGGCTGAAACGCGAGCAATTCGCCGCCGTCATCGGGACGCAGATAGAACGACGTGATCTCGTCGCTTTCACGCATTTTGCGCGCGACGCGGAACAACCGCGTGCCGCGCCAGCCGCCGGGCGCTGCTGCGCTTTCGGCGTAGATCTTTTCTTCGAGGCCGATCAGCAGATCGGCGAGTTGTTGATACGCGGCGGCCCACGCTTCGATCACGCCGTCGGTTGCGACGTCCGCGCCGAGTACTTCGCGAATCGCGCGCAGCAGACACTTGCCGACGATCGGATAGTGCTCAGGCTGCACGTTCAGCGACACGTGCTTGTTGATGATCTGCGCGACGAACCCGCCCAACTGCTCGAGCTGATCGATATGGCGCGCATACATCAGCACGCCGTTGGCCAACGCGCGCGGTTGCGCGCCGCTTGCCTGATTGGCTTGATTGAACATCGGGCGCACTTCCGGATGCTCGCTGAGCATCAGATTGTAGAAGTGCGTGGTGAGCGCCTCGCCGCCGCTTTCCAGGAGCGGCACGGTTGCTTTGATGATGGCGCGGTGTTCGGCGGATAGCATGTTTTTAAGTCCTGGTGAGAGTCTGAGTGAGCGTCTGCCTATCAGCGAATGTCACAGCCGGTTTCGGCAGACTGCCTCTGCTATCCACGATTCGTGCCAGGTATAAAATGCATTTAGATCAACGATCTGGCAATTAAGATGGTTCATTCGACCCTAGTCGAAAAGACTCAACCCGTAGTCGATCTGACTACAGGGGCGGTCCTCGATGTTCTTACCCCGCTGATTCTCGACCTGTCGCGCGAGCTGTCCGAGCGCGAGCGTTATCGGCGGCTGCTCAGCGCGCTGCGCTCGCTATTTCCGGGCGACGCGGCGGCTCTGCTACGCCTCGAAGGCGATACGCTGGTGCCGCTCGCCATCGACGGCTTGAGCAGCGATACGCTCGGGCGGCGTTTTCGCGTCGCCGAGCATCCGCGCTTTCAGGAGCTGCTGGCCCAGCCAGGGCCGACGCGCTTCGCCGCCGACTCCGATCTGCCCGATCCCTACGATGGCCTCGTGCAAGGCATGGCGCCCGGGCACCTCGAAGTGCATGACTGTCTGGGGTGTCCGCTGTTCATCCGCGGCGAGCCTTGGGGCTTGCTCACGCTCGACGCACTCGACCCGGCGCGCTTCGACACACTCGACATGGCCTCGCTGCAGGCGTTTCTCGGCCTCGCGGCCGCGACCGTGAGCGTCGTCGAACGCATCGACGCGTTGGCGCGCAATGGCGAGGAGGCGCAGCGCCGCGCGGAAGCGTATCGGCTGGCGAGCAGCGAGAGCCGGCGCGAGCTGATCGGCAGCAGCGACGCGCATCGCCGCATGATCAAGGAGATCGAGGTGGTGGCCGCCAGCGATCTGACCGTGCTCGTCACCGGCGAGACCGGCGTCGGCAAGGAACTTGTCGCCAATGCGATCCACGCGCTGTCGCCGCGCGCGAACAAGCCGCTGATCAGCCTGAACTGCGCGGCGTTGCCCGATACGCTCGTCGAGAGCGAACTGTTCGGGCACGTGCGCGGCGCGTTTTCGGGAGCCTCGGCGGATCGACGCGGCAAGTTCGAACTCGCGGACGGCGGCACCATTTTCCTCGACGAAGTCGGTGAGTTGCCCCTCGCGGTGCAGGCAAAGCTGTTGCGCGTGCTGCAGAACGGCCAGTTGCAGCGCATCGGCTCGGACCACGAACACAGAGTCGACGTGCGGCTCATCGCCGCAACCAATCGCGACCTCGCCGAAGAAGTGCGCGCGGGCCGCTTTCGCGCCGACCTCTATCATCGCCTCAGCGTGTATCCGCTGCGCGTGCCGCCGTTGCGCGAGCGTGGCCGCGACGTGCTACTGCTGGCGGGCTTCTTCCTCGAAGACAATCGCTCCCGGCTCGGTTTGCTGAGCCTGCGTCTTGCGGCTGACGCGCAGGCCGCATTGCTGCACTACTCATGGCCCGGCAATGTGCGCGAACTGGAGCATCTGATCGGACGTAGTGCGCTGAAGGCGTTGGCGGCCAATCGTGAGCGCCGCCGTATTCTGACGTTGACGGCCGCGGACTTCGCGTTGTCGGACGCACAAGATCATCAAGCCAATCAAATCGCCACGCAGAGCGAGGAAAGCGAGACGAAAGACTTTCGCAGCGCGGTCACCGAGTTCGAACGCAATCTCGTTCTCGAAGCGCTGATCCGCAACAGGCAGAACTGGGCGGCGGTCGCGCGCGAGCTGGGGCTGGACCGGGCGAATCTGAATCGGCTGGCTAAACGGCTCGGGCTCAAATGAGCGAACAGGCGCAGGGGTGCCGTCGCGGCCCGGCACTAAGGTCAAGCCACATCGAATCGCCGATCGCGCCGACAACAGATCGTCAGCGCCCCTCGCTGGGCTCAACGTCTTAACGAAAAACAAAGGCCCGCTTCGGAAAATCGAACTTCGCGGAACGCACCGCGTCGGTCATAGTGGGTCCTAACGAGGACCAACACACTGAATCTGGAGACTTTGTCATGTCCGCTGCCCCAGAGAAACTCGACGATTGGCTCAACAAGCAGGCGGTGGCCGAAGACGACATCACCGCGTTTCCATTGAAGGCGCTTGCCGCCACGCTCGATCGCGAGGAAAGCGGTAACACCGTGCCGCCGTTGTGGCACTGGCTGTACTTTCTGCCGGTCGCGCCGCTCTCCGAAGTCGGTCCCGACGGACATCCGAAGCGTGGCGGTTTTCTGCCGCCCGTGCCACTGCCGCGCCGCATGTGGGCTGGCGGCCGGCTCACGTTTCATGCGCCGCTGAAGATCGGCGAGCATGCGCGGCGCACGTCGACGATCGCCAATATCGAGGACAAGACCGGCCGCTCGGGACGCCTCGTGTTCGTCACCGTGCAACATACGATCGAAGTCGATGGCGAGTTGAAGCTCGAAGAGGAGCACGACATCGTCTATCGCGACGCGCCGCAGGAGGGCGCGCGGCCGCAACAGCCGGCGCCCGCGCCCGAAGACGAAACATGGCGCCGCACGATCGACGCCGATGCCGTGATGCTGTTGCGCTACTCGGCGCTGACTTTCAACGGCCATCGCATTCACTACGACCATCCTTATGTCACGCAGGTCGAAGGCTATCCGGGCCTCGTCGTGCATGGCCCGCTGATCGCGACGCTGCTGGTCGATCTCGTGCGCCGAGAACTGCCGCAAGCGACGCTGCAAAGCTTCGCGTTTCGCGCGCTTCGCCCCACGTTCGCGGACCAGCCGTTCACGGTATGCGGCAAGCCCGCCGCCGACGGCAAGACCATCGACCTGTGGGCGAAAGATCACGAAGGTTATCTGACCATGCGCGCGACCGCCGCGCTCGCCTGAATTCCGCGAGACTCGACTATGCAAACCACGCAACACGATTCGTTCCAGGACATTCGCGAGGCCGTGCGCGATCTGTGTCAGCAGTTTTCCGGCGAGTACTTTCGCAAGATCGACGAGGCGCGCGGCTATCCGGAAGAGTTCGTCGAGGCGCTGACGAAGGCCGGCTGGCTCGCCGCGCTGATTCCGCAGGACTTCGGCGGCTCGGGGCTCGGGCTCACGGAAGCGTCGGTGATCATGGAAGAGATCAATCGCGCGGGCGGCAACTCGGGCGCGTGCCACGGGCAGATGTACAACATGGGCACGCTGCTGCGGCACGGTTCGGAAGAACAGAAGCGCAGGTATCTGCCGAAGATCGCGAACGGCGACCTGCGTTTGCAATCGATGGGCGTGACCGAGCCGACCACCGGCACCGATACGACGAAGATCAAGACGACCGCAGAGCGGCGCGGTGACCGTTACGTGATCAACGGTCAGAAGGTGTGGATCTCGCGCGTGCAACACTCGGACCTGATGATTCTGCTCGCACGCACCACTTCGCTCGCGGACGTGAAAAGGAAATCAGAGGGCATGTCGATCTTCATCGTCGATCTGCGCGAGGCGATCGGTCATGGTCTGACCGTGCAGCCGATTCTGAACATGGTCAATCACGAGACCAACGAGCTCTTTTTCGACAACCTCGAAATTCCGGCCGAGAATCTGATCGGCGAGGAAGGGCAAGGCTTCAAATACATTCTCGATGGCCTGAACGCGGAGCGCACGCTGATCGCCGCGGAATGCATCGGCGACGGTTACTGGTTTGTCGATAAAGTCACCGAATACGCGAAGGAGCGCGTCGTGTTCGGCCGGCCGATCGGACAGAACCAGGGCGTGCAGTTTCCGATCGCGCGCTCGTTCATCAACGTCGAGGCAGCGAGCCTGATGCGCTTCGAAGCGGCACGTCGTTTCGACGCACATCAACCGTGCGGTGCGCAGGCGAATATGGCGAAGCTGCTCGCGGCGGATGCGTCGTGGGAAGCGGCCAATGCGTGCCTGCAATTTCACGGCGGCTTCGGCTTCGCGTGCGAGTACGACGTCGAGCGCAAGTTTCGTGAAACGCGTCTGTATCAAGTCGCGCCGATATCGACCAATCTGATTCTCTCGTACGTGGCCGAGCATATCCTCGGGCTGCCGCGTTCGTTCTGACCCGCTGGCGGACATCATGAGACCACTCGACGGTATCAAGGTCGTCACGCTCGAACACGCGATTGCCGCGCCGTTCTGCACGCGTCAACTGGCCGATCTCGGGGCGCGCGTGATCAAGATCGAACGGCCCGGCGTCGGCGATTTCGCGCGCGGCTATGACGAACGTGTGCATGGGCTGTCGTCGCACTTCGTGTGGACCAATCGCTCGAAGGAGAGTCTTTCGCTCGACCTGAAGCAGCCCGCGGCGGCCGGGATTCTCGATGCGTTGGTTGCCGATGCCGACGTGCTCGTGCAGAACCTCGCGCCAGGCGCGGCCGAACGGCTTGGCCTCGGCTACGACACATTGAGCCACAAGTATCCGAAGTTGATCGTCTGCGATATTTCCGGCTACGGCGCGGACGGTCCGTATCGCGACAAGAAGGCGTACGACCTGCTGATTCAAAGCGAGTCCGGCTTCCTGTCGATCACCGGTTCGCCCGGCGCGCCAGCGAAAGCGGGCTGTTCGATCGCCGATATCGCGGCGGGCATGTACGCGTATTCGAACATCCTGAGCGCGCTGTTGCAGCGTGGGCGCACAGGGCGCGGTTGCCGCATCGATGTATCGATGCTCGAGAGCATGGTCGAGTGGATGGGTTATCCGCTCTACTACGCGATTGACGGTCAGTCGCAGCCCGCGCTTGCGGGCGCCGCGCATGCAACGATCTATCCTTATGGCCCGTTTCCCGCTGGCGACGGCAAGACGGTCATGCTTGGCCTGCAGAACGAACGCGAATGGAAGCTGTTCTGCGAGCGCGTGCTCGAACAGCCTGAACTGGCAACCGACGAACGCTTTGCATCGAACTCGAAACGCACTGCGGCGCGCGACGCCTTGCGCGAGGTGATCGTCGCGGCGTTCGCGAAGCAGAGCGCGGCGCACGTGATCGATCGACTCGATGAGGCAGGCATCGCGAACGCGCAGATGAATACGCTCGCCGACGTGTGGGCGCATCCGCAACTGAAGGCGCGCGAGCGCTGGCAGGAAGTCGGCACGGCAACGGGGACGATAGCCGCATTGCGGCCGCCCGGTCTGCCTTCCGACCTCGAGCCGCGAATGGACCCTGTGCCCACGCTTGGTCAACATACGGAAGCAATTCTGCGTGAGCTCGGCTACGACAATGGGCGTATCGACGCGCTGCGCGCGGCGGGCACGATCTGATTCGGTAACGACCCCATGAACGACCATCCCAGTCTCACGCTTGCCACTTTCGCCGCGCAACTCGACTTCGACCACATTCCGCACGAGGTCGTCGAGCGTACCGTCAACCTGTACGTCGATTGGCTCGGCTCGGCGCTGGCCGGCAAAGGCGCGCGCCCGGTCGAGACGATCGCGCGGTTCGCACGCGCGGCAGCCGGGGCGACGAACGAGGGCCTCTGCGAGGTGCTGATCGACCGCGGTCGAACCACGCCGTATTTCGCCGCGATGATCAACGGCGCGGCATCGCATTTCGCCGAACAGG
This sequence comes from Paraburkholderia sp. 31.1, assembly GCF_014397645.1. NCBI lineage: Bacteria > Pseudomonadati > Pseudomonadota > Betaproteobacteria > Burkholderiales > Burkholderiaceae > Paraburkholderia > Paraburkholderia sp. 31.1. Next base: position 8,105 of record NZ_VZQN01000082.1, read on the forward strand.
ACGATGTGCACAATGGCTCGGTGTTTCATCCGGCGACCGTGGTGTTTCCGGTTGCGCTCGCGTTGGCACAGGCAAAGCGAGCGTCGGGGCGCGACTTCATCGCGGCGGCGGTGGCGGGATACGAGGTCGGCATTCGCATCGGCGAATTTCTCGGGCGCTCGCACTACAAGGTGTTTCACACCACGGGCACGGTCGGCACGGTCGCGGCAGCGGCAACGGCAGGACGCTTGCTGGGTTTGTTGCCGTCCCAAATGCTCGATGCGTTCGGCTCGGCGGGCACGCAGGCGAGCGGCCTATGGGAATTTCTGCGCGACGCCGCCGACTCGAAGCAACTGCACACCGCGATGGCCGCCGCGAACGGCCTGATGGCCGCGCAACTCGCCGCCGACGGCTTCAAGGGCGCGACGCACATTCTCGAAGGCGCCCAGGGCATGGCCGCGGGCATGTCGAGCGACGCCGATCCGGCGCGCCTCGTCGATCGGCTTGGCAGCCGCTGGGCGACCGCGGAGACGTCGTTCAAGTATCACGCGGCGTGCCGCCATACGCATCCGGCCGCCGATGCGCTGCTCGCCGTCGTGCAGACGCATCGTTTCGCGCCGCGCGACATCGCGAAGGTCGTCGCGCACGTGCATCAAGGCGCGATCGATGTGCTCGGTCCCGTGGTCGCGCCGCGCAGCGTACATCAGGCGAAGTTCAACATGGGCACAGTGCTCGGGCTGGTCGCGCATCACGGCTATGCCGGCGTGACCGAATTCGAGCAGGGTTTCGACGCGAGCGAGATCGCCGCGTTTCGCGACAAGGTCACAATGGCGCTCGACGCTGAAGTCGACGCCGCCTATCCCGCACGCTGGATCGGCAAGGTCACGGTGACGACGGCCGACGGCCGCGTGTTCGATGGGCGTGTCGATGAGCCGAAGGGCGATCCAGGCAATACCTTGTCGCGCGACGAGATTGCGAAGAAGCTGCATCGGCTGGCGGCGTTTTCGGGTGCGGCTAGCGAAGAGGAGGCGGCGCAACTGCTTCGCCGCGCATGGCAGATTGCCGAAGAGAAGCAGATTGGCTCGGTATTCGATGCAACTTCGCGCACGATGGTGGCGGCATGAGCGCGTTGCCCCGGTCGTATCTGTTCGTGCCTGGGAATCGGCCTGAGCGGTTCGACAAGGCCTATGCGGCCGGCGCGGATGCGGTGATTCTCGATCTGGAAGACGCGGTGCAGCCGGATCAGAAGGTGCCGGCGCGTGCGGCGGTTGTGGCCGCGGTGTCGGCTAACGCATCGCGGGCCGCCTGGGTGCGCATCAATGGCTCGGATACGCCATGGTTTCCAGATGACGTTGCGGCGCTCGTTGGGCAGAGCGGCGTGGCCGGAATCGTGCTGCCGAAGGCTGAGACGCGCGAACAGATCGTCGCGGTGCTGGCCAACGCCCATCCGGCGTTGAGCGTGCTGCCGATTGTCGAGACTGCGCGCGGGTTCGCGAATCTTGCGGAGCTATGCAGCGCGCCGCGCGTGCTGCGTATCGTCTTCGGTACGCTGGATTTTCAGATCGATCTTGGCATCGATGGGGATGGCGAGGAGTTGCATCTGTTTCGCTCGCAGATCGTGCTTGCGTCGAGGCTGGCTGGCATTGGTGCGCCGGTGGATGGCGTGTCGACGACCATTACCGATGCTGATGCGGTGCAAGCTGATGCGCGGCGCGGCCGGCGGTTCGGTTTCGGCGGCAAGCTTTGCATTCATCCGAAGCAGATCGAGCCGGTGCATCGCGCGTATGCATGGAGTGACGCCGAGGTGGAGTGGGCGCAACGGGTGCTTGCGGCTGTCGAGACGAGCCATGGCGCCGCGGTTGCCGTGGATGGGAGGATGGTCGATATGCCGGTGATTCTGCGGGCGCGGAGGGTTGTGGGCGATGCCGAAAGCTTCTGACAATGCGGTTTTCCGTCGCCCCTTGTCGAGGGAGCGAGCGCGCTCAGGGCATCCGGTTGAGCATCTGCCGGTCTTCTCGCAACGTTGTCGATAAAGAAGATCTGTTCCTCTCACGACGTCAAAAAATACCCTCCCGATGAGTACTATTCAAAATCCAGTTCTGCGCGGCTTCAACCCGGATCCTTGCGTGTGCCGTGGCAAGGATGCTTGGTATATCGCGGTTTCAACGTTTGAATGGTATCCGGGCGTTCTCATTTACGAATCAAAAGATTTCGTCAACTGGGAACTCAAGGCCACGCCTCTCGACAGACTATCGCAATTGAACCTGATCGGAGAGCAGCCGTCCGGAGGCATATGGGCGCCAGCCCTCTCCTATCACGACGGTCTTTATTGGCTCGTCTATACCGACACCAAGGCATGGAAAGGCGAGCAGAAGATCTCCCCGCTTCGTGACATGCACAACTATCTCGTAACCGCCCCGGACATCACCGGACCCTGGTCGGAGCCCGTGCATCTCGTGTCCGGTGGATACGATCCATCCCTGTTCCACGACGAATCTGGCAAAAAGTGGCTCGCCTATATCCGGCGCGATTTCAGAGGTATCTACGAAGACCTGTTCGTCGGAATCGTTCTGCGGGAATACTCGGTGCAGGAGGAAAAGCTGATCGGCGAAGAGCACGTCATCTATAAAGGCGCCAACCTGAAGACCGATTACTTCATGAAATGTCAGATCTACGAGGCTCCGCATTTACTGAAGAAGGGAGACTGGTACTACCTGATCACAGCGGAGGGGGGCACAGGCTATACACATGCAACGTGTGTATCCAGGTCTCGCGACATTTTCGGTCCATACGAGCTTCATCCTGATACGCCGATGCTCACGTCGCGCGACGCGAATGGACGGATTCAGCGGACCGGCCACGGCAACCTGGTCGAGGGTCCCAACGGCCAGTGGTACATGACGTACCTCGGATCGAGACCAATCGATGCGCACACGAAGCGCTCGCCGCTAGGCCGTGAAACCTGTGTCGCACCTATCGAATGGCATGCCGACTGGCCCCGCCTCGCCAGTGGCGGAGTGGTTCCCGCCGAATCTTTTGCGATCGGCTCGGATATCGAGCAAAGGCTCGACAGCAGTTGGACGATCGATTTCGGACAACGTGCCGCGCTGCCCCTGGAACTGCAGAGTCTGCGCATCCCCATCGGCGACGACTGGTGCAATCTTCACGAACGTCCGGGCTATCTGCGGATAAGGGGGCAAGAGTCGCCGACTTCGCGGTTCCATCAAAGCTTGTTGGCCTGTCGCATCCGTGACTGGCAGTTCGAAGTCGAAACCGCGCTGGAATTTTCACCCAAGTCATATCTGCACATGGCTGGGCTCATGGCGCGTTACGACGAGAACACCTTCTACTATCTGTTCGTCACGCGCGACGACGACGGCACAAAAATCCTGTCCTACATGGAAATGGATGCCGGCAGCTTCGCCTACAGCAATCGACTGGCGACGCTGCCCGAGGCCACCGGGATCGACCTGCGGATTCGCGTCGTGGACGCGAAACTGCGCTTCTTCTATCGCTTGACGCACGGTGACTGGAATGACCTTGAACTGGAAAAGGATTTCACGAAACTCAGCGATGAATATGCAACCCCCATCGGCTTCACGGGGGCATTCGCAGGTATCACCGTCAACGACATGCTTGGCTTTCGCGAGCCTGCCGATTTCAAGTCGTTCACGTACCGCCAATTGATCGGCTAAAGCTCGGATTTCGTGTCATCGCTGTCATTTAATAATAAGGAAGATCTCATGCGCTTTCGTTGGAGACATCGCTACCTCGTGCTGCTTATTTTGTTCGCAGTCTATCTGCTCTGTTACATGGACAGAATGATCATGGCAGCGGCTATTCCATTCATTGCGTCCGAGTTTCATCTGTCCGCGATGGAAATGGGTGGAATCCTGAGCGCGTTCTTCTTTAGCTACGCGCTATGTCAGATCCCGGCTGGCCTGCTTGCAGACAAATTCGGTCCGCGGCTGATGACGACGATCGGCCCCCCCGCGTCACAATGGTTGTCGCCTGGATAAAATTGGAATCTGGGGGCGATAAAGAGAGAACAAGTTGGCGCGTTACGGAAAGACATTCAAGGACAGAGCGGTGGCGCGGTTGCTGCCGCCGG
>NZ_VZQN01000083.1:0-12075 GCF_014397645.1 Paraburkholderia sp. 31.1
CTGGACACCGGTTGGTGCCGTGACGCTTAACCCCGAACGCGACTCAGTCGTCGAGATGGCGTCGATCAGCGCAAATAAACAGCCTCTGGCTGCATGAGTGAGGCGACAACTTGCTTGACGCGCGCCGCGGCATCACCTGGTGGACGATTTTCACCGCGCTTACCGGACTGTGCAATTCGCTCGGCTTGATGCTGGTGGTGCGGGTCGCGTTCGGCATCGGCGAAGCGCTCTTTCCTCCCGCCGCGTTCAAGACACTGTCGGCTTGGTTCCCAAAGCGCGAAGTGGGACGGGCAACCGGGCTGATGATGACCACTAATGCGCTGGGACCCGCATTGGCGCCGCTGTTCGTGGCGGCCGTGATGGCCGCGTGGGGATGGCGCGCGATTTTCACGAGTCTGTTCATACCCGGTGTCGCGATGGCCGTATTCGGCTGGATCTATATCAGAAACAGCCCGAAAGACAGCAAGCACGTTTCGAAGATCGAATTGGAGGAAATCGGTACCAGCGAAAAGTCTTTGTCTGCCTCTGCCGGCAAAGCGGATTTTGCTGGTTTGGTGAAAACGCCGCTGGTCTGGTGGTGCTTCGTCACCTTGTTCGTTTTCAGCATCGCCTCGTGGGGCATCATGAGCTGGTTCCCGACGTATCTGCTGAAAGCGCGCGGCCTTTCGACGGCCAGAATGGGCATTATGGCGTCGGTGCCATTTCTCGTCGGCACGATTGCCTATTGCATCACGGGCTTTCTTTCCGACAAGTTCTTCCGCAATCGTCGCGAATTGCTTGTCGTCCTCGGCTGCGTCGTGGCCGCCATCTTTGCCTATCTGACGGCCCATGCGGAGACCGCGGAAACGGCGGTATTCTTTCAGACGATCGGCTACTTCTTCTCAACCATGGCCGGCTGTTCGCTCTACACCATCCCGAACGTCGCGCTGCCGAACAAGGTCGTCGGGTCGGCAATCGGCTTTGTCAATGCGGCGGGTCAGCTGGCAGGATTTCTTTCCCCGCTGATCGTCGGTTACATCCTGACCAGGACGAATGACGACTTCAATGTCGTATTCCACCTCTTCGTCGGCTGCTTCTTGTTGGCTTCGGTCTCCGCCTGGTTCATCAATACGAGGACGGACCTCAGCGACTCTGTCACACGCAGCGCCGGCGCAGACGTGCCCGTGCAGAACCGGACAGCGGGATAAATGGCGCGACGGGGCTTGAGCCGGCGATAATTCCGGCTCAGTCACCGGCTTTGGGCAACGACTCGATCAGTTCATGGATGCGCATCCTGAACTCGAAATCGAGTTCATCGCGCGCGACCATTTCGACGATCTCGTTCTCGAGGGCTTTGACCTCGCGCTGCGGTTCGGCGCTGCCGCCTTTCGGGTATGCAAATCGCTTCTTTACCATTCCCTTAAGCAAACCGGAACACTCACCTCCAAAAAGCCCAATTCCCAGCCCACGTCACCTGTCGCACTCTTGAAGCCAACGGCCCTGCACGATCCGACAACGGCCGTTCAGCGCTCTGCCCCGAGCCGCCACATCGAACGAAGGCGGTCTCGCAGAACTGTTCCGCGCTCGCGCCTCTCGCCCGCGCGCAGCCTAAAAAGACAGGAGACACAATTTGCCAGCCCCCATCAACTCCGGCGCACGCCTCGACCGCCTGCCGATCACCCGCTTCCACTGGAACATCCTCGGCCTGATCGGCGCGGGTGCTTTCCTCGACGCCTTCGACATCTATCTCGCCAACGGCGCGCTCGCGGCGATGGTCAAAACCGGCTTCACCGATCTCCGCCTCGGCTCGTTCTTCATCTCCGCGACCTTCATGGGCATGATGATCGGCGCGGGGCTGGCAGGCTATCTCGGCGACCGCTTCGGTCGACGCTATTCGTATCAGGCCAATCTCGCGATCTTCGGCATCGCGTCGCTCGCCGCCTGCTTCGCGCCGAACATCTACTGGCTGATTCTGCTGCGCTTCGTCATGGGCATTGGCCTTGGCGCCGAACTCGTGGTCGCGGCCGGCACGCTGTGCGAGTTCGTGCCACCCGCCACACGCGGCCGCTGGACCGCGCTGCTCGCGCTGATCATCAACTCCGGTTTGCTCGGCGCGACCGCAGTCGGCTATTGGGTAATTCCACATCTCGGCTGGCGCTACATGTTCGCGATCGCGGGGGTTGGCGCGATGGTCGTGTGGTTCCTGCGGCATCGGATGCCGGAGTCGCCGCGCTGGCTCGAAACGGTCGGCCGGCTCGAAGAGGCGGAGGCCACCGTCTCGGCAATCGAGCGACAGGTCGAGGCGCGCGTCGGCAAGTTGCCGCCGGTTTCGCGCGTGGTCAGTCACGAGGTGCCGGCCGCGCCGTTCTCGGCGCTGTTCGCGCGCGGCATGATCGGCCGCACGCTGGTCGCCGCGCTGACCTGCATGGCGATCAACATGTCGCTGTACGGTTTCGTCGCGTGGCTGCCGACGTTCTTCGTCAAGGAAGGCCTGACCATCGTGCAGTCGCTTGGCTTCGTGCTGCTGATGTCGTTCGGTGCGCCGGCCGGCGCTGTCGTCGGTTATCTCGTGACGGACCGCCTGGGGCGACGCAACGGCATCGTGCTGTTCTCGCTTGCAACGATCGTGCTCGGCTTCGTCTACGTGCAGATGCGCGCGCCAGTGCCGATCGCGGTCGTCGGTTTCGCGCTCGTCACGACGATCTACACGGTCTGCACGCTCGGCCTGTTCGGCTATATCCCCGAGCTGTTTCCGACCGCGCATCGCTTGCGCGGCACCGGCGTGGCCGGCACGTGCGGCCGCGCGGCGTCGATGTCCACACCCTACGTCGCGCTGCTGCTCTACACGGAGTTCGGCGTGACGGGTGTGCTGACGATGGTCGGTGGCGTGCTGTTGTTGCTGAGTATCGCGATTCTCGCGCTGCACATCGAAACGAGTCAGCAGACGCTCGAAGAGATTTCGCCCGATGCCGAGCTGATACCGCAAGCGGAGATGATGCGAGAGTCGGCTTAAGCCGTGCGCGCATCAAGGTGATCTGTCGATTCGGATCTTTCCCCAGCTAAATTTTCACTGCACCCGGTTAAGATGAAAGTTTGCTTTGCGCATGCTTCGCTAGCAGCTTTCATCATGCACTTCGATTTCGTCGATTTACGCCTGCTCCTGCATATCGCCGACACGCGCAACCTCGCGCGTGCGGCGGAGCGTTCGCACCTGTCGGCGCCGGCCGCCAGCAACCGGGTCAAGAATCTCGAGGAGCAGCTCGGCATCAAGCTGCTCTATCGAACCAGCCAGGGCGTGACGCCGACACCCGCGGGCGAAGCCTTCGTGCATCACGCGCGGCTCGTGCTCGAACGCGTCGAGCATCTGGCCGGCGACATGCAGGAGTATGGCGAGGGCATCAAGGGCCACGTGCGCATCTGGGCCAACACGACCGCGATCAGCGAGTTTCTGCCGGCCGTGCTGAGCCGTTTCCTGCGCGATCACCCGGACGTGAACATCGATCTGCGCGAAGTGCTGAGCGGCGAGATCGTCAAGGGCGTCGCCGACAGCGCGACCGATATCGGCATCGTCGCGGGCAATGTGCATGCCGAGCATCTGCAGATGCTGCCATATCGCGACGATCGGCTCGTGCTGGTTACGTCGTGCGAGCATCCGTTCGCGAGACAAGCGTCGGTCGATTTTTCGCAGGTGCTGAACGCGAACTTCGTGAGCCTGCCGACGTCGAGCGCGATTCACGCGTTCATCACGAGTGCCGCCGATGCGCTCGGCGCGCGTCTCAAACTTCGCATCCAGGTCGGCAACTTCGAGGCCGCGTGCCGGATGATCGAGGCGGGTGTCGGAATCGGCATCGTGCCGGAGTCGGTCGCGCTGCGGCACAGAAAGACGATGCAGATCGCGATCGTCGGCCTGAACGATCCGTGGGCCGTGCGCAAGCTGAAGATCTGCGTGCGCAGTCTGAAGGACTTGCCGCCGTTCGCGCGTGTGCTGGTCGACCGGTTGATGGCGGTGCTGGAGGAGAATGGCGGGCCAGATGCTTGACGCGCGGGCGTGACAACCGCCCGAAGTCTGACGAAGTTTCCTTCTGGAAACATCGCCCCCCTTTTGTCAACCGGTATTTCATTCCCGACCATCTTCTTGCCGCCACAACAACCCGCGTGTATAGTTTCCGAACTTACTCTTGTTTCGTATCGGAAATTAAAGGGGTTCACATGGACGCGTCCACTATCCTCGCGGATCTCGGCATTGCCCAAGCCGCGCAAGCCGGCGATATCGCCGTTCATTCGCCGATCACCGGCGAGCTCATCGGCCGTGTGGCCAGCCAGACGGCGGTCGAGGTCGACGCGGCGCTCGCCCGGGCCAAAGACGCGTTTGCCGTGTGGCGTAACGTGCCGGCGCCGCGCCGCGGCGAGCTGGTGCGGCTGCTCGGCAATCGGCTGCGCGAACAGAAGCAGGCGCTCGGCAGCCTCGTCTCGCTGGAGACGGGCAAGATCCTGCAGGAAGGCATGGGCGAAGTGCAGGAAATGATCGACATCTGCGATTTCGCGGTCGGTCTGTCGCGTCAGCTGTACGGTTTGACGATCGCGTCCGAGCGCCCGGGTCATCGGATGGCGGAGTCGTGGCATCCGCTCGGCACCTGCGTCGTGATCTCGGCGTTCAATTTCCCGGTGGCGGTCTGGTCATGGAATGCGGCGCTCGCGCTGGTGTGTGGCAACGCAGTGATCTGGAAGCCGTCGGAAAAGACACCGCTCTCGGCGCTGGCCGTGAACAGGATTCTCGAAGACGCGCTGAAGGAATTCGGCGACGCGCCAGCCGGCCTGGCCGCGTTGATCAACGGCGGACGCGACGTGGGCGAAAAGCTCGTGGCCGATCCGCGCGCGTCGATCGTCAGCGCGACGGGCAGCACGGAAATGGGTCGCAAGGTTGGTGTCGAAGTGGCGAAGCGCTTCGGCCGCTCGCTGCTCGAACTCGGTGGCAACAACGCCGGCATCGTCACGCAGACGGCCGACCATGAACTCGCGATGCGCGGCATCCTGTTCTCGGCGGTCGGTACGGCCGGTCAGCGCTGCACGTCGCTGCGGCGTCTGTTCGTGCACGACAGCGTGTACGAGAAGACCGTCGAGCGTCTGAAGCAGTTGTATAGCCGCGTGCCGATCGGCAATCCGCTCGAAAAGGGCACGCTGATGGGGCCGCTGATCGACCGTCAATCGTTCGACCGCATGCAGGAAGCGCTGCAGCAGGCGAAGGCCGAGGGCGGCAAGGTGTTCGGCGGCGAGCGAGTCGAAGTGAAGGGTTATGAGGGCGGCTACTACGTGCGTCCGGCCATCGTCGAGATGCCGTCGCAAACGTCGGTCGTGCTGAAGGAAACGTTCGCGCCAATTCTGTACGTGCTGCGCTATGCCGATTTCGCCGATGCGGTCGAGGCGAACAACGCAGCGCATCACGGCTTGTCGTCGTGCGTGTTCACGAGCGACCTGCGCGAAGCGGAGCGCTTCCTGTCCGCGTCGGGCAGCGACTGCGGCATCGCGAACGTCAACATCGGACCGAGCGGCGCGGAGATCGGCGGTGCGTTTGGCGGCGAAAAGGAAACGGGCGGCGGGCGCGAGTCGGGTTCGGATGCATGGAAGGCGTATATGCGTCGCGCGACCAATACCGTGAACTACTCGTCGGCGTTGCCGCTTGCGCAGGGTATCGACTTCAATCTCGACTGAGCGCGCAAGTGTGACGTCGTAAACGTTGGCGGCGCATCGCGTTGATGCCGGTGCGCCGCCGCCGTCGCCGTCCGGCGCGCCACGGCCGCGCGTTCCAGATAGCAATCCGTTTGCGCCGCCCGGCGTTCCGGAGCGGCCACGTTACTCGTGGAGTAAGACGTGAGTTCGAAAGTCGTGATCGTCGGCGGTGGGGTGATCGGCAGTTCGATTGCGTATTTCTTGCGGCTGTCCGATCCGACAGTCGGCGTCACGGTAATCGAGCGCGACCCGACCTATGCGCGTTCGTCGTCGGCCTTGTCGGCGGCGTCGATCCGGCAGCAGTTTTCTACGCCGCTTTCCATTCAGATGTCGCTGTTCGGCATCGAGTTTCTTCGCTCGATCGGCGAGCGGCTCGAAGTCGACGGCACCCGGCCCTCGATCGATCTGCACGAAGGCGGCTACCTGTTTCTCGCGACACCTGCCGGTGAAGCGACGCTGCGCGAGAATCACGCGCTGCAAAAAAGCCTCGGCGCAGATATCAGCCTGCTCGACACGCATGGCTTGCAAACGCGCTTCCCTTGGCTCAATACCGACGACCTCGTTGCCGGCGCTTATGGCGAAAGCGGCGAGGGCTGGTTCGACGGCTACGGTTTAGTACAGGCGCTGCGCAAGAAAGCGCAGGCGCTCGGCGCGCGCTATGTCGCGGCAGACGTCACCGCGCTGCATCGCGAGGGCAATCGCGTCACGCAGGTACAAACCGCGGACGGTGAGACCTATGCTTGCGACGTCGTCGTCAACGCGGCCGGCGCATGGTCGCGTAAGGTCGCACAGATGGTCGGCATCGATCTGCCCGTCTATGCGCGGCGGCGCAGTATCTTCAACGTCACGTCGCCGGCAAAGCTTGAACGCTGTCCGCTGCTGATCGATCCGAGCGGCGTGTACTTCCGGCCTGAAGGCAATTCGTATATCTGCGGCACGTCGCCGTCGGCCGATAACGATCCCGACGATCTACCGCTCGATGAAGTCGATCACGTGCTTTTCGACGACGTGATCTGGCCGACGCTCGCCAATCGCGTGCCGCAATTCGAGGCGCTGCGCGTGCAGAACTGCTGGTCCGGCTATTACGAATACAACGTGCTCGATCAGAACGCGATCATTGGCCATCACCCGGATATCGATAACTGCATTTTCGCGAACGGCTTCAGCGGCCACGGTTTGCAGCAAGGGCCGGCAACCGGACGCGGCATCAGCGAATTGATTCTGCATGACCGCTATGCGACGCTCGATCTCAGTTCACTAAGCTTTACGCGCGTGCTCGAAAACCGGCCGATCATCGAAAAGAACGTGGTGTAGCGCCTTATATCGCTCGATGCGTGGTCGCCAACCAGACCGTCGATCTATGCAGCGCGCCCTGGACCTAGGCGATTGCCGCCGAGTACCTCGCGAGCGGCAGGTTGGAGCGGCATCTGCCGCGCATTGTCGATGCGTATTCCGTCAAATGCCGCGCGCTATGCGATGCGCTCGACACGCATCTCGCGCGGCACATCGCATTTCATCGTCCGGCCGGCGGCATGTTCGTGTGGGCGCGTCTGAACGGGGCACGCGATGCGTCCGACTATCTGCGCGTGTGCATCGAACAGAACGTGATGTTCGTGCCGGGTGTCGCGTTTTACAAGGACGCGGCCGATAGAGCTGCGCTGCGCCTGTCGTTTGCCGCGCCGGGTATGGAGGAGATTGAAACCGGCGTGCACCGAATGAACCGCGCGCTCGAGCAGTACTTCGACGAGCAATAAAATCCTGATTGCATCAACACAATCAGTGGAATGCGGCAAATTACCCGGCGAGCATCTAATGTGCAGCCGGGTTTTTTTATCCAAATGCCAAAAATTGTGGCGAGTTAACAGAATTCACCGCATTCCTGATTAATCGCGAATCGCGTTGAGTTCGAATACGCAATCGTTTTCGTCCGCGCGTGCCTTCTATGAGACCGACCGTGGCAAGCCGCAGATGAAACCGCCCGGGATTGCCACGTCGAACGGCGCGTACGCGCGAGTGGACCCTCCAATGATTGCCCCCAATGAAATCGTTATTGCACGCCTTAATTTCAAGATTATGCAATTCGAATAAATTCGGGCGCTGCCAAATCTTGTAATGGAGGTGGTCGATTTATATGCGGAAATGCCATTTATAAAGACAAGAAACCGTGTAATTATCGTGCTTGCCGGCCGGCTTCCGTTTTGCGTGATTCCCGGAATGTCTGAAAGACAGGTTTTACACGGGTTCGCGCCACACGAGTCGGCTTTCGCACGGGAAAGCATCGTCGCCCGTCGCGTTCGCCCATGCATGCCGCATATGAGTGCCGCACGAGAATGCGTGAGTGGGCCACAAAAACGTTAAATGAGGAAAAGGGGGCAACGCAATGAATTCACTCGACGAGAAGCGGCCGCTGCTGATCTACGACGGCACGCTCGGCGACCTCTACGGCATCTTTTTCAGAAACCTTGTGCTGCAAATCGTGACGCTCGGTATTTACCGCTTCTGGGCGACCACGAACAACCGCCGATATGTCTGGTCGCGCATGCGGTTTCAGGACGAGCGCTTCGAGTACATGGGCACCGGGGGCGAGCTATTCAAGGGCTTTCTGTTCGCAATCGTGGTCGTGTTCAGCGCGGTGTTCGCGGCTGGCGCGCTAAGCGTGGTCTTGCGCATGCTGACGAAAAGCGCGGCACTCGGTTGGCTGCCTGTCATCGCGTTGTATCTGCTGATCGTCGTGCTCGCGGCGGGTGCCTTTTTCGGCGCGCAGCGCTATCGGCTGAGCCGGACGCAGTGGTGCGGTATTCGCGGCGGCATGACCGGCTCGGCGCTCGGCTTCGGCGTGCGCGCGTTGCTGTACGCGCTGTTGTGCGTTGTCACGCTTGGCCAGATGACGCCGTGGACATCGATGCGTCTAATGGAGTGCCGCATCAACGCGAGCAGCTTCGGTAGCCTTGCGTTTCGCTTCAACGGGCGCGCGTGGGTCGTCTACGGTCTGTTCCTCGTTACGTTCGTCGGCGTGGTCGTGCTGTTCGCGGTGCTGTTCATGGTGTTTCTGAAGGGCGCTCTCGCATCGATGCATGTCGGCCAGGTGCCGGGGGCGAGTATGGCGCCGTCGCGGGCCGCGCTCGGATCGCTGTTTTTGTTTTATGCGCTGTTCTCCATCGGCACGATGCTGATCCGCGGCTTCTATGTCGCCGCGCTGACGCGCCACGTGATGGCCAACACGTCGCTCGGATCGCAATTGCATTTCGGCAGTAACGTCAGCGTGGCGCGTCTGCTCAGTTTGCAGTGCGGCAACCTTGCGATCATCGTGTTCACGCTCGGCCTTGGGGCGCCAATCGTGCTGCATCGGCTGATGCGCTTTGCCGTCGACACGCTGCAGGTTTCCGGCTACCTGGATCCGCATATGCTGGGGCAAAGCACCGTGGCGGCGCCGCTGACTGGCGAGGGCATGCTGAATCTGCTCGATCATGGTGGCGCCTTCTGAGATTGGACTCGCGTTGAGAGCGCGGCAATGGGCGGAGGGCGCACGATGTGCGACAAGTAATGGGACACGCGACTCATCTCAGGCGCGAGCGCGAAACGCAGTACGCTCAATGAGTTAGCGCAGTCATGCGCAGGTTGTCCACAAGCTTGTTCCCAAAATCTGTGGACAACAGGGCGGGAAGCGAAGCGGAAAATTCGCGCCTGAAGAATTGTGGAAAGGTACAGCACAAAAGCAAACAGCGGGACTCACCGTCGACCGGTTCATCCCGCTGCTTGTGTATGACGATGTGGGCGGCTTGCCGTGCAGCGAGCACGGCAAGCGTGGCAAACGCTTATCGGTCGAGGAACGACTTCAGACGGTCCGCGCGGCTCGGATGCATGAGCTTGCGCATCGCCTTGCTCTCGATCTGGCGGATCCGCTCGCGGGTCACGTCGAACTGCTTGCCCACTTCTTCAAGCGTGTGATCCGACTTCGTGTTGATGCCGTAGCGCATGCGCAGCACCTTCGCTTCGCGCGGGGACAGCGAGTCGAGCGCGTCGTCGATCGCGGCACGCAGGTCGGCCTGCATCGCGGCATCCGCCGGCGACGATACGCCAGCGTCTTCGATCATGTCGCCCAGCGTCGCATCGCCGTCGTCGCCGACCGGCGTTTCGAGCGATACGGGTTGCTTCGCGATCTTCAGAATCCCGCGCACCTTCTCTTCCGACAGTTCCATGCGTTCCGCGAGCACCGCAGGATGCGCTTCCTGGCCGGTCTGCTGCAGGATCTCGCGCGAAATGCGGTTCAGCTTGTTGATCGTTTCGATCATGTGCACCGGCACGCGGATCGTGCGCGCCTGATCGGCGAGCGAACGAGTGACGGCCTGACGGACCCACCAGGTCGCGTACGTCGAAAACTTCCAGCCACGACGGTATTCGAACTTGTCCACGGCCTTCATCAGACCGATGTTGCCTTCCTGGATCAGGTCGAGGAACAGCATGCCGCGGTTCACGTACTTCTTCGCGATCGAGATCACGAGACGCAGGTTCGCCTCGATCATCTCGCTCTTGGCCTTGCGCATCTTCGATTCGGCCGCGACCATCTGGCGGTTGATTTCTTTCAGATGCTTGAGCGGCAGCGACACCGTCGCTTCGATGTCGATCAGCTTCTGCTGTTCGGACTGGATGGCCGGCAGGTGACGCTCGAGCGCCGCACCATAGGTCGACGCGCCGGTGCGCGCGGCACGCTCGGTCCAGCCGAGGTCGGCTTCGCTACCCGCGAACGTTTCGATGAACTTCTCGCGCGGCATGCCGGCCTTCGAGACGACGATCTGCAAAATGTTGCGCTCGATCGCGCGCACTTGCGCGACCTGGCGCTGCACGTCGCCGCACAGACGGTCGATCGTGCGTGCGGTGAAGCGGATCTTCGCGAGGTGCTGCTGAATGTCTTCGCGTGCGCGCAGATAGGCCTTCGACGTGACGTCGCCGCGCGCGTGCGACGCGTTCATCTGGTCGTACAGAATGCCGACCTGGGCGAAGATTTCGAGGCAGTCGCTCGTGAGCTGCTTCAGGCGAGCTTCGTCCGCCGCCGACGAATCTTCCGGACCGACGTCGTCGTCTTCTTCGTCTTCGCTGTCTTCGCCGGCGTCGCTGTCTTCATCGGCATCCGTGTCGGCGCTCGCGACTTCTTCCGCGGCGGCCGTCTCTTCATTCAGGCCGTCGACGAGTTCGTCGATGCGCAGCTCGCCGTCGACAACCTGCTGCGCGCTCGCGAGGATCGCGGAGATCGCGAGCGGGCACGCGGCGATCGCCTGCACCATTTCGTGCAGGCCGTCTTCGATGCGCTTCGCAATCGCGATTTCGCCTGCGCGGGTGAGCAGCTCGGTCGCGCCCATTTCGCGCATGTACATACGCACGGGGTCGGTGGTGCGGCCGAACTCGGAGTCGACGGTCGACAGCGCGACTTCGGTTTCCTCGTCCGCCTGGTCGTCCGACACCACGGCGGGGGAATTCGAGTTGAGCAGCAGCGTTTCCGCGTCCGGGGCCTGCTCGTAGACCTGCACGCCCATGTCGCTGAACGCGCTGACGATGCTGTCGATCGCGGCGGTTGCGGTGAAGTTGTCGGGCAGGTGGTCGTTGATCTGCGCGTGGGTCAGGTAGCCTTGTTCTTTACCCAGCTGGATCAGTGCGCGCATCAGGCGCTGGCGTTCTTCGGCTTGTTGCGGCAGCAGCTCGGCTGCCACCGGAATCGCTTTGCCGGCGCCCTTGCCTTTGGCCGAACGGCCGGACGGAACTTTGGCAGTGAAGGCGGTGTCGTGTTGCGAATCTTCGCGATCAAAAGGGTTCACGTAATTTCCTCTAGAGGCTTCGCTATGAGACGCAAGACGCTACCGTCAGGCGTTTCGAGCAGGGCTCAGCATCACCTGATGTGACTCAACGCGGTTGTTGGGCTGTGCTCTGGGGAGCAAAAAAGATGAGCCCGCTCGAAGCGGGCCGATGGACATGCGAAATTTTGCGCGGCTCGCATTATATACGAGCTTGGGGGTTCGCGCTCATGGGTGCACATCAAATCATCGTCGCTGTTGTCGCAGGCATTGCGTGAGGCTACGCAGGTGCATAGTCCGTGGCCATGCGCGCGACCTAACCTAGATAGGGGCGAGTTGCTCCTTGCGCAAGGGGGCTCCATGTCGTTTTCCTGTATATGGGGTCGTATCCTCGCATGCTGTCCCCAAATGCTGTCCCCAAAAGAAATTCGCAGAAGGGTATTGACGTGTTGTTGGCCGCTCTCCATAATCTCGCTTCTCTGCTGCAGACGCAGCGACGCAAACGAAGCAGTGCCGGGTAGTGGTGGTTCAGGCGCGGCGGGTTTGGCGGACCGATCTTTAAAAACTAACAGTCGATAAGTGT
>NZ_VZQN01000084.1:0-12037 GCF_014397645.1 Paraburkholderia sp. 31.1
TTTCGACGCCTCGCACGTGACTACGAACGCTTGCCCGAAACACTCGCAGGTCTGCATTTTGTCGTCTTCGCCATGCTTATGCTTGTCCATGCAATCCCAGTACTTCGAAGTTCCTAACACCGTCTAATGCTCACCCCCGGCAAGACGGGCAGTAAATGGACCCTACGCTTTACCAGCCCGGTAACGGGCAAGCGCCGCGATGCGGGCCTCGGCGTCTATCCCGAAGTCACCATAGCCGATGCGCGCGAGAAGGCGCTCGCCATGCGCCGCCAGATCGACGCAGGCAAAGACCCTATTGACGAACGCGACCGCGACCAGCAAGCCGCCAGCATGGCCGCCACCGCGCTCACGTTCGAAAAGGCGGCGCGCAAGGTTCACGAGGAACTGAAACCAGGCTGGCGAAACGAGAAGCACGCAGCTGATTGGATTCGATCACTTGAGGCTTACGTGTTTCCAAAGCTCGGCGCGAAGCCGCTCGATGCAATCACGCCTGCCGATTGTGCCGAAGTGCTACGGCCTATCTGGCTGGAGAAGGCCGAAACCGCCAGCCGGACCCGCCAGCGGATGCACGCCGTCATGCAATGGGCCTGGGCCCACGGTCATATCACGGCGAACCCGGTCTCCGTTGTCGATCACATCTTGCCGAAGCAGAGCGCAAAAAAGGAGCATCAACCGGCGATGCCCTGGCGTCAAATACCCGCATTCGTGAAGGCGCAATTGAGCCATATCGAACGGGGTGACAACACGCGCGCCGCCTTGCTGTTCCTGATTCTCACGGCGGCGCGTAGCGGTGAAGTGCGCGGCGCGACCTGGGGCGAATTCGACCTCGACGCCGCCGTGTGGACAGTTCCCGGCGAGCGCATGAAAGCGAAAGAGCCGCATCGCGTTCCGCTCTCGGCGGCGGCGCTTGCTGTCGTCAAGACGTTGAAGGAACAGAAGCAGCACGAGACGTTGGTGTTTCCGTCGCCTCGCGGCAAGGTGCTATCCGATATGACCTTGACGGCGCTGCTGCGCCGAGTCAAAGCAAAGAGCGACACGCCGGGACGCGTGGCAACCGCGCACGGCTATAGAAGTTCGTTTAGAGATTGGGCCAGCGAAAACGGCTATGCTCGCGACTTGGCCGAGCGGGCGCTTGCACATACCGTCGCAAACAAGGTTGAAGCCGCCTATCACCGCACCGACCTGATGGAACAGCGCCGCCCGATGATGGAGAGGTGGGCGAAACATATCGGCACACTTGCCTGACTGCGGCACAAAGCGCACATTCCAGCGTGAACAAACGTTGGCATTTTGCCGGTTCACAGCGAAAGCCTGGGGTTACCCATTGCACATATTTTTGATGGCGACAGCAAAAAGGGCTACACGGATGTAGCCCTTTCGGTTCCTGCTTCAAGGCAGCGGAATCCTGCTGTCGTCGAGCCGGCGCGGAGAACTGGCTCCCCATCGTGCCTTTATCTGCTCCGGCGTCTCAGGCGGCCATTTCACGTCCATCTTGATGATGCGGTCGCGGATTTCGACCAGTTTGACACCTAATTCAGAGGTGGGGCCCGCATGTTTTATTTGCGATTCCAATTGTCTTGGAAACGAGATTCCATTGATGTTGTACGTGTTGGGGTTGGCTCCGTGATCGAGAAGGTAATTGACTGCCCCGGTGTCATAGCCAGTTAGCGCTTCGTAGAGAGATGTATTGCGCAATGAATCGCGCCGGTTCACATCCGCGCCTCGCTCCACCAGCAGCTTGAGCGAGCCCAATTTACGATCGCTTGTAACAAAGAAAATGATGGGTCTACGGCCCTCGATCATGGTGTTGGGATCAACCCCACCGTCCAGCATCGCGCGCAGGAATTCCGGGTGGGAGCTGTTGAGCATGACCCCGAGCGGATCACCAAAATTCGGCACTTCCTGCAAGGGATCGGCTCCGGCCTTCACCACCTCCGACATAACCGCAAGCCGATGCGGATCGCGCTGCAACGCCTCCTGAAACGCAAAAAACAGCATCGTCATGTTCTTGCGTCCGGGCGTCTTCAGATCCGTCTTCGGTGCCAATAGCCTGACCTGCTCCATGTCGCCTCGCTCGATGGCCCGCGCCAGTTCGAGTTGCGGGCCGCTAAAAAAATCAGTGGCGGGAAATTTTTTCATTGCATGAACCACAGGGGATAGCGCCAGTAACAGCACCGGCACGATAAGGATTCGACTGAGTGCTTTCATCGCTTTCAGTCCCGTTACGACAGTGTTTCAAGTACGGAGACGTCCTCCGCCTTCTGCTGCTCGATGCCGTCTATTGCCTGCCTGATGAAGTGCCGCGACACGGGCGAGCCACTGCCGGAAAGGGGATAGGGAGTACCGGCTGCACCGGGCAGGGGCGTCCACGTCTGTGCCACGGTCAGAATGTCGCCCTTCACATGGTACGCATTGATGTTCGATGGCGTGACCTGTCCGCCATAGCGCTCGACGGTCTTCGGGTGCAGGCCCGCTGCATTGAAGCTCCAGCAGTCCTTACTGCTGGCGACGGATGCGGCGGAACAGAGGCCACCCCCTAACGAGTGACCTGTTATGTCGATAGGTTCTGTAATCTCACGTAGCTTCGTGCCACTCCTTACTGCTCGTTCGTAGTATTCCGATTCGATATTCACGCTCTGGTTAACATTGTTCGACCAGTCGGCCAGACTTGTCATTTCGGTTCCCTTGAACGCGAGCGTCGGATTCATGTCGCTACCGAAGACCGCCGCATCCGGTTCGTATAGCTGCGCCCTGAAGTTCGAGCCCTTGATTGTAAAGTCCATGGCATCAAGCCCATACCGATCCAGAAATTCCGTATCCCCGCTGCGGTTCGCCCACCCTTCGGGCACCGGCCTGGACGGCTCGTAGACATGATCGGAGAGTCTGGCCTTCTCCACCGCGACATTGTTGCGTGCGAGCCGTTCAGCCGCTGCCCGCACGCGCCCTGACATGGCCGCATTGCCCGCCGCAATCAGCGCCTTGCGCGTCTGCCACCGCTGCGCCTTAGTCAGTTCCTGTGGTATCTCGATGCGCGGCAGTGTCGCCCTGGCTGCGCGCGCAGCGTTCAGCCGGGTTTGCCAGGTGGCCGGATCATACTGGACAGACAGAATGGGTTCGCCGTTCGGGTGACTGCCGGTCCTCCCTACGGGATTCATTAACGGCGTGCTGCTGTACGGTGACGGAAACAGGCCATTACGCGGACCTTTAACGGCAAGCAGTTTGCCCCGGCGAACCTCTTCGAGAAGAGCAACGATGACCCACCAACCATCGGTGTCAGGGTTCCGGTCCCGTACATCATGAAAAAACAGCCAGTGACTGCCAATGAGATTCCTGACCAGCTTCGGGTCCTCCTCCCACCTTCTGCGATTCAGTGCGGGGATAGCAATAAATTCCCGCGTCTCCGCACTGGCCCTCTGAAGGTCTGCGGCCTTGCCGAGGCACGCTTTATAGTGCCATTCGTCGCAGATGACATAACAGGCACCCGGTGGCCGCTGGCAGAACAGCTCCACGGAGTGCATTTCAAGTATGGACAGAGACATAGGTGTGTCGATGGTCTATCTGAAGTCGCTGCCGGGGTTGACAGCAGTCAGATAATTACCGTGCGACAGGCAGTCCGTACATGGGCTACAGCCCAAAATCTCCACGGCTTTCGATGAAACAGAATAGGGCGGAAGATTCGAGTCTGGCGGCCCCGGTTAAAGAGGCCGCGTAGCAGTTCATTCGCCAGAAGCCGCTGTTCGCGCCAATACGGCGCGTACGTCCGCGAGCGCATCCTCGAAGAGACCAAAAATCGACACCTGCGCAACCGTTGAAAGAGCGGAGAACCGCTCCGCTACCTCTTCCAGGCTCAACAGCCCTGCCAGTGCGTGCAGTTGATCGACACGGATAACGGCGGTGTCAGGCGTCGCCATATCCGGTTGTGCAGAGGCGTTCCGAGAGTCAGGCATGACCTACCCCCGGTCGCATTGTTGTAGGCCTGGTTGGAGGCGGGCGCGGCGGCGTGTAGCGTGCCGATACTGTCGTGGGATGGAATGGAGGATTGGGTTTGCTTGGGACGGGCGGGAACAGGGCGCATGCTGCGACCTCCTTTGTCAGATTCGATAACCCGACCCCTCCGACGCCAATCGGGGTGGCCGGGCACAAGGCAAGGTTGGCGTACCGGTGACAAAGGAAACCGGCGAGCGCGAGCGCTCCCCCACCAAGGCCCGACCATTGGGGCGCTTGATGCGGGCGTAAAAAAACCGCCGGTCGGCGGTTGCCCGCCTTTGTCATTTCCCGGACGCCAATCCAAGGTCACGCTGTGAACGTGACATTTGCAGTATAACGCATGGTTCGACCGCGTTTTGCTTCACCCACCGCTGAAGTCCGGCTGTGGCTCACCGAGTTCGGATAGCTGCTGCCAGACGTGCTCGCCCAGCAACGTGGCAACACGGTCAACCTCCACGCCGAGTTCGGCGGCAATGAACGGCGCGACCTTCGACGGCCATGCCAGCCACGCGTCGCGCTGTGCGCGGAACAGGTTGAACACGACATCCTCCGCCAGCGCAAGCTCGATCAGGCTCCCTTCCCGCTGTTCGTATTCGAGCTTGCGCAGCAGGGCCGCATAGTGCTCCTTCAGGCGTAGCGCCTCCGCCAGCGGAAGCATGCGCGGGAAAGCGTCGATATCCTGTCCTGCCGCATTTCCCGGCTCCATGTGCGTCCCGCCGTTGCGCAGTGGGGCGTTCGTGTCGCCTATCCGTTCAGGCCGTGGCGCGGTCTTCATCAGCGTGCGGCGGTTTGGTTTGCGCGACGCCGAGCCGATCAACGCGGCGTCGATCAGTCCGTCGTCGCCACGCACAAGCGCGCCACGCTCAAGTGCGCGGCGTACCTGCTTTTCGTCGCAGCCTTCGCGGCGTGCAAACTCGCTTGCGCTAAGACGTTCGGACATTTTCCACCTCGGACAACTTTCGCAATTCCGTCGCTACGCGAAAATCGCGGTGTGCAATGCCCGCGTTGCAGGTGCGGCCAGGAAGGACCCGCGCCGCCGGTCTATCGCTTTTCCAGCCGCGCGCGGCACTCGCGCAGCAGTTCTTTCACGCGCCGCCGTTCGTCGCGCCACTGCGCCGAGCGCATGCCGTGTTTCAGCGCATTGAGCGCGGCAGTGGCCTTGCCCGCGTCAGTGACCGGGCCCGTTGCGCTGTCCCAAGGTTTCCAGCGCCGAATTGCATTGGCCTGCTTCGCGCGCTGTTCCGCGGTCCAGTGTCGTCCCATGATCGTCCGTTAATAGTTCGTTCGACGTATCCGTGTTGTCTCCGCGCGCGAGGCGCTGGAGTCGCGCTGTCATGTTCGCCCCGGCCCCGTTATTCCCTTGCTGCGGCCCCGTTCGAAATATTGGCCTGCTTCACGAACGCGACCGGGCGCGGGTTCTTCAGTTCCGCCAGCGCCTCGAAAGTCGCGCGGCATTGCGCCTGCGCCTTCAAGGGCGGCGAAAGATGCGCCTGCATCTGTTTCAGGTACTCCCAGTAAGCCGTCTTGCGCGCAAGCTCTTTAAATCCGGTGCGCTGCGTGCCGCTCATGGTAGTTCTGCAGGATCGAGCGTACGGTACAGCACAGACCTGCATCGGCTCTGACAAGCACTTCGAGCAACAGCGCCTTCTCCGCCATGTAGATTTTCGCGAACGCCGGATCGCGCGCCTCCACGGTGCGCAGGTTCGATATCAGGTCCGCCGCCTTGATGGTGTGGGCCTCAGCGGACGCCGCCGCCGTATGCGCCCGGTCCAGCGCCTTGCGTGTCGCACGGTCCCCGTCGTTAGGCCCGGATACTGCCGTCAATTCACGAACCAGTCGCGCAATGCTGACACCGAATTCGGTTTCGATCAGCGACAAGGGCACATCGGTATCTTCAACCGTGTCGTGCAACCATGCCGCCGCGACCATGTCGGGAGTTACCCCTTCCACAGTCGACACGAGGCTGGAGACTTCCTCAAGATGGACGCTGTAGGGCTCGGCAGTATATTTTCGTCGCTGACCGATCGCGGTGTGTGCGCCAATCGCAAACATTCGAGCGCGCTCAATCAACATGAAGCCCTCGGCTTCAAATCGAGATCCTGGATATAAACCCATGCTACGTATCCTCGTAAACTCAGTTGCGAACTCCAAAACCTGATAGACAGCATACGGCTCTCGCGGTTCGTCGCCTTCACAGGTTCAATATGGCGAACACAGTTTCATGAACTGGCGGGCATCGTCCTAACCGAACACGGCATTTGCGTTAAAACAAGAGGAGCTGTGGGGGGAGCACTGCATCAGCCTTATCGGCCGTAAGGTTGAAGGTCCCGGCTTTACCAGTCTTGAGGAGCTGGGCAAGTTCTGATTGTTGCAGTTTGGCCGACGAGTGTTTCTCCCACTGTGTGGCCGGATCAGTGGAGCGGCGATAGATCTCCACGCCGAGTTCTTCATGACTAATCTTGGTGTCGTCTCCGGTACCGACGATTTTTTCATTGTTCTCCCGCGTAACCTGGATGTACCACTTACCGCAGCGGCTCTCGAACGAGTCGGTTGCCCGAAAGGTACACGAGGGTGATATAGCCTCAGTTTCCAAAATCTGCTTTCGCGCCGCCTTCATCACGGTTTGATGCGTCTGTTTCAGTTCGGCGCTCTCCTCCTTCCTGCGTCGAAGTTCTGCTATTGGCAACCCTGACGATTCCTGAGACATTCTTTCGCGCAGCACTGCTGTCTTTTCCCGGTCGATGCGCTCAACGAACCGAATGTCCAATGCGTCCTTGAACGCTTCATGAACCCAAAAAAACCACGAATTTGCGAACCCCTTGACCTCACCTCGCACATCGGAAAAAGATATGCTTTGCAGCGGAATTCGTCTGAAAGACTGCTTCCCGTTAGAACCCCCTCGTGCCATTATTCGTTTCCTTTGTATTTTCCGTACATCGCCGAAGAAAGGGCTTTCCTGGCGTTGGAGACGCGACGCTTCGCCTGATCCAACGCTAGTTCAGCGGCGTCAAGCTGTTGAACGGCGAAGCCCAATGGAGAATCCTGGAGCCAGTCCGCAAGAACGCTCAATTTCTCTAGGTCGCCGGCCACCATCTGATCCACGACGCCCTGTAACAGGTGCATACGGTGCTTGCAATACAGCCCATTCTGTCCGGCGGTGCAGGTGCAGAATGCCCGTACTTCGGAGTGTTTTCGTTCGAATGTGACGCGGTAAGGCTCCGGCGAAGAGCCCTGCACCGCGAAGACAATCGTCTCTGGCTTTCCATCCGCCATCGTCGTTCAATCCCGTTTCGTGGTTGTTCAGGAGGCGACGCGTTGAAAAAGCGACGCTGCAGCGTAACGCGCTGAGGGCAGAACGAAACGCGCCCGACCGGCAGGTTTCTCTAATTCTGGGAAACGTGGAATCAGATAAATCTGAAAATAAGATCAGCTTGAACTACAAGGGGGAAAACAACGGGCCAAACTCCCGTCTAGGAGGCAACTCGGGTCTTTCACGGGCCGAACGATTCAGTGTCCCTGCCGTCTCTTACAGTCGCGCGCAACAGCGCATGCAGTTCTCGCAGTTCGACCCGCCAGCGCGTGGATGCCATGCCGTGGACAGCCGCATTGCCGGCGGATACCGCCCTACCTGCGTCAGTGACCGGACCCGTTGCGCTTTCCCACGGTTTCCAGCGCCGGATCGCTGCTGCCCGTCTGGTCCGTTGCTCCGCTGTCCAGTGTGGTCCCATGAGCGTGGAACCTCTGTTTTTTCCTGTGGCTTCGCCGGGGCGTCCCGTTGAGCCGCATGCGATGAAGATCAGTTACCTGCTGCGGCTTCTTCGATAGAGACGCGGTCGTTGACTGTGGGAAAGGCTATCTTCCCCGCCTTCCAGCGTTTGAATGCCGAACGATTGGTCAGTGCTTCTGCAAGGGCCGTGTGCATCTCATAGCTGGTTGCATCACAACCCGCTTTATATTGCGAGGCCAAAAGCGCGTTTTTATATCCGATGCTGGCCGCTTGACGCTCGGGGTCCCAAGCGTTCGGGTCGTTAAGAGTCGGATCGTCAAACGCGGCCCTACAGCCTTTCACGTCGCAAGAGTGGAAACCCCGGCAAGCCGAAGGCCGTGCTTCGTACACTGTGCAGCGACCGTCCTCAAGGAAAGCACACGGTATGTTGGTCTGGATGTACTCGACCGAACTCAATGGGGCAACGCGCTTGGCGGTCTCTACCACGCGGTCAGAGAGTGTCTTCCGGCGGTCAGCTGGCTGGGCATTGATATGCTCGGCAAGCGCGAACACTTCTGCGCCGGTTACTAAGACATGGTAGTAACAACAGTAGTCGCAACCGGGGCCGCAATCCACCTTGCTAGTTGATGCGCTCAGTGCCTTGTCCATGCGACGGTAGATGGGCATCAGTTTCGCTCGAACAGTACCGCTCGTCGTCGCCTCTATTGCCGATGTACAAAGGGTGACCTCACTTTCGACCAGTTCGCTCGCACGTGCCAGAACTTCTCTTTCGTTCATATTGTTCTCCGTTCAGATTTGGTGACCGGTCCACGAGAGGTCGCGGGCCGCAAGTCATCGTGAACGAGAGTATTCCTGTTCGTCAATCAGATAAGTCGCAAACGTGCTAATTGGGCCGAGGCGATTTCCTGCGCGCTGGAGTTAGCTACCAGCGCTGTTGCTGCGTACCCGCGGCCCCGCCATCTCAATGCCCGCGCGAATCTCAGCCGAGGTCCCATCAGCCAGGGGCGGCGCATTGTCGTTCGTTACTAGTTCGTTTGAGGGAGTTTCAGAATTCTCCCGCGCGTGCTCGCGAGGCTCGGGCGGCGCCCTGCCGTTGTTCACCTGCTGCGGTCCGTGCGCGATGTTCGCCTGTTTCACGAAGGCCACCGGGCGCGGGTTCTTTATCTCCGCCAGCGCTTCGAGCGTCGCGCGGCATTGCGCCTGCGCCTTGAGCGCCAGCGATAGATGCGCCTGCATCTGGTTCAGGTATTCGCTGTAAGTCGCCTTGCGGGCAAGGTGGTTAAAGATCATGTCGAGCGTGTTCGCCTGTGCCACAAGCATCGATTCGAGACCTTGCATGTCGCCTTGCTTTACCGAATCCACTTGCATACGAAGCTCGGCCACGTATGCGGTCAGGTCGGTGTCCGCGCCAAAGATCCCTTCGCTGTATTTGCGGCCCGTCACCGCGCCGCGTACAAGCGGACTCGATGCGAGCATTGCGCCGCGCTTTACCGGGTCTACATAGCGCGGGTCCGTGATTTCCAGCATGTCCGGGTTGCCCTTCGTGGTCGGCGGGTTTGCCGCCTGCTTCGCCGCTTTTTCGGTTCGCCTGGTTGCCATCTCAACGCCCCTCATAACGCCACGAACGCGCCTCCAGCAGCGCCCGCGCCTCGATATCGGCGCGGCATTCGATCATCTTCGCGTGGAAGTATTCGATGTTCGGCAACAGGTCCGCGAGCGGCCCGTTGGCCGCGCGGCGCATCGTGTCGGCGTAGCGCTCGTGCGTCCAGCGTTCGGCCCGCGCCACTTCGTCAACCATTGCGAACAGTTCGCCGCGCAGCCGCCGCACGTTGTACGCCGCAAGGTACGGCCCCCAAGGCAGATACGCGCCGCCGTTCGGGGCGATCAGCGCCCCGGCGCAATCGTCGGCCACGTCAGCGCTTGGGGGCGCGCTAACGGCTGGCGCCAACGTGATTTCCGCACGCGCGCCGCCATGCAGGTAGGCCAGAATCTCCGGCTTGTGCGCCGCGATCTCAGGCTTGATCGTCGCAACCGCGCGCGACGGTCCTTCCATGCTGATCCGCTCGCCCTCGATCCACAGACGCACACACATCGCAGCGGCGCGCTCCACGATATCAGCCGCGTTCATACCGAATCCTTCACGCTGCTATCGTCGTCGCCGGGTCGGGCTTGCGTCGAAGGTTTCGCCGAAAACTCCAACTCCCCGCCGCTGAAATCTTCGGCAAAACCGCCCAAAGGGGCAGACCGCAAACCCGCGTCGCTACCGAAGATTTCACGCCCCTCCGAAGATTTCAGGCTGGCGTGTTCGAGATTCTTCGTGAAATCTTCGTGGCCTGAAATCTTCGGCAAGGTCCACCGCCAGCCGTCCTTCATACCGGTCTTCTCTTTTTCGACGCCGAGCTCCCGGGCGGCGCGGAACATCGTTGACCAGCTATAGCCCGCGCCGTCAGCGTCCCTCCTGATACGGCGCGCATCCATCGGGCCATCTGCCAGCAGTCCGGCCAGAAACTCTCGCGCTTCGTCGCGCAGCGTTTTACGTTCGTCGTCTTCCTGCTCGACCTCGCCCAAGATATCGCGCGCGCTGCCCTCGATCCGTTCGCCCCAGATCACGGCGTTCGTGGGGATACCCGCAGCGACCTCAATACGCGCCAGCGCGTAGGCGAAGCCGCCATCATCAGGCGCGATGTTGGATTTCGCGCGCGCCAGAATCCGGCGCTCCGCGCCTTCCTCCTTGACCGTGACCAGCACCATGCGGGCAAGTGCGCCGAACGCCTGGGAGCCGATTACGCGCTCGACCGGCGCGTTGCCTTTCGAGCCCTTGGAGAAGTGCGAAATGCCGATTACCGCGCAGCCGTGACGCGCGGCCAGATCAACCAGCGGTTGCAGGTCGCGGCGCACGTCATTGGCGCGGTGCGCATCGCCACCGACAGCGCTCAGAACCGGATCGACAATCAGCAGCCGCACGCCGCCCATGCTCGCCATGCGCTCGCTCAACAGTGGCATGTCGCGGGCCGGATCGAACGGCACGAGTTCGCCGTCCGCCTTCGCCACGTTGCAGACCAGATGCACCCTGTTCAGGTCCGCTCCGCCCGCCATCAGGCGCGGCACCAGCGTGTCGGCGGGGTCGTCCTCACTGCTCCACATCAACACTTGGCCTGGGTGTGCGCATGTGGTTCCATCCGGCCACGCGCCGCCGCGCGTCACAACAGCGGCGAGACTGAGCGCAAGCGTAGTCTTGCCGGTTCCCGCTGCGCCCGCAAGTATCATCAGCTTCCCAGCGGGGAGCCAGTCCGGCCACAGCCATGTAACCGGCTGCGGCTTCACATTCGCCGCACACTGAAGCAGAACGGCGGCTTCGTCTGCCGGTCGGCTGTTCGCGAAAGCATGGCGGTTGTGATTCACCTTTGCGCATTCCGGCTGTACGGCCCTGGCTACTGCCGCCTTTGCACCTTCGGCGGCGCGCTGGCGTCCGCGCTGGATCTGTTCGCGGCGAGTGTTGCTGAATTCGATCAGTTCGACGAACGGCGTCAGTTCGTCGTCGGCCCGGCCGTCTGGTGGGTTTCTCATAGCGCCCCCTTCGCCGCGTGACGCGTGAGTGCTTCCATCAGGCTCCCGCGCGCGTTTTCCTCGATCCATTCGCGGTGCTCGCGCCATTCGTTCGCCGTCATGCCGTGCTCGCAGCGGGCAAGCTCTTTCGCGATGCGTACGTCAAACCACGCGCGCAGTGATGCAGCGGTCCGACCGGACCGGCTGACGACTCGGACCGATGGTTGCGGCTTGCGCGGCTCCGCAGTCGGGACCGCTTCATCGCGGACCGCGCGCGCAGCAATACGACGCGCTTCGGCATAAGAAGGCAGTTCGCCGCGCCAGCGCGCCCAAAATTCGGCGCGGGCGGCGGCGAGCGCTTCGGCGTCGCGAGGCGGCGCGCTGCTCTCCGGTTCAGGCGCGGCCACGGCGGCCACCTTTGTTGGCCGGTTGCTGAGTGCGGCTCGCGTCGATCTGCTGCTGCACCCATTCAGCAACTTCAGCTTCGACCCAACGCACAGCGGCGGAGCCGATGCGCACCGGTTGCGGAAAAGCGCCACGCGCGATGCGCTCATACAGGGCGCTGCGTTCAAGTCCGGTAATCTCGGACACGCGGCGGCGCGGGATCAGGATGGGAGTGAGTTGTTCGGCCATGATTCACCTTCGATGAGAAAGTGCGCGCCGGATTGGCGCGGCATGGCGGTATTAGATTGACACGAACCGGCTGTGAATAGCCGGGTGGGTTCAGAAAACCTACCCCGGAAAAGGCCTCGGGGGTGGGTGGGTTCTTGTCGAAGG
>NZ_VZQN01000085.1:0-11619 GCF_014397645.1 Paraburkholderia sp. 31.1
AAGCAGAACACCAATTGTTATGCGCAGTCCGGCAACAAGCCGGCGACGCTATCTCATTGATATATCTTCCTGAACTGCCATGAGGTCGTGCCCACTCCGCAGAAAAATGGACTCCGCTGAATACCCGGCTTCAACGGTAATACGGGCCTCTCCGTCACCCTAAGGCGCCCGGCCTGTCCCTCGCGGGCGTCCGGTTGATCATCCCTAACCACGCCAAAGGGCTTCCCGTGTTGCGTGCGCTTCCCTTGTGTGCATGCTGTCGCCACTACCCCGGCGCAGCGACTGGGCGTCCTGCCTGCTCATTCACCCAGCCGTATCAGCCTTCCCCGTAATGGCAGTCGGGTCGGCCTGCGCATCGACCTTTTCGAGGCTTGCTCGGCGTTCACACGTGTTACGGCCTGCACACTCGCGCTGTCACCGTAATTTGTGACACGCTACACCGAAGGCTTCAGCCATTTCGTTACCTCCATAGCTGCTCCGGTTGCTTCCGGCTGGAGCGGTTGCCGGGTGGGGCTTACACCCACTGGGAAAGCGCCGCCTTTACACGGCGCACGCCAAATGCAGCCGTTCGCCCTCGTTCTTACCCGGCCGTTCAGAGGGCCGCTCCAGCTAGATATCGGCCCCTCGCGCTGGGACACGGTCGAGCGCCCACGCGAACGCGAACCTGCGATCCATCCCGGACGTCCCGCGCCCCGGCCGCCGCTTGAAGATCTGACACGCAGGCTTGGGCACGGTCCACGGACAAGCAACGATCTTACCGCCGGTTCTGGATTCGTCAGAAGCCGAATAAATCGTGCGTCAATCGCACCGGACGACAACTAGAATCAATACTGTCTGGTTGCAGCCGGCCGCCCCCCTGATTGTCGACAAGCGCGGAACAAATATTTTTCCTACCCTTCCATGAGGCGGCCGTCTTCAGGAGACATACGGTGGGAAGCATTGAAGAGTGGCTGGCATCACTCGGCTTGTCCGAGTATGTCAAAAGCTTCGCCGAGAATGGTATTGATCCCTCGGTCCTTCGCGATCTGACGGACCAGGATCTCAAGGATCTTGGCGTCTTGCTTGGGCATCGCCGCAAAATGTTGCGTGCAATTAATCAGCTTGGCGACGGCGCCGCTGCAATATCTCCAACCGTGGCCACGCCCTTGCCACGAGATGACGCGGACCGACGCCAGCTCACCGTCATGTTTTGCGATCTCGTCGGCTCGACTGCTCTCTCGAAGCGGCTCGATCCTGAAGACATGCGGAAGATCCTCGCCGCTTATTACCGGGGTTGCGCGGATGTAGTTACCAAAGCCGGTGGCTTCATTGCCCAGTACATGGGCGACGGTGTGCTGGCCTATTTTGGTTATCCTCAGGCGCATGAGGACGATGCCGAGCGGGCTGTACGTGCTGGGCTGGCGCTGGTGCAAACCATCGGCAATCTCGATTCCGGGATCGACGAAAGTTTGCAGGTGCGGATCGGGATTGCTACCGGCGTAGTGGTCGTCGGTGACCTGACCGTTGAGGGCGAAGCCCAGGAGCGCGGCGTCGTCGGCGAGACACCCAATCTCGCTGCCCGGCTGCAGACGTTGGCCGAGCCCGGAACAGTGGTGATTTCTGCGAGCACGCAGCGGCTGACGGCCGGGCTGTTTGACTATCGCGACAAGGGCCTGGCGACAGTGAAGGGTTTTGACGAAGCAGTGCGGGTCTGGCAAGTGCTCGGCCCGAGCGGGGTCGAAAGCCGCTTCGAGGCGCTGCACACGACCACGTTGACGCCAATTGTCGGGCGCGACGAAGAAATCGAGCTGTTGCTCAGCCGATGGCAGCGGGCGAAGAACGGTGAAGGGCAGGTTGTGCTGCTTTCGGGCGAGCCGGGTATCGGAAAATCGCGGCTGACCGCAGCCCTTGAAGAGCGGCTCAAGTTCGAGCCGCACGGCCGCTTCCGGTATTTCTGCTCGCGCCACCATCAAGACAGTGCCTTCTATCCGTTCATTTCCCAGCTCGAGCGTGCGGCCGGTTTGCGGCGGGGCGATACCGCTGAACAACGCCTCGACAAACTGGAGGCGGTGCTCGCGTTAGCCGCCGACAATCTGCGCGAAGCTGCTCCGCTGGTAGCGGCGTTGCTATCGCTTTCGACGGAAGGTCGATACCCAGCACTTAACTTCACGCCGCAACAGTACAAGGAAAAGACGCTTAGCACGATAATTGCGCAAATCAAGGGGCTTGCAATGCACCAGCCGCTGCTGATCTTGTTCGAGGATGCGCATTGGACCGACCCAAGCTCGCTCGAAGCGCTGGACCGTCTTGTCGATCGTATTGCAACCCTGCCTGTCCTGCTGATTGTCACCTTCCGGCCTGAATTCGTATCTCGGTGGATCGGCCGCTCAGAGGTGATGCTCCTTACTCTCAATCGTCTGCACCCTCGGCAGCAAGCCGAGATGATCGAGCGGATAACCCTTGGCAAGCCACTGCCGAAAGAGATTACAGACCGGATCATCGAGCATACGGATGGAATACCGCTATTTGTCGAAGAACTGACCAAGACAGTGCTCGAGAGCGGCGTACTGCGCGAGCAGAACGGGCGCTACGTCCTCGATCGTCCGCTGCCACCACTGGCGATCCCGATGACGCTGCACGCTTCGCTGATGGCGCGGCTCGATCGTCTGGCCCCGGTGCGGGATGTAGCACAAATCGGCGCTGCAATTGGCCGGCGATTTTCCTATGAGCTCATCAGCGCGGTCGCGTCGATGCCCACGGAGCGCCTGGACGACGCATTGGACCATCTCGTCGGTGCCGAGCTGGTGTTCCAGCACGGGGCACCACCGGATGCGGAATACACCTTCAAGCACGCCCTGGTGCAAGATGCCGCGTACAGCTCCCTGCTGCGGGACCGGCGACAGCAACTGCATGTCCGCATCGCAATGGAGCTCGAGAATCATTTTTCTGAAGTAGTGGAGCAACAACCGGAAATCCTGGCTGAACACTGCGCCCAGGCCGGATTGATGGAAAAGGCGGCCCGGCTGTGGCTCCGGGCCGGTCACAATACTGCAAAACGCGCCGCACATCGCGAGGCGTCGGTCTTGTTCGAGAAAGCCCTGAATGCCTATGCGGCTCTACCGTCCTCGGCCGAGATACTTGGTGAAATCGTCGATACCCGATGGGAACTTAACCACTCGCTTTATCCGCTCGGAGAATTGACACGGGACCGAGCGAATCTGGAGAGCGCAAAACATCTTGCCGAAGAACTTGGCGACGAGATACGCCTTTCGCGCATTCTATCAAGGTTGGCTTTCACGCTCGGTTCGTTAGGCGATCTGGTCGGCGCCGTCGAGGCAGGCGAACGCGCCCTGGCGTTGGGGGAGCGGCGAAGCGACCCCGATGCGAAGGCGTGGGCTTCCATGATGCTGGCCAGGTCACGGTATGGGCGCGGAGACTATGAACGCGCGATGGGACATGCTCGACAGGCGCTAGATCTCCTCCATGAAGGCCCTGCCTACGGTCTCGGACCACATGAGGATTACGTAAAATTCACGCGCGTCAACGGTCGTATCTGGTTGGTGCTTTGTCTCGGCGAACTCGGCCGATTCGACGCGGCTGCTGTCCTTGGACAGGAGGCGATGGACATGGCCCGAGGGATGAATGAGCCAGAGGAACTGATCTTTGCTAGCCACGGCGTTGGACGGATGCGCCTTATCGAAGGCAATCCCGGCCTTGCTGTCGAGGCGCTTGAGCCAGCACTGGCCATGTGCAAGAGCGCGGAGTTTCCAATCTTCGTTCCTCGGATAGCCTCATGTCTGGGGGCGGCGTACGCCTCACTCGGCCGGACCGATGAGGCACTGGTTCTTCTGGAAGAGGCAGTTCGCCAGGCAGCGGCGAGTGATTTAACGTTCGGACATTCGCTAGTGCTCTCGATTTTCGGTCGAGTGTGCCAGCTCGCTAGTCGACAGGATGAAGCCCTCGCTCATGCACATCATGCCATTGACCTGGCTCGAGCCTCCGGCGAACAAGGCAACGAGGCCTGGGCCGGGTGCTTGTTGGGAGATCTTGTCTCGGATGGGAACGCTACCGCACCTCGGATTGAGGAAGCTCACAATCACTATCGCATGGCGTTGATGATCGCCCACGACCTCGGAATGCGTCCTTTGCAAGCACAGTGCCTATATGGCCTGTCTTGGCTGCAAAAGATGGGCGGAGATAAAGCATTGGGCGAGAGAAGTGCAGCAGACGCCGCATCGCTTTGCCGGGAAATGGGCATCAAACCATTGACTGGCTGAACATCGTCTCACCTCGCCCCGGTTTGCCGAGAGCCGCTTGCGAGCCGGTCTGCATCAGATCTCAAATACCCCAGTCGCCTTACTTACCCAGCGACCGGTTTGCCTTTTCGGCTGCCGCATTCAATGCCGCTGCGGGTTGAGCCTTTCCTAGGTAGACGGATTGTATGGCATCCGACACGGCCTTCCCGGTGTCTTCCCACCCAGTGACAGTCGGTGCGAAGCGGGCGTTCGGCAACAATGCGATGAACGCCTTGGTGTCTGGGCTATTGAGCGCAGGATCGCTGGCTTCGGCCTTCGTCGTGGGCAGGAAGCCTTCCGTCTTCGAGAATTCGACGCGCGGGCCCTTTGTGAAGAGGAAGTCGAGGAACTTCCAGGCGCTCATCTTGACCTTGGAGTTCTTGAACATCATGATTGAATCTGTTACCGCGTAGGTGGCCTGCGTCGTTCCGGTCGGAATGGGATCGATACCGTACTTCAGATTCGGCGCCTCCTTCGCGATCTGCTTCGACAGGAAAGGCAGGGAGATAACCATCGCCACACGCTCCTGCTTGAACAGGTTCTGTACGCCTTCACGGTTATACCCGGTGACCCCCGGTTCGGTCAGACCTTCGTCTATCATCGTTTTGTACAGCGTTGCGGCCTTCACGCCAGCCTGCGAATTGAAAGCAGCCTTGCCGTCCTTGCCGATCACGTCCCCGCCATAACTCCAAAGTCCATAATAGAAATAGACATCTGTCTCGATCTCTTTGCCTTGAAGACCAAAGCCGGCGATTCCCATCGCTTTGAGCTTCTTCGACGCATCGATTACGTCGTTCCAGGTCTTCGGGCCATTCGGATAGCCAGCTTTCGCGAGCAGGTCCTTGTTGTAGTACAGCGCGCGTGTTGAAGCAGCGAGCGGCAAGCCATACACCTTGCCTTTGATTTCGCCCGGCGCCAGGATCTGGCCAATGAAGCGGTCCCTGAAGCTGGCGTCCATGTAGCCATCAAGGGGCTCGGCGACGTCGTCGTGAACGAAATCCAGCAACCAACGGGTAGCGACAATCGCGAGGTCCGAGTTCGCGCCGCCCATGATGTCGGTCTGGAGCTTCTGTTGCAGCGCGTCCCAGTTTACTTCTTCGATCTTGATTGTAGTACCAGGGGTAGCTTTCTCGAACTCGTGAGCCATCTTGTTGAAGTATGGGCCAGTCGCGTCACTGTAGTGCGAGACGGTAATCCGGACCGTGTCGGCGTGTGCCGTTACTGCAATACCTGCAAACGCAAACCCTACGATGATCGTGGGTAGCGCGAAAGACACAAGGACTTGCTTGCGCCGGAGATTCAGCCTGCTCATGGATTCGCTCCCGCTCGCGCTCCCTTTGCCCGACAGGCGGGAGCGCTCCCTCCATAGAATAGGCCGAGCCAGCACACGGCGTCCGCCATTTTCACGCGTGGGACAAAACGGCAAGGAACACCGGCAGACGTGCGACACCTCGCCGCTTTGGTCGCGCGGAGTCGGACGACAGCAAGGGGGCGGGACATGACACGTTCGCCTACGTGTCAAAGCGGCGCCCCTTCTATTGAGCGTTCGTTGGTCTTTCACGTATGTCGCCTTTCATTCACTGAGCAGGAAGGCGCCCACGATGCGCAAACCGTTCACAACGCCGCACGCAATGCCTCATCAACGAAGGCAAGTCGAGCAGCGATGATCTTGACGAAAAACCGATGAACCCGTTGCGCGGCCGGACCGACCGTCCATCATCGACCGGCAGCATGCTCAACCCGCTGGTCGTGAAATGCCGCGCGAGCATCGCGCGAAAGTCGTAGCCGTGCCCTGTCGCACGCGAGTTCGCCGAGAGCAACTCGTCTTCGACCTACTCCAGACCCACGTCGAGCGAATCGAATTCACGAATCCGGAGCTTAAGTGTCCCGGTTTTCGTGAGCAGGTCGCGTGAACGCGGCGTCAGCGCAGCCGGCACCAGGTCCGCGTTCTTCGCTGCGCTTAGCTGACTTAGTTTGACGAAGCTGATCGATACCCACGCGTCCATGCCCTGAGTCGATGCAAAATCGAGCACGATGAAACGGACCGGCACCGAATGACTCGCGGCGAGCCGCTCACGCAGACTCTGGAGAATCGAATTGGCCCGCGAAGCGCGAACGGAGCGGGATATCGGAGACGGTCTGGCCCGGCTTCACATGAATTCCGCGAAGAAAGCGAGGGAGAGGTGGGACGCGCTGCCCAGTACCCGGTCGTGACTCGAAACTCCGTCGAACATCATGCGCCGTTCGAGTTGTACGCCTACACTGGGTAGTCATCGGCCCGGTTGAGTGCCAAGCTGGGGCCGATTGCATGGCGAGCGGTGCGCCCGATTTTCGTCTGACGTTTGCGAATCGCATCGCGTCGCGCCGGAGCCAAACCGGTGCGGCAAGCTCGCGTGTGCCGGCTGGCATCGAATGCAGGCCACGAATATGGACATCGCGCAATGGCTCCAGCGTCTCGGACGCAGTACGCGCTCGCATTCGCGGCGAACGATATCGACGCAAGAAGTGACGCATATGCATATCATCCTCATCGCACCGACCGGTTTGTTCCGCGAGGGCGTTGCACGCCTGGTCCGCGACTTCGAAGAGTGTATCGAGGTGACATGTGCGGACTATCGGATCACCGCTTTCGAAGACTGGACCCGCGCAGACCTGCTGATACTGGATTGCGACCATCAAAACGAAGCACTCGATGTGCTGAGCGCATTGCGGCGCGTCTTCCCGCATTTGCCAGCGCTCGCATTGCTGAGCGAGATCGGTCAGCAGACTATCGACTCCTTCATGGCTGCCGGTGTGGCGCGCTGCCTGAACAAGTCGCAGTCCGCGCAAGCGTTGCGCGACGCGCTACAGGTGGTGCTGGCTGGCGCGGCATACCTGCCGGCAACGTTCTCTGCAATAGAGCACACACAAGCTTCGCGTGGCGCAACCACGGATTCGCGCGTGGTTCCCGACCCTGCGATGAACAACCGCATGCTGACGCCACGCCAGATCGAAGTACTGGCCCTCGCGGCGCGCGGCGAGTCGAACAAGTCGATCGCGAGGCAACTCAATATCGCGGAAGGGACAGTAAAAGTGCATCTCTATACGGTGTATAAAGCGCTCAAGGTCGAGAGTCGCAGGCAGGCCAGCATCGCGGCCGCGCGGCTCGATCAGGTCGGCGATGCACAGCTTCATCAGGCGCTCGATGCGCAGCTCGCCATTAAGCGGCTCCTCTCTGATTTGCCTCCCCGTCGCTTCAAACGCGGAGACGTGCTGTTTCGCAAGGATGCGCCAAGCGACGCGCTCTACTATGTCTTGCGCGGGACGGTCAGCCTTCAGGAGATCGGAGTCGATATTGGCGCTGGCACGATCCTCGGAGAGATCGGACTTTTCTCGCCGGACCATCGTCGCACCTGGACGGCCTGTTGCAAGAGTGAATGCGA
Organism: Paraburkholderia sp. 31.1; assembly: GCF_014397645.1. Lineage (NCBI taxonomy): Bacteria > Pseudomonadati > Pseudomonadota > Betaproteobacteria > Burkholderiales > Burkholderiaceae > Paraburkholderia > Paraburkholderia sp. 31.1. The sequence continues at coordinate 7,697 of NZ_VZQN01000085.1, forward strand.
GTTGCTGACGGTTTCCGCGGCCGATGCAATGCGGATGTACTATCAGGATCCCGAGTTTGCGACTTACCTGATCCATCTGGTCACGCGCAGACTGGAGGCCGACAAACTACGCTCGAAGCAGGACAATGCGCGACGCTCCCTTGATTGATTTTCACGCGGCCGACCCTGTCCTCCAGCCAGCCTGCGACAACGATGAAAACGCCAGAAAAGAGGGCGGTGATGCTGACGGCGATGTCACTGAGGCCGTCGTCGATTTGCAGATCCGCCCACATGGACGGCAGCACGTTCAAGGTCGTCTGGGCGAACAGCCAGAACGTGACGACGGCGAGCACGATGCCGGCAATCAGCTTCTCCCCGCGGTTGTACTCGGAGAGAATCGACGGTTCGTCGAAAGACGCCATTTTTGTTTTCCCTCCTTTCTCCGGAGCCGCAGTTTGCCCGCTCCAGGCAGGTTCACTTGCCACTACCTTTGAAGAGTTCCTGCAACCGCGCTGCCTCGCCGTTCTGCTGCGAGTGCACGAGGTCTTGATAGACTTCGGCGCGGGTCTTTCCGTCACCCACGCTATGTCCGCCGGACATCGAGCTTCCCGAAGGGTCGGGACCTTCCGAATTCATCGAGTCAGGCTGTGCTGCGGTCGTTGGATTTGCAGTGATGTTTTGCGCGCTGGCGTGCCAGGCGCACGCGCACAGTAGCCCACCGGCGACGAGTAACACTGTTTTCATAGGAGTCTCCGTCAAAAAAAGAATGTGGACGCAACGCGCCGTCGCGACGTGTAGAGGCGAGCGCCGGCGCTGCCCCTTGCAAGGGGCTACCGGCCGCACTTGCTTGCAAGCTGGAAAAACATCGGAAACTGTGCAGCGAGCTCGTGTGTGCGGCAGGTCGGAGCCAGTATGATTTCCGAGTCTCGCTGCCGCTATATCACTTTGGTAATAGGCGGCAATGGAGAAACTGGCGCGGTGGTGCGCGAGTGTGTCGCAACTGCTCTCATCAAAGCCAGTCGAACGCCGCTGCCGCCCTACGCGAGCCTTGGCAACTCGACCCGGCAGCTGCTTTGCGGTACGAAATACGCTGTCGGGCGGTCCGGAGGTTTCACCATCGGCCGTGATGTCGGCGATGCATCCATAGTCACCCGACGCACGCCCCTAGGCGCCCGCTGAAGGACCGGCGATTGCCGGTGTGAAAGGCTCTCCCGCGATCACCGTTCTGCCGTTGCGATTACCGTCGTGCTCGAGGCCCACGCGATCGGATCGTGTTCTCGCGATATGTGGTCACGTATGCGATGCCTATGGCTGGGTTGATCGGGAAGTCGTCCCACTATCGGCCGCCGGTGATGTTGCACGCGCAAACCTGGCGATACGGCGGGCAGTTGCACCTCGGAAGCAGTCATTGAAGTTGCGGCAATCCGAACGGCCGCTCCGGGTCGTGAACCGACCTCGATCGTTACCCGCGCGACCTCATGAGAATCTCTATTACAAGGATGTACCGCCGCCAGTTATCGAGGAACTGTCGGCGCGCTTCTTTGCGGCCCTGCAGCCACTGCACGTGTGGCGGGCAAACTCGGCGCGGTGCTATTCCAGTTTCCGCACTGGATAACCGCAGTACCGAAAGCGATGAGGCTCGTCGAGCACTGCGCCGAGCGCATGCACCCGTTTGTGACCGCGTTCGAATTTCGGCACGAGAGCTGGTTGAGCGAGAAGCACCGCGAGTCAACCCTTGCGATGGAGCGTGAACGCGGGATCGTTCACGTGATTGTCGATGCGCCGGAAGGCGTGACGAAGCGCGCGCACTCAGTTTGGGAAGCGACGTCGCCCGAACTCGCAATCGTACGGCTGCATAGCCGCACCGCGTCGACATGGAGCGGCGCCGAGTCGGCGGCGGAACGGTTCAACCATGACGATAGCGACGACGAGCTTCGCGAACTCGCGCCACCGATTGAGGACATTGCGGGGCGCACAGCGCGCACACACGTCCTGTTCAACAACTGCTATCGCGATATCGCGCAGCGAAACGCTGTGACAATGATGGGGGTTCTGCAAGTCACGCGATAAAGGCGCCGGAATTGTTCGCGCTGTCCCCGTGCCGAGAATTCCTGATCCTGATAGCCATTACGAAGCCCATGAGAGTACTTGCCACACCGATGCGCGAGCGCGGCGAAGACCGGCACAAACGCGATATCGAAGCTGCCGAGCCGGTGATCGGCGACGTAGCCATCAATCACGAACAGTCCTCGCAATACAAGCGCACCAGCAAGGTGGCGAGCTTCCAGCAATCCGGCTCGGCAGATGCGCAACCGCTGCCGCGGCTGCACGATGTTGAACCGAGCTGGATGGGTCCTAACGGCTTCGTGCTGACCGGCATCGAGTTCATCGGCGATGTCGCCTATGCTCAGTCGTGGTGGTGCCGGTTGTCGGTGTGACCTGGCTTTGCACAGCCCCGCCAAAGCGGGGCTCTGTTCGTGTGCTTACGGGTTGGTAGGCGTGGTAGGTGGCCAAAGCCTTGGATCATCGCACATCCATTCGCAGCCACCCTTGCAAATCGGACTTAATTCGATTTCGATTTGATTAACACGAGTGCTACCATCGGGAAGTTTTTGCGCAAACACATCGGTCAGAGTTTTAGGCTCTACATATATGGCTGCACTCGGGATTCCAAGTTTCCTCAGGTATCCTTTCACCACCCCGCCACGGCGATCCTGCAAGATATCCAGATCGCGCTCGCCGATATATGCGCCAGCGATTACGATTGCCTGAATCCTCACATCTGGCCATTTCTGTGCCTCTTTCACAGCCTTTTTGATTGACAGCCGATTATCCTTCGAGAGCGCAGTGGTGTTGAACGGCAATTGCAGTTGCACATGCTCCACGAAACGACATCCAGTGCTGGATGGCCTATGCTTCGCCACGGCGTCAATTGATTTCTCTGCGAAAGCTGGTCCGCAAAGACCAGCGCATAAACTAAACACAGCGACAAGTGTGCGGCACCGAAAGCTCATTTCCTTTCCTCTACGTCTTTATCGAAAGTTGCTATATATCCGGTTATGCTATCTGCGTTTCTAATCGCCTCTTCTCGATGGTTCTCCGCCCATATTCGCGCCCCGGATTCTGTATCGAGATAAATCTCGTCTCGCGAATTAAAAGTATCCGTAAAGTGCGTACATTCATGGATTATCGTCTTAACCTTGCAGACCCTCCACAACTGACCAAATGAACTATCACAATACGCGGAATAGATAGCAATAACCCGCTTTTCCGAATCTGGTTTGCAGACTGCGGCGTGATTCTTACCCGAATCCGGCTTGGGTACACACGACAGCATCCTATTCGTTTCACTGTCAAATCGTACGATCTTTTCTGGCACCATTTGCTGCATAGCCGCGAGCAATCGCGGCAGCCCATCGCTTAATACCTTTTTTGTAGCGTCGTCTGCGCGGGCAAAGAAAGTTGTTACGCGCTGCTGTTCCTTCTCGTCCCAACGCGCCAGACCCTCGATGCGTCTTTTGATTAACTCAATGCCAATATCGCGCGCCCGCATGGCTTCTTTTCTAAAGTCCTTATTAGTCATGTTCGGGCAGATAGGGGTTGTATTGATTGTGACGTCCCTATTCGACCCAGGAGTCGTGTTTGTAAATGCCGTGTCATCGACAGTTTGCCATTCAATGTCGTCGTTCACTTTCCTAACTCTCCACTTCAACCCATAGCGTTATACAGAAGTCATTAGCCGAGCCCGTCGCGGAGCGCGCGTAGCGTGTCAGCGGCAGCGAGTACCTGATCGAGCCCTCGCCAGATGGTCTTGGCGCCCGGTTCACCGTCGCTCTTTCGGCCGAGGAAGCCACCGATTTGCGCAATCAGCCGCACGACCTCATTCACAGTGGGCGGCGGCGTCGGCATCTTCTTTTTGGCCAGCAGGTGGGCGCCACGAATTT
>NZ_VZQN01000086.1:0-11389 GCF_014397645.1 Paraburkholderia sp. 31.1
ATTTCCGCTTCCGCGAAGCCGATCTGCCTCTTCATCCTCGTGAGTCCGTTCTGTGAGCTGCCTTCTATAACGTCTTCGGCTACGTGAGCGATGACCGCCGAGTTCCATTAATCAGCGTTTCCCTAGCTCCCCGTTTTGTTAGGGGCTACGAATGGCTGGCCAAAGTGTCGTATGCGAATTTCCAACTCATGGCACTAGTTCGGCTTCAGGCACTACACGATAGTTTGGTGTAAGCAAGCGATACAGCGCCTCCCTCAGGCCAGAAGAGGCACTCCCGATCAGGCGGCGACCGGGATAAGTCACCAAGGCGGCAAGGCTCCGTAGCTGTCGGCAGTCAGCGCGCTCGCGCCCGACACCCGCCACGACCCGGGAACAAAGTTTCCAGCCAATATCCAATGTTTGGTCTGTGCAGCCATCTGCGACAAGAGCAGGTCGAGCAGTTTGTCCGCACAGGCATCACCTCATTTCGACTTGCGCCCGACTGCGATGAGCGCCAATGAAGGCAGGTTGATTGAGCCGTCCGACTCCGCATACGCCTGGAAAGCCGCTTTGAGAGGGGGGTGAAGCCGCGCGCGTTCCTCGTCTGTCAAGGCCGCATAGCTCGGCACGAAGTGAAATACTGGGCCAAATTTCTCCAACAAGACGTCGACCGAAGCAGCGCTTTGGATCGTCTGGCAAACCGTCACGGTGACGTCGGAGCAGCCACTTTCAATTACGGCGCTTCGTAAGCTCGTTTGCGACCACTCATTCAGGCCATTTGCGCCCAACAGCGATCGGCCGGGGAAGACTCGGCTGAACACGCCATCCAGGATCACCATCGGCGTGGCGCCAAACCGGCTTGGCCAGGCTGCCACAACGACCCGCCCATTGGGCCGAACGACGCGCACGAGCTCAGCCAGACTCGGCCGCCATGACGCAAACAGCATCACGCCAAAGATCGAAAACGCCGCGTCGAAACTCGCGTCACCGGCGTCGAGTGAAGCGCCGTCCATCACTCGCGCCTCACATTCCGGGAACGGACGTAATCGTTCGCTGGTCCGCGCTACCATGGCAGGCGCGATATCGGTGGCAAGAACCCGGGCCCCCATAGCCGCTACAATCAGCGCAAGTGCGCCCGTACCGGTCGCCACGTCGATCACCTGCTCGTTACTGCCTACGCCAGATAAAACCGCTGCCCGCTCGCAAAAACGGCTGGTCAGTGGTTCAGCAAACCGCTCATACGGGTTCGCCAATGAGTTGAAGTCCGGCATGTCTTCGGTCATGAACGCGCTCCTGTCAGAATTGGGTTGACGTATGGCACTGCGGCGGGACGCAACCCGTCTGCGACCTTCGCTATGGACATCTGATTAGCTTGCATCTGCGTAGCCTGGGTTTGCGCCTGAGGCGGAAGGCTCGCTGCGCCGCGCGCCGTGTGGCCCTACACACGCTTTGACCTCTTCACTCGTCACCTTGCGCATGACCTCCGGCGCCTTTAACGCGCTGACCGGCTTCAACAGGTTCAACACCTCGATAAGCAGTTTATGAATATCAGGATCCTGGTGCGCCGCCTGGGTGACCGCAATATGGTGCTCAATGGATTTCTCCAAATCGGCCGGGCGTTTGCCCCGCGCGTCGGGATAGGCCAGATCCGGCAACGCAGCCAGCGTCCACGGGTTCTCGACAATCGACTCGATCGCTAACAGGAACTCACTGCTGAGTGTGGCAAGCGGATCGGCATCGCCGGCGTGCGCCGCGAGCAGATTTCGCAACACGACAGCTTCCTGCGCGGCGGCGCTCATTCCCTGTCCATAGACCGGATTGAAACGGCACACTGAATCGGCGATCGGGATCAGTCCGCGAGGAAAGTCGTTGGAGCTGTCAAAGTGACGCCGCCGACTTTCAGGGAACGCAAACTGTTCGATGTGGCCGTGCAGGGTGGCGTTTTTGATCGCGTGATACACGGTGGCAGTCGGCAGGCTTGCGGCGTAGTCGGCGAATGCGTCGCCGTCGGCGGGCGGCGTGTCTGTGCCTCGTCCTCCGAGTGCCGCGAACCACTTGCCGTCTTCACGCAGAAGCACGATACCCATACGGCTTTCTTCCGGCGCCTTGGGCATGGTGTACATGACCTTCATGTCGGGAGTCGCATCGGGCGCAATCGTATAGACCGCGGTCGAGTAACCGAAGTCGACGCCGATGACCGTCTCCTCAGGCATGGGTCGGCCGGTAGCCTCAAGTAAGTCCAGCGTAGGCTTGCCGCGTCCGGACGCATCGACGACGAGGTCGGCCGGCAATATCTCCAGCTTGCCCCCGCGGGTCTTGTACGAAACCGAAGCGACCGAATTGCCGTCAGGCGTGGCGCCGATGGCGACGACGCGACACCCGTCGCGAAAGACGACGTTCGGGCGTTCATGCACACGACGACGCACGGCAAGCTCGAGCAGCGGACGCGTCATCGTAAAGGTTGCTACACCGAGACTGCGAGCCGGAAACGGATCCTGTCCTGGATACTCAAGGTATACCTCGAGACCCGAGTCGACCGAGTGGGCGCCTGCCTGCACGAGTGTGGATGAAAAACCCGGAAACAGGTCGCACAGTGCCTTGAAGCCGCCGGCAAGCAGCCCATGCGGGTGCTTGCCCTGCGGCACGCCAGGCCGAGGCGTCGAGTCGGACGGAAGCGCATCCCGTTCGAGCACGACGACTTCCCTGAAGTAGTCGGCAAGCGCCTGTGCTGCGGGCAGTCCGCCCATTCCTGCGCCAATGACAACTGCGCGTTCACCTGAAAAACGATTCGGCATCCTAGCTCCTGCGACGTTAATTGGAAGTAAAGCACCTGCTCGGCGTAACGTGCACCACGATGAATTCTTGTGAGCGGGACAGTCCGCGACTCAGCGGACTTAGCTAGAAAACAGCCGTAGCAGTGCCTTTATTCCGTGCCGCGGGAGAAGGGCGCGATGCTGTTTTCAGGGAGCCGTCTACAACAAAGGAAGACTGAGTGCGCCGGAAGACCGTCAAGAAACAGGAGGCGCATGACCGCTTCTGGCCGCTTTTGCAAATGCTCTGTCTCCAGCAGAGTGTCACAACATCGTCAACAGAACCAGACATCTACCTATCCGCCAAATACCGCGGAATTTTCTATCTTGTGAGGTGTTATCCGAGGAAGCCATGCAACCGCTTCGTCTGGATCCGTTTGATTTCAGATAGCTAGATGACGATCGGCCTGTTGCATGTCTTTCAGATTGCAAGGGAGATGCACGATGTGTGGAATCGCTGGCTGGGTAGATTACGACCGCGACCTGAACGAGCAAAAACCGATCATTGAGGCGATGACACGCACCATGGCACTGCGCGGCCCCGACGCACAGGGTATCTGGATCGACCGCCATGCGGCACTCGGTCACCGCAGGCTTTCCGTCATCGATCTGGAAGGCGGGGCGCAACCGATGCAAGCTACCGACGAAGGTAAGCCGATTGCATGCCTGACTTACAGCGGCGAAGTCTATAACTTCGTTGAACTACGCGATGAGTTGAGAAAGCAAGGCCATCGCTTCACGAGCAGAAGCGATACCGAAGTCGTGCTGCGAAGCTACCTCGAGTGGGGCGAATCGTTCGCCGATCGCCTGGTTGGAATCTATGCGTTCGCGATCTGGGATGCGCGCAAAGAAGAGTTGTTGCTGGTGCGCGACCGTGTAGGCGTGAAGCCGCTGTTCTATCAGCCGTTCGGCCGCGGCGTGTTGTTCGGTTCCGAGCCGAAAGCGATTCTGGCTCATCCGGAAATTGTCCCACGTGTCGGGCTAGATGGCTTGCGGCACGTGATCAGCATGTTCCGCATGCCCGGCGACGCGGTATACGAGGGCATGCACGAAGTGAAGCCTGGACACGTGCTTCGCGTGTCTCGCAATGGCATCGCCCAACGCTGCTACTGGAAGCTCGAGGGCCACGAGCATACCGATTCGCTAGACGTCACGATCGAAACGATTCGTGGACACCTCGACCGGATCATGCACCAGCAGACGGTCGCCGACGTGCCGCTTTGCAGCCTGCTTTCGGGCGGGCTCGATTCGTCGTTCGTCACGGCGATGGCTGATCGGATATTGCGACAACGAAGCGGCAACGCGGTGCACTCCTATTCTGTAGATTTTGCGGATCATGGCAAGAAGTTCGTCAAGGACGCGTACCGTGACACCGCCGATACGCCGTTCGTGCGTGAATTCGTCAAGCAGGTGAAGACGCGGCACACGGAGGTCGTGTTGAACAATCGCGAGCTCGCGAACATGCAGGTGCGGCGTGCCGTCGTCGATGCGCTCGACTCGGCATGGTTGGGGAGCGATCTGTTCCCATCGCTCTATCTGCTCTTCAAGGCAGTACGCGAGAATTCGACGGTCGCATTGTCCGGCGAGGCAGCCGACGAAGTGTTCGGCGGCTATAGATGGTTCCACACGCCGGAAACCGTCAACCTCGACACTTTCCCGTGGATGCTGGTTGTGCCGTCGACGCTCGACATGTTGTTGTCGCCGGACCTGTCACAGGAGCTTCGCCTGAAGGAGTATGAGGCCGACTGTTACGCCCAGGCACTCCGCGCTGTACCGCATGTCGGCCAGTCCGGCGTCGAGAAGCGTATGCGTGAGATCTGCCACCTTCATCTCGTCAACTGGCTGCCGATCCTGCTGGACCGGAAAGACAGAATGAGCATGGCGGTAGGCCTCGAAGTGCGTGTGCCTTTCTGCGACCACGAACTGATGCAGTATGTGTTCAACACCCCATGGAGCATGAAGACGTTCGATGGACGCGAGAAGAGCCTGCTACGCGCAGCAGCCAGCGACGTCGTGCCGGAAGCCATCCTCACACGCGTGAAAAGCCCCTATCCGGCCACGCAAGACCCTGCGTATGAACAGGCGTTGCGTGACGGCATGGACAGCGTGATCTCGAATTCGACGCCGCGCACGGCAAAGACTTTCAACCTGGACGCGGTCCGCGAGCTGATCGATCAACCGCTGAACGAAGTCAGTATTGGTTGGGAACGATCGGACATCGATCACGCACTTGCGATGTCGGACTGGCTGGAAAGGTACAACGTGGAACTCGTATAAGGCGAGGTGGCGCTATGAGATTTTAGCGCCGGATGCGCTCTGCCGCCGTCCCTGCTGGCCAACACAACACGCGCCGATAAGTTCGCCTCGTAGAGGGCAAACAGACGCATCAAGGCTTCGCGGCTCCGATCAAGGGTGCCGATACATGTCATTCGCCTTCGGCAAACACTGATCCGACGTGTGGTCAGTTGCATCGACATGGCGCTTGGGCGTATCGCGATAGTGAAAGGAGGTCGAGGGAGAGCCCGACGTGAAGAGGACTGCTTGTATCACCAGCCAATGAAACGTTCAAGGAGAACACATGGCGACTACCCAGGATATCGCTGCACGGATCGATGCACTCGAAAGCCAATTCGCGCTGGACCGGCTCATCGCCGCATACAGTCAGGCGTTCGACAATCGCGATGAGGCACTGCTGCGCAGCATTTGGCATAGCGATGCGAGTCTGTTACTGGGCGACGCGTTCGGCAACTGTACCGGTATCGATGCCATCATCGAGTCAGCTCACAAGAACTGGGCGCAGATCCCGTACATGCATCACTGGACGGCCAATCCACTGATCGACATTAACGGCGACCTCGCCACGGGCAAGGTGGCGCTCAACGCGCTGGTTACCCATGCGGAGATGGGGCCGGTCCAGATCAGCGGCCTTTATCACGACCGGTTCGAGCGCCGTGACGGCCACTGGGCATTCACGGAGCGCAGATTCGATTTGCACTACGTGACGCCCCTGCCGAACTGGAAACCGGTTGCCGGAATCGAAGCTGCGTCCCAGTCCTGAGCCGAATAGCCAGGCGGATCACCGGGCCGGATCAACGTCCGGAGCAACTTCGGGCCAGTGTGGAGGACACTCTCCGCAGTCTGGGCGTCGACCAGCTTGCCGTCGCCAATCTGCGCCGCCTGGACGTCGGGCCCGGACTGAAGGCCGAAGGTGATCAGGTCGTCGACCTGGATGACCAGCTGGCTGTGAGTTGCGGCTTTTGATCAATATCTCGGTGACATTCATACGTAAGTCCTACGTACTTTTTGTTGGCAACGCCCAGTACCGCTTATGGAATGACGACAGCCCACAAGGTGTTGTATTGATGTGACCGGTCAACTCACATGCACTTCGAGATTGCAGGCCGCCAATGGACGGGTTCGATTGGTAGAGAAAACTCCCCGTCGTGAAGACCAGCCCATCCGGAACGCTGTCGACGCTGGATTTCGGGAGGTTCGGGTCGAGCCGCTGCTCGGCCCGGATTCGATGATTATCGGCGTCCGGTAGGTACCCCAAATTCGCGAATCAATCGTAACGCGAAATCATACGAGGAGTAATTGATGAGTGTAGCGACCACACATACTGCTTCGGAGCTGACCGCGGCGCGTGAACTGCGCGCCATGATGCAGGGAAGAGTCGTGTTGCGCGGCGACGATGACTATGCTCGCACGCGGCGGATATGGAACGGAGCAGTGGAGAACCAGCCTGCGTTATTTGCAGTGTGTGAGACGTCCGCCGACGTCGAGGCAGCCGTGCGTGTCGCGCGTCGCAATGGCCTGCCGCTCTCGGTGCGCGGCGGCGGGCACGACTGGGCAGGCCGTGCCTTGTGCCCGGATGGACTCGTCATTGACCTCGCGAGGATGAGGCAAGTAGTCGTGGACCCGCGCTCGCGAGTCGCGACAGTCGCAGGGGGCGCCACGACCAAGGACCTGGCCGTGGCCGCCGGCTCCCACGGCTTAGTCGCGGCATTGGGCAACTGCGGTGCAGTTGGCGTAGCCGGCCTGGCCCTGGGTGGTGGCTATGGCCCTCTCAACGGTCGATACGGTTTGGCAGCGGACAACCTGCTTGGCGCTGATGTGGTGCTTGCGGATGGGCGGCTCGTGGCCACCGGTCCCGATGAGGAGCCGGAGTTGTTCTGGGCGATCCGGGGCGGTGGCGGCAACTTCGGCGTGGTTACGTCTCTGCGGTTCCGTCTGCACGAGATGCGTCACATGCTCGCGGGGCCAATTGTGTATTCCTGGAGCGAGGCCGAATCGGTGCTGCGCCGCTACGCGGCCTTTGCGGCCACCATGCCTGACGAACTCGGTGTATCTATGGGAATGCCGTCCGGCCCGGATGGCCAGCCCACGCTATTGTTGTTGCCGCTGTGGAATGGCGACAAGCACAGGGGCGAGCAGGTCATACGTGACTTGCAAGCCCTTGGTACACCTCAGCTTGCCCAGGTCGGGCCGACGACCTACGGCGACATGCTTGCCTTGTTCGACGCGGCGCTGGATGCGGCAGACGGCTGCCATTGGGAGACCCGGACGCGCTCACTGTCCGTGCTCACGCCCGGTGCCGTCGATGCGATCATCACGGCACTCGCCTGCAAGACGTCGCCCTATTCTATGGTCAACTGGCACCACGCCCACGGCGCGGCCACGCGTATCGCTGCAGAGGAGATGGCTTTCGGCCTGCGCCGGGAACATTTTATGGTGGAGATCATCGCCGGTTGGAAACCCGACGCGGGTAACGGCGCGGAGCACCGGCAATGGGCGCAGGAGCTTTGGGAAGGCCTCGCCCGTTTTGCGTTGCCAGGCGGCTACGCCAATTTCCTGGTACCACGTGATCGAGAACAGGTGCGGGATGCCTACGGCAGCAACGGTGCTCGGTTGAGATCCTTGAAGCGCCGTTTCGATCCCGACGGCGTGTTCGCCTCCGCCATTCCGTTGCCCGACTAGCATCGATGTCCCAGGAGCGCACGACAACCAACTAAAGGGAGAACGTTATGAATATCGCGGAGAAGACAGCCTTGATCACCGGCGCCAACCGCGGCGTCGGTGAGGCCCTTGTCAAAGAAGCTCTCAATAGAGGAGCGAAAAGAGTTTTTGCGGGCACTCGGGGCGCACTTCCAAATACTGACCCACGCGTGACGGCGCTGACGTTGGACGTAACCAACGCTTCGCAGATCCAGGTTGAGCATTCTCTTGCCCACCTACGGCTGCAAGCCCTGGCGCCACCTCTGGTGCCGCTTGCGCAAGCGGCAAGAACGGAAGCAGAATCGTCCGCACGTGCGGCGCAACGGCGCGGCCTGCAGCAAGACAAGTGGCCGCGCGAGCGGCTGGCATACTTTCACCGGAGTCAACAATGACGCTCGACGAAATCGTGAGCGCGTATTGCGCCGCATGGAACGAGAAGGACGAGGTGGCGCGCACCGCTTTGCTGGAGAAATCCTGGGGCGATAGCGGCGTCTACGAGGATCCGACGAGTGCCGTTCCGCCAGGCCGCGCAGCGCTCCATGCCCATATCGCCGGCTTCCATCGGGCCTATGCGGGCGCAAGACTCGTTCGCACCAGCAGGGCCGACCAGCACCATGGCAAGATTCATTTCACCTGGCAGATGATGTTGCCCGACTGAACCGTTGCCGTCGACGGGCGCGATTTCGGCGAACTCGACACCACGGGACGCATTGCCCATATCGTCGGCTTCTTTGGCCCGCCCCCGGCGCTGTGAGGACGGCCGCGCGCTTTTCTCGTGTGCGGCGCCTCATCCGGCCTTCAGCACCACCCGCTCGATGTCCTGAACGATGACTGGAATAGCCGATCACGACCGGCGCTACGATGGACCGCGTACGCGGGTGCTTTGACCGCCCAGAATGTCGGGCCAATGACTCGCGCCAAGACGCGGACATCCTGGCGTCGCCTCTGCCAAGGAAGCCGCCGTACAGGTGGCGCCGGTTTCTGTGTCCGTAGTGGGTCGCAAGGTGACGGTTCAAAAAAACGCGCAGACGTGCCATGAAACGCAAGGTTCGCCGCGAGATTGCGGCGCGCGTCCTTACGCGAACACTGCGCGGTGCTGCGCCGAAGCCGGCGCGAGCTGTGCACCGCCGTTAGCGTCAGCGTCGCCCACCTGAAACGCCGCGGCCGCGCGTTGCAGACTCATCGCCTGCTCCTTCAGCGACTGTGCCGCGGCCGCCGCCTGCTCGACGAGCGCCGCGTTCTGCTGCGTCATGCTGTCCATCTGCGTGACCGCGAGATTCACCTGGTCGATGCCGGAGCTTTGTTCCGCCGCGGCCGCAGCGATTTCCTGTACGACACCGGTCACACGCATGATCGCGTCGCGCGCTTCGTCAATCGTCGAGCCGGTGTTTTCGACCAGCGTTGCACCACTGCTGACGCTGTCCACCGCATGACTGATCAGCTCGCGAATTTCCTTCGCGGCGGTCGCGCTACGCTGCGCGAGGCTGCGCACCTCGCTCGCGACAACTGCGAAGCCGCGGCCTTGCTCGCCCGCGCGTGCTGCCTCAACCGCAGCATTCAGCGCGAGGATGTTGGTCTGGAATGCGATGCCCTCGATCGTCGCTATGATCTCGACCATGCGACCCGATTCGTTCGAGATCCCCTTCATCGCCGCGACGGCCTGCGTGACCATGTCGCCGCCGCGGTTCGCGATTTTCGCGGCGCCGGCCGCAAGCTCGCTGGCAGTGCGCGCGTTGTCTGCAGTCTGGCGGACCATCGCCGTCATCTGCTCCATGCTCGACGCCGTTTCCTGCAACGACGCCGCCTGGCTCTCGGTGCGCGACGACAGGTCCGCGTTGCCGTTCGCGATCTCGTTCGCGCTGCACGCGACGTTGTCGGACGCATGCTTGATCTGGCAGATGGTACCCGTCAGCGCGTCGCGCATCCGCTGCATTACGTGTAGGAGGCTCGACGTGTCGCCGTTGCGCGTGCGGATCGCCACCGTCAGGTCGCCCGATGCGATCGCGTCCGCCACGTTGGCCGCATAGGCCGGATCGCCGCCGACCATGCGCGCGATGCTGCGGTTCGTCACCGCGACGAGCGTCACGAGGACCGCGGACACGGCCACGAAGATCGCGCCGATCAGCCACAACGACGCCATGAACGCAGCGTCGATGTCGTCAACATAGGCGCCGGTTGCGATGATCCAATCCCACGGAGCATAGCGCACCACGTAGCCGATCTTGCCGACCGCCTGTGTCGACGCCGCGCCTGAATGCGGGAACACGTAGTCGACGAAGCCGCCGTCCGGCGCCTGTGCGGTCGACGCGAACGTCACGTAATGGTGACGGCCGTCGGCATCGGCGCTGCCCGCGAGATCCTTGCTTTCGAGTGCCGGCTTGATCGGATGCATCACCATCTGCGGCTTCGAATTGATCACGAGGAAGTAGCCGTCTTCGCCGTAGCGGACGCCGCGCAGGCGTTCGAGTGCCTGCTTGCGGGCATCCGCCTCCGGCAACGCGCCGCTTTGCGCCAGCGCCGCATACTCCGTCACGATGCTGAGTCCGACGTGCGCGATGTTCGTGAGGTCGTGCTTACGTTCTTCGATGCGCGTCTCGCGCGACTGCCACGCCGCCGATACGGAGACGGCGAGCAACGCGACGAGGCTGATGATCAACGGCAGCCAAAGCTTCTGCGTAAAACTGAGCTTGTGCATCCTGAGTCCTCGTGCAAATGAATGGAAACCGCGCAGGGCTGCCGTGCGAAGTGGCATGTGTATGGGCGCGCCCTGTGGCGCCGGCGGACTGTCCGGCGGCCATCCAGGTGGTTCCTGCTCGAGTTATCGGCGGATACGAGCGAAAGTTTCATCCCGTGAAACCCTCGGTTACCACCTTGCCAAGGCGTATCGGAGGGCCCTTGTGCGTCGGCTCCCACGGAGCGTCATCAGGCACCAGCCGGCCATCATGAGCCGTACATCGGAAGGCTCCCTCCGACATTCGAACGTCAGTGGCGCATCCGAAAGCGGACGTACAGTCGGTATCTCAAGTTTCAGGCCTACCTGCCGTAAAGCCGGATTGGCTTTGGCATGTACTGTGGCTATCGCATGCCATGATTGAATCAAGGGATTCTCCCGACCACGTGTTACGGCCTCTCAAGAATGAAAAAAACACCACTCTCTTGATGGCGTCATTGCTGACCGCTTGCGGGGGCGGCGGAAATGATCTCATGTCGCCCGCTCCCGCTGACCCGACATCACCGGCATCGCCTCGCTCGATTCAACCCAGGGCGACTCCGCTACTGGAGTTGCCCCATTAGCCTAAACACTATAACCAATTTAGCTTATTGAGCGACCCTGAAATGAGATTAATAGCAAAGGTGCTGATAGGATTCTTTGCATTCGTACTAACACTAAAAGGGCGGTTTCAAGAGTGAAGCGCAACAGCGGGTTTAATGTTTAGAGCCTTGAGGTTGACTTGCTGATGCGAGGGTCGCGGCGAAAACCTCGAAGGGTGAATGGAAGTTGTGAGTTGCACGAGGCCGGCTGTTCAGACTGTCGGCGATGGCGTCGAGTTCGTCCTGACTGTAGACCGAAAGGTCTGTGCCTTTGGGCAGATACTGTCGCAGCA
>NZ_VZQN01000087.1:0-11379 GCF_014397645.1 Paraburkholderia sp. 31.1
ACGGGAACAGATTGCACGTATTTTTGCCTCCCGGCTCGACGTTGCGGCGCCCGCGCAGAAGGGCGACACCTATCGCGTTTTCCACGGGCGCGATGCCGCGGCGCCACAGCGCAGGCGCGTGACGGCCGTCGAACTCCGCTCAGGCGCTAAGGTCTACCAGGCCGTGTGGTTTGTCGCACCGGGGCACGCCAACGGGGACTATTATTCATTCGACGGACGGCGGCTTGCCACTGAACCCTTTTCGATGCCGCTCGATTACGTTAGGGTCAGTTCGACTTTCGGCAATCGTGTCCATCCGGTCAGCGGCAAGCAGCATTTTCACACCGGCGTGGACTTTAGCGCGCCGAAGGGGACGCCCGTAGTGGCGGCCGCTTCGGGAACCGTGAAGTTCGTAGGCAACGAAAGCGGATATGGGCAGTACGTTGTGCTCAATCATCCACAAGGCTATACGACGTATTACGCACATCTGTCTAGCTTCGCCCGCGATTTGCGCGTTGGCGCGTCCGTGACTGAAGGACAACGACTCGGCGCAGTAGGCAGCACCGGCAGGTCCACGGGACCTCACCTGCATTTCGAGGTGCGGCGGAACAATCACCCTACCGATCCACTCGCATTGACGAGCCGAACTGGCGCTTCGCCGCTTACGGCCAGTCAGCGCATCGCGTTCGACGGTATGACGGGCGCCATGCGTGAGCAACTGGCGGCGTTAGCGGTCAACGCCCCGATGGTCAGGACAGCATCGAACGCCGGACGCACGCTGAACCACGCAGAGAATCCTAAAGACTCGTTGGTCTGAGTTACGACACTATGCTTCTCTGGATGAGTCGGTCGCTTCGCGCTCGGTGAGTCTCGCGTGCTTCAGTCGATATTTTCCGTGACTGGCATGTCAAATTGCCGAATGACGTGCATGCGAAATCGCATGACATAAGTTTGGCTCACCTGGTTGGCAAGGCAATCCGGAATCGGATTTCCGGTTGCAGCTTCTTACGCCTCGCAGGCCTCCTTGCGTGTCTGCCGCTTCTGTTGCGCGTTCGCGCTGTACCGGCAGCGTTTGAACCGATTGCTCACCTGAGCATGAGCCGACGCGAATCGCGTCAGATAGCGCGCTGATTTGAAGCGTGCAACACTTTTTCGCGCACTCGCGTCGGCTGGTGCGAGTTCTCCGCCCGGTTGTGCAATTCTTTGTGCTGTCGGGGTTCCACGTTACTGGTGATCAGAACACGCGGAGCGCGGCGGTGCTTCCTAAGCAGATCACGCATGATGTGCGTCGCCGCATGCCACTCGCGCCGGCTTTGTGCGAGTACATCCGGTACCGCGCCAGGCTGGTCCATCGCACGCTACGGCGGGTACTGCTTGCCGTCGATCGTGATCACCACTTCGTTGAGGTGCCACCTGTTGGCCCGGTCCAACGCGGTGGAACGGATGCGTCGAGCAATGGCAAGCCCGAACTTCACCGATCAGCGTCGCACCGTTTCGTACATGAGCTCAATGCCGCGCGCAGCCAGCGATTCTCTGGCTATGCGCAAGTATCGCCACACCGCCTAGCCAATCACGTCGGACGGAAATCGGTAGCCGGCATAAGAAATGACGTCTGTGCCAGGTGTGTTGGGTTGCTTCTCACCGCGACCCCGTCAACATGCCAGCAACGTGAAGATACCTGCACGGGTGAGGCGGCATTTTCGAATGTCGTAAAGACCACAATTCTGAGCTGAGTGCAGGATACTTTCGCAGCACGAAGGCTAAAAACCTCAAGCCGTCACCGTACTATCCCCATGGCATCGCGTATTCCGTGACGAGGATGTCGCAAGAGGAAGCGTCTAGCGACTTGCCTGGTTCGCCTGAGTTCTTCGCCGTGCCTAAAACGTCTAGTGGGAGGACTACAGCCAGTTATTGCTTAATGCCGAAAAAGCACCGCGGGATGATCGTCAGCGAGCACGATGCGGGATCTTCATTGCGCTCAATACAGTCTCCACAGAGATGAGTGAGGCAGGGGTGAAGAACCACTGTTGGCAAAAATGTTCGCAAGTACTGACTCGTCCGAACCTACTCGCGAAGCCTTGACTCACACTCAGTGCGCACGCCGGCACGTTGACGGGTCTGATTATTATTTGCTTTCGCATCGCATGGGTCTGATTTGTGGGGGCGGCTGATCGGATCCGCTCTCGCGCCGCGATAATCGTTTTGGTTCGGTGCGCTACGTCAGTGTGATTGTCAAAGGTGCATCGACAGTCTCCAGAACGAACCGGTGCCGCCATGTCCTCCGCTCCACAGAATGATGCCTTGAACCAGTTGCAGCGCTACAAGAAGCTGCTGGTGTTCGGTGGTGGATTGGTGACCACGATCATGATGCTTTTCGCTTTCATGCTCGCGGCGTTGTCGGCAGTACGCGGGCAGGTTGCAGCCGAGCGGCAGAACTTCCTCGTCGATCGCAACCTCGTCATGAGCGAAGTCAACTCGAGCGAAGCATTGTTCCGCTCCGCGCTAGTCAGCGCGGAGCTGGCGTGGCAGGACGCGGATCAGGTCGATCTTGAGCTAATCACGCGATTTCGCAGTCAGGGGTACGCATTCGTGCCATTACCCATGTCCACGGCACAACCGCCGTTGTTGTTCGACATGCCAGGTAAATCCCTGACCCACGATGAACGCCGTCGCTATCTTGGTCTCACTGCACAACTCGGCCGTGTCAGCGCAGTAAATTCATTGGTGCGGGGCCAGCAGGCGAGCCGCTATTTCTATGGTGCGCAGCACAATATTGCCGGAATTCTGTCTGCGCCCTTGCCCCACCAGGCAGCGATGGCCGGGACGTCTGCCGGCCGTGCGCATTTGATTGCGGATCTGGGGGATGGTCTGGCCGGCATCCATGCGGGCGAGCAACCCGATAATCGCCGGCCCGTATCCTGGATGCTGCCTGCTATCAGTCCCTTGACGGGAAAAATGGCGATTCGCATCGCCGCGCCGGTGTTCTCAGACGGATCACCGTTTGCGATCCTCGTGACGGAATACGACCCGGAGATCTTGACAGCACCTCTGACCGTTGGCGGGTTCGATGGCACGTATATGGTCGTGTCAGAGAAAGGAGAAATAGTAGCGAGCACAGCCTGGAATGAGCAGGCCCCTGCATTGATTGATCGCGTTCGGGCGTTAGGTGTCGCGGGAGCGACCGGCAGCATGCAACGCGAAACCTGGCGGGACGGTGTATTCACGATTGCGGATCGTCTTGGCGATACGGGCTGGGTGCTTGTCTATGTATTTACATGGCGCGACGTTGTTGCGGGCATCGGCAAACAGATCGGTATCGGTGCTGTGCTCACGCTTGCGACGCTTGCCGTCGTATGGGGGTTTCTGATCTATCTCAAGCAACGCGTTTTCCGGCCGGCAATTGAGCGATCGCGACGGGTGTTCGAGAGTGAGCACCTGAGCCGCATGCTGGTCGAAACGGCGCCAGTGGGGCTGGGGCTGATCGCAGTGGAGAGCGGAAAGGCG
The DNA here is from genome assembly GCF_014397645.1 of Paraburkholderia sp. 31.1. NCBI lineage: Bacteria > Pseudomonadati > Pseudomonadota > Betaproteobacteria > Burkholderiales > Burkholderiaceae > Paraburkholderia > Paraburkholderia sp. 31.1. The sequence continues at coordinate 3,484 of NZ_VZQN01000087.1, forward strand.
CTATTGCGTAGCCCGACGATGATTGACGCTGCGGCGCGGGTAGTCGTGCCGACCGAGACGCTGTCGGCGGAATTGGTTCGACGTCACCGGGAGCGCGGCGGGGCAACGGGGGCGAACGGCATGCTGCACGAGGAACTGACGCTCCCTACGCGCGAGGGCGGGGCGATGGACCTCTCGGTGAGCGTTGTGCCGGCGCGCTACCAGGGACAGGACGTGCTTGTGACGGCGTTCACGGACATCACGGCGGGAAAGCGTCTGGAGCGGCAGCTACGTGACGCGAAGCAGGCGGCCGACTCCGCCAACGCGGCGAAATCGGCGTTCCTTGCGGCGATGAGCCATGAGATCCGCACGCCGCTGAATGCAATCATGGGAAATCTGGAACTGCTGTCGCGCTCGCAACTGGATGCGTTGCAGCGCGACCGTCTGACGACGATCCGGGCCTCGGCGGACGGACTGCTTGAGGTCGTCAGTGATGTGCTGGACTTCTCGAGGAGCGAGGCCGGCGAGATGAGACTGGAGCGGATCGCATTCGACGCGCAGGAGGTGGCGTCTCGGGCGCTGTTGATGTTCGGACCGCTGGCGCGCGCAAAGGGCGTGAGGCTGTCGGGCGTGTTCGGAACGTCGCCGGTGCTGCCGATGCAGGGTGATCCGACTCGGCTTGGCCAGGTGATGAACAACCTGCTGGCGAATGCCATCAAGTTTACGGCGTATGGGGAGGTGACGCTGCGGTTGTCGGTGGAGGCGGGCGTGGACGATCAGGACGCGATGTTGACGATCGAGGTGGAAGACAGCGGGATCGGGATGTCGTCGGAACAGCAGGCGCTTCTGTTCCAGGCGTTCAGCCAGACGGATGCAACGATCAACCGTCGCTTTGGCGGCACGGGTCTTGGCCTCGCGTTGTGCGCGCGGCTGATCGATGCGATGGGCGGTACGATCGCCGTGCGCAGCGAGCCAGGTCAGGGCAGCTGCTTTACGGCGCGGGTGCCGCTGGGCGAGAGCGAAGGCGAGTCGGACATGCCGCGTTTCGCGGGAGAGCGGATACTGTTCGTGGCTGCGGCGGACGCCTGGCACACGTATGCAGTAGCAGCGCTGGAGGCGTGGGGACTGCAGGTGCAGGCATACCGGCATCCGGCGCAACTTCACCCGGCGATGTTGAACGAGGCGGACGCGCTGATCCTCTGCGGCGAGCGTGACACCTGGCACGCGGATGATGAAAGCGGTTTGTTAGCGGAGTCGTCGTGGGTGATCGACAGTAGTACGGAAGGTCCGGCATATCCGGTAGCGGTAGAGCCGGTAGTCAGGGTCTCGAGCTACAGCCTGAAGGGGCTTGTGGCGGCGTTGCGGTACACCTTGCAAGGCGAGGCGCTCCAGGCGTGCGATGAGACGCAGCAGGTGCTGTCGTCGCGCCGGTTGAAAGTGCTGATCGCGGAGGACAACGCGGTGAACCGTCAACTGTTCGAGGAGCAGTTGAGGATGCTGGGCTGCGAGACGCGGGCGGCAGAAGATGGGCAGCACGCACTGGACTGGCTATCGCGGGAACGCTTTGATGTGCTGCTGACGGATCTGTCGATGCCGGTACTGGACGGCTACGCGCTGGCACGCGAAGCACAGGTGCACTGGCCGGACATGCCGATTGTGGCGGCCACGGCGAGCGCAACGCTGGAGGTGCGAAGGTGGTGCGAGGCGGCCGGCATGGCACGCGTGGTGACCAAGCCGCTACAACTGGATGAGTTGTCGGCGGTTCTGTCGGAAGTGACTGGCGTGCCACGCGTGGTGATAGAAGCGGATGGAAGCGAGCCCAGGCGCGACGGCATGCTGGGGGGGCGAGCCGTCCCGGAACAGACGCGTGAAATGTTCCGGAAGTCGTGTGAGGCATCGCTGACGGTGATCCGTGCGGCACACAATGACGGGGATGCAACCCGGTTGCTGGCTGAGTTGCATTCGCTGCGAGGCGCGTTAGCGGTGTTTGGGCATGACGCCCTGGCAGATCAATGCGCCCGGCTGGAAATAACGATATCGAAGGATGGTATTCAGATGGCGCAGAAAATGATTGAGACTCTTGGCGCCCGTTTGCGCACCGATGTTCTGACCGACACGAAAACACTGCGTGAAGTTCTTGCGGAGGTATCAGAATCTGAGTGTCCTGAGGTCGGTTGAGAAATCTGATTCTGGTGAAAGGACGTCCGCAGGATGGGTTATCAACGTGACGATCCAGTGCTAGCGCATGCTGAGGCGGTTTGTCAAATAAGCCTCGCATGCGGCGCCCACGTTTACGCGTGGGTTGATGACTGTTCGGGGCCCGGCCTCATGTTCGTCAAGCAGGGAAGGGAGGGTGCGCGGGGGTGTCCGGAATTTTGTGTAAACAGGTTGAGGTTTAACCCGGCACCAGCCGCTCTTCGAACTGGATCGTGAAACGGTTCAGTGCGGCCTTCCAGTCGCGGATCGGCATCGTCCACTTCTTGCTGATGTTGTTCAGGGCCAGGTAAAACAGCTTGGTGACGGCCTCATCGGTCGGGAACGAGCTGCGGGTCTTGATCACCTGCGCAGGCTCATGTTGATCGATTCTATGGCGTTCGTGGTGTCCCCGAAGGGGACTTCCTCCGGGGCGTAAATCACCTTCCTGATCTCCGGTGGGTAATCGAAGAACGGAATCACCCGTGCCCAGTTGCGTCGCCAGCTCTGCCCGATGGACGGATAGTCCCGGTCCCACCTGGCCTCGAAGGCGCCCAGCATCTGTTCGGCCATCTCGACGGTCGATGAAGTGTAAATCGTCTTCAGGTCGGCGGCGACTTCCCGCTGCATTTTCCACGGCACGAAGTTCAGGCTGTTGCGCACCATGTGCACGATGCACAGTTGCACGGCCGCTTTGGGGTAAACCGCTTCAATGGCTTCAGGAAAGCCTTTAAGCCCGTCGACGCAGGCGATAAAGATGTCCTGCACGCCGCGCGTCTTGAGCTCAGTGACCACCTGCAGCCAGAACTTGGCCCCCTCGGTCTGGGCGATCCACAGTCCCAGGACTTCCTTGTGGCCGGCCATGTTCACGCCGATGGCCAGGTACACCGCCTTGGTCCGCACCGCGCCGCTGTCGCGCACTTTGACGTGGATGCAGTCGAGATAGACAATCGGATAGAGCGCGTCGAGCGCACGGGCCTGCCAGACCTTCACCTCATCACTGACGGCGTCGGTGACCGCCGAGATCAGCGTCGGCGAGACCTCCGTGCCGTACATTTCTTCCAGGTGCCCCTGGATCTCGCGCACGCTCAGGCCACGCGCATACAGCGAAATGATCTTGTCGTCGAAGCCCGCCCAGCGCGTCTGATGGCGCTCCACCAGCTTCGGCTCGAACGCCCCCTGACGGTCGCGCGGGATATTGAGCGGCAACTCGCCAAACTCCCCCTGCAGCGTCTTGGCGCTATGACCATTACGGGTGTTGCCCGTGGCATTGGTCACCGTTTCGCTCTTGCCATGGCCCGGGTGCTCGGACATCTCCATCTCTAACGCACGCTCCACCAGCATCTTGGTCAGCTGCTTGAGCAGGCCGTTCTCGCCTATCAGGTCTTCCGGCTTCTGGTAATTCGCCAGCAGGCTGTCTGCCAGCTTGACGAGCTCAGGATCGGGTTTCTCTCTTTTATTGCGTTTCGCTACGGTCATCTATGCTCCTGTTGCCGGCAGTCTCCTGCCAAATGACCGTTTACACAAAACTTTTTACACCCTCGGTGACCGAGAAGCGGCGATTTTGATTTCTTCATCTGACCCTCTTCGCGACGACCTCAGCTACTTGACAACGTCGACAATGGCCCGGCTCTCGGTTCCAGGTGGCCAGCCCTCGGAAACCCGACACCTACGAGGGAAAGCCATAAATTCTCCAGTCAGTCGAATTTGCCCCACTTTTTTTGCTTTCCAGTTTTCCAGAGGGTATTCTCGGATAAGTCAGATTCGGGTACATTGAGCTTGCCGTCGCGGCCCGGTTCATCCCATTTCCGCGGAGCTTTGCATGAGCAAAATGAAAATCCGTGTCGTGCTGGCCGACGATCATCCGGCACTCCTTTCCGGTATCAAGCACGAACTTTCCGCTGTACCTACGCTGGAAATTACAGGCACGGCAGGAGACTCCGGCGAGCTCATCAAGGTGCTGAACAGCGCCCCTTGCGATGTCCTCATTACCGATTACGCGATGCCCGGTGGAGAGTACGGGGACGGCTTGACGTTGTTGGCATTCTTGCGACGAACCTACCCGGCGCTCAAGATCGTAGTCTTCACGACTATCGAAAACCCTGCCATTACGCGTGAAATGTCAAAGCGTGGCGTGCATTCGGTGTTAAGTAAAGCTCATGACACGAGCCATTTGATCTCCGCGATTCACGCTGTCTATGCGGGCGCCACCTACTTTCTTTCTACCTCGCGAAGCCTGAAAGACGCTATTCCGGATTCCTCTCCTGGTCGGAACGAACGCACCCAAACGCTGAGCATGCGCGAAACGGAAGTCATCCGGCTGTTCGTGTCAGGTATGTCTGTGAATGAAATCGCCGACCGACTACATCGCACTAAGCAGACAATCAGTGCCCAAAAGACCCGCGCGATGCGAAAGCTCGGGATTGAACGGGACGCCGACCTGTTTCACTTTGCATACGAAGCTGGGCTCGGTGTGGCGACCGATGGGTCGCAGCCGGAGATCTGACCGGATCAGTCTTCGCATCACACGCGTCCAAACTCATCGCTTTTGCGCTTTTAGTGTTTTTTGTTGCGATGCTACCCTCGGTCGCGTATGCACTTAAAGGCCCTCGTCGCCGCTCTCATCTCGTCGTCAGGGTTTGCCGTCGCGTGGCTGCGTCGGATCGGACGCATCATGGGCACCGTCTTCCGGTACGAGGGTAGGCGCCGTGTCAATCGAACACTTGATCAGCTCGATGTCGTTTCCCACGCCTAGCTTGCGCATTGCGCTGGCTTTCTGCGAACTGATGGTTTGTTTACTGCGCTTGAGTTGCGCTGCGATTTCGTTGACCGACCGTCCCGACACGAAGAGTCGGACCACTTCGGATTCGCGTGCAGTAAGCGCTCGACTGCCGGAGGTAGGCGTATCCACGTTGAGTTGCCAGACAATCTTTGAAATGGTTGGAGAGAAATAACGTGCGTCCGCATATGTGCCGTGAATCGCGGCGACCAGATGTTCCATCGGGTCGGCCTTGCTCAGAATGCACTGAATGCCGAGCTTGAGCAGCGAGCGGATGATACCTGGGTTGTCGATCATCGTCAGCACGACAATGCGCATGGCCGGGTCTCGGCGCCGCAAAAATGAAAACAGCGTAATGCCGTCACCGTAATTGCCGCCCGGCATGGAATAATCGCACACCAGTACATCGCATGGCTGCGTGCCGAGTTCCGCGATCAGCTCGGTCGAGTTTGTGCAGGTGCCCACTCTTGATGGTACGGTGTTCTTCAAACATGTAAATCAGTCCGGCAACGATCGCAGGGTGATCGTCGGCAAACATGACCTGGATGGCGGCATTCTCCATTTGGGGCGTCCTTTATCTCCGGGCACAATGCCTTGCATTACAACGCGCCCGCATAAGCAATTCGACTATGAGAAAGCGGGACCGTGTTCCTGGGGCTGGTCAGCCTGTCTGTCAGGTTTCTAACCTTAAATCGGTGCCATTTCATGTTTCACCGCACTGAGACGAATTTAAATCGACAAACGTCGGACTTTAAGTTCATGTTACTAGAGCGTGTTAGGAACTTTGCATAATCGGTGCAGCATGAACGAGCATAAGCATGGCGAAGACGACGAAGTGCAGGCCTGCCAGCGTTTCAGGCAAGCGCTCGTAATCGCGTGCAAGGCGCCTGAATCGGTTGAGCCAGCCAAAGCTGCGCTCGACCACCCAGCGACGGGGCAGCAGCACGAAGCCCTTCTTCGCCTCAGACAGTTTGATGACCTGCAGCTCAATGCCTTCTTCGCGTGCGGCCTGCGCAGCCGTGTCGCCCGTATAGCCCTGGTCAGCGAATGCAACTTTCACCGTCTGACCGGTTACGCGCTGAACCTGACGCACGAGCTCGCCCACCTGGGCGCGCTCCTGCTCGTTGGCCGGTGTAATATGCACCGCGAGCAGCAGGCCGAGCGTGTCGACAGCCATGTGGACTTTGCTGCCTCGCTTGCGCTTGTAACCGTCGTAGCCCGCACGCGGGCCGCTTTCACACGTGGACTGCAATGTGCGTCCATCCAGGATGACCGCACTGGGCTGGCCTTGCCGTTCCTGAGCCACGCGCAACACCGAGCGCAAATCGTTCACCATCGCCTCGAAGCAACCCGCATTCAGCCAGCGTTGCGTTTGCTGGTAGACCAGTTCCCACGGCGGGAAGTTGGTCGGCAGCATACGCCAGGACGCGCCGGCGCGCGCCATCCAGCGCAGCGCGTTGAACATCTCGCGCAGTTCGTATCGGCGCTGCGGTGCGTCTTCGCTCATCAAGCTCAGGTACGGAGCGGCGAAGCTCCATTCCTCGTCCGAAACATCCGTTGGGTATGGCTTGCGTTCTGTCATCCCGCCAGGTTACCAGGTCTGACACAAAGTGCCTAAGGCAATGCTGATCAAGTCCACCGAGTTGGTACTTCACGCGTTATATAGATCGTGTTTAAAGAGGCAGGCAGAACAGGATGAAACAGCAGACGCTGGCGATGGCAGCCGATCAGGGAGCGGGTTTCGAGACGCACCGCAAACGCACGCGGCGCGACGAGTTTCTCGACACGATGAATGCGATCGTGCCATGGGCGCAGTTGTGCGCGGTGATCGAGCCGCATTATCCGAAGCGCGGCAATGGCCGCCCGCCAATTGGTCTGGAGCGCATGCTGCGGATCCACTTCGTGCAGCACTGGTTCAATCTGGCCGACTTCGCTTGCGAAGAGGCGCTCTATGACAGCGCCAGCCTGCGTCGCTTTGCGGGCGTTGATCTGGGCTGCGAAGCTGTGCCCGATGCGACGACGCTACTCAAATTCCGGCGCCTGCTGGAGACGCACAAACTGGGCGAGCAATTGTTTGCCGAAGTGGGCCGGGTGCTGCAGGCTGGCGGCCTGAAGCTCAACAGCGGCACCATCGTGGACGCGACGATCATCGGCGCGCCGAGTTCGACGAAGAATGAGCACAAGGCGCGCGACCCCGAGATGCATCAGACGCGCAAGGGTCGCCAATGGTATTTCGGCGCCAAGCTGCACATCGGTGTGGACAGCCAGAGCGGCCTGGCGCACAGCGCGGTGTTCACGCCGGCCAATGTGCATGACAAGCATCCACTGCCGCAATTGCTGCACGGGCAGGAGCGGCGCGTCTACGGCGACAGCGCCTATGCGAGCCAGAAGGAACTGATCCACAGCAAGGCGCCCAGGGCGCGCGACTTTACCAATCAGCGCACGCGCCGTGCGGGCGGCGAAGTCGACGAGGTGCAGCGTGGCAAGAACCGCAACAAGTCGAAGATTCGCGCCCGGGTGGAACATGTCTTCGCGGTCGTGAAGCGACTGTGGGGATTTACCAAGGTGCGCTATCGCGGGCTGGCAAAGAACGCCAACCGGGCGTTCGTCGCGCTCGCGCTGGCGAACGTCTACCTGTCGCGAAAGAAACTGATGGCACCGGTACGCCCATAGTGGGCGAAAGGCGGGCAAAGTGCCCGCCCAACGGGCCTGCGAGGGCCGAAAAGCAATGGCTTAAGCTCGGCCTCATGACTTGGCGACGTTCAAGTCGCTGACACGTCGCCGATTTAGTGGCTTGTTCAGCTTAGCCCTAACACGCTCTAGTAACGATACAAGATTAACAGGCGAATAGTGGGTTGGCCACCGTTGATCCTGGCGGCCCTATCTGGTCAGACAATCGCGCGCGGAAATCAGTGCTTGTGAAAGGCTGCGAACTAAAAATTCGT
>NZ_VZQN01000088.1:0-10962 GCF_014397645.1 Paraburkholderia sp. 31.1
CGGCCAGTCTGCGTCTGGTCGTAGCAGGCGACCACGCAAACTGGCCGTAGACAACGGGTAAGGAGATTCACTTCGCATGGCGAAATTTTATCTCGAACAGGGCTTGACTTCTGATTCCCCATAGAAGGGGCGTTCATTGGCGCGAACTGCCGGCTCTCGATCATTAGTGAGCCTGATCCGCGTTCGTCGAAGCGACGGACTGTCGGGGTTCGGATACCCGGGTGTTGCGAGCGATGGCTCTAACGTAACCAGGCCTATTCGCCCGAGGGCGCCGTGTGGCCAAGCACGCCGGCGGCCGCCAGTACCGCCAGCATGGCGACGGCTTCGACGGCCAGCAGACGGTCGAAGCCGCGTTGCGCGTCAGGGTAAGCGGGACCGCCATCTGCCGTCGCGGCCTGCGAGCGCGGCAAGTGGATTATCCGGTTGTAGCCGCCCAGCAGCACCGCCAGCGTGACGCACACGAACTTAAACGCGAGGGGCGTCCATACGGTACGCTGAGTAACGGGGCAGTGAGGTGGGCCGTATCCTGCGTCACGTTATAAATGGGTTCCGTGTCGTTCACCGGGGAGAATTAGCATACCCCTCCACCCTATTTGGCATATACGCTCCTGCGGTATATCGGAGGTCATTCATGAGCCACACCATTCGTGAGAAACAGAAGCTTCTCAACCGGGTCCGCCGCATCAAGGGGCAAGTGGAAGCCATCGAGCGGGCGCTTGAGGAAGAGCGTGGATGCATCGACGTCCTGCAGCAGATAACCAGTTGTCGCGGCGCGATGAATGGCCTGCTGGCGGTAGTGCTCGAGGAGCATATCCGCACGCATCTCGTCGATGCCGAAACCCACAAAGAGCCGGCCGGCAGCGCGACTGACCAGCTCATCGAAGTCGTTCACAGCTATTTCAAGTAGAGCAGCACATGAGTGATTTAAAAGACTCGGCGTTCGACGCAGGACACGACCACCTCTTTCTGGGCGCGGCTCACGAGCAGAACGAGCGCAGGACCTGGGCGGTCATTGCGCTGTGCAGCGCGATGACGCTGATTGAAATCATCGGCGGCAATATGTTTGGCTCACTGGCGCTTGTTGCAGACGGTCTGCACCTGTCGACGCACGCTGGAGCAATGCTGATTGCAGCCCTCGCGTACACATACGCGCGTAAGCATGCTGCCGCCCCCCGCTTCGTTTTCGGTACTGGCAAGCTTGGCGATCTCGCGGGCTTCACGAGTGCCATCGTACTTGCCATGATCGCAGTGCTGATTGGGTACGAGGCTGTGTCGCGCTTTCTGTCGCCAGTATCGATTCATTTCGGCGAAGCGATTCCCATCGCGGTGGTAGGCCTGTTGGTCTACCTGGCGAGCGCGTGGCTGCTCGGCGACCATCACGGGCATGGTTACGAAGACGAGGCGCAGAAGATCTTCGCTCCGTCCTGTGTGTTTGCCGTTTCCATCTTCGAAGATGGCATCATGCGGTGCTCCAGCGCTTTAAGAGGTTGTCCCATGTCACGGTCGAGGTCCAGCCTGCTCAAGCGGTGGCGTGATCCACGATGCTACTGGCGCCACACACTTGTATGCCAGGAAACCTTGCGTTGAGCGTGCATAGGGATTCTGGTCGTAGCCGGTTATTGACCAGCTGAACGCGGTGGTATGCGTGGAACTTCGGGCGGCGACAACAAGCGCTCCCCCCGGGCGAATCTGGCCGGAGTCTCCGACGTACGTCCGACTCTATCTGTTGAAAACACCGTGGGTGCGCGAGCTCGTTCGCGGCCTCTTCAGCACCGTCGCGGGCGCCTGTCGTCAGGTCTCGTCGGCCAATTGACGCAGATCGTGCACAAATGCGTCGACCGGATCGTCGTCCGCACCGATCAGGCGCGCGTGCCCTTTCGCATCGAATATGTAGATCGCCGAGCTATGGGTTACCTCGTATCCACCGTTCGCGCGGGGCTTGTCAGCCTGGTACGCGACGCGATAGCGTTGCGCGAGCGCCTTGATCGCGCTGTCGGAACCGGTCAGGCCGACGTCGTGCTTTGCGTCAAACGCATCGACATACGCATGCATCGCTGCGGGCGTGTCCCGCGCCGGGTCGACACTCACGAACAGGACCTTCACATGCTGTGCGGCGCCGCCCAGTTGATGCGTCACTTGGGCCAGTTTGGCCAGCGTCTCCGGGCATACGTCCGGGCAATGCGTGTAGCCGAAGTACACGAGTGTGACATCACCTGCCAGGTTCGCCTGGCTAATCTGCTTGCCGGCGTCTGAGGTCAGTTCGAAATCCAGATCGGGCAAATGCCCCTGGACGTCCGTGAGCTTCCACGGCTCTTCATGGTGGCAGGCGGCAAGTGAAACAGAGAGCGTTGCGCCGACAACGAGACGCACACAGCGATCAAAGAATGGGGGCATGGATTGGTGCGGCATTGCCGTCGCAAAGATCAGGATTGGGAAGTACAGTCTATTGCGGAGAGCTTTCATTCGTCTGCCCGCGTAGTGCCTCATCCGCTTTACAACTCTCAACGACAAGGCTCCATTCGAGGGCCGTTGCGCCACAGGCTGCGTCACCCGAGCGCGCCGAAATGTCGCGCGTAAGGCGGGAAGCGAAGAGGGAATGCTTAAGGCTACGCTGAACAAGCCGCGGAATCGGCGACGCGTCAGCAATTTGAACGTCGTCAAGTCATGAAGTCGAGCTTGAGCGCATGCTTTTCGGCCCTCCCGGGCCTGCTGGCGGCCACTTTGCCCGCCGTTCGCCCACGATGGGCGTACCGATGCCATCAGTTGCCTACGCGAAAGATAGACGTTCGCCAGTGCAAGCGCGACGAACGCCCGATTAGCGTTCTTTGCCAGCCCGCGATAGCGAACCTTGGTAAATCCCCACAGTCGCTTCACGACCGCGAAGACATGTTCCACCCGGGCGCGAATCTTCGACTTGTTGCCGTTCTTGCCGCGCTGCACCTCGTCGACTTCGCCACCCGCACGGCGGGTGCGCTGATTGGTGAAGTCGCGCGCCCTGGGTGCCTTGCTGTGGATCAGCGCTTTCTGGCTCGCATAGGCGCTATCCACCTTCATTACAAAGGCTTCAACACTACTACGAGCAGCTCCGCCCCTCGCTCCGACATCGGTATTCTTCCTCATGGTGTTTGCCATTTGTCATTCTCCCCTCGCGCCGTGCGCGTGCTGCGCGCCCAAGGCATCACGACGCTGGCCGACGTGCGGATGCCGCGACGACGCCAATGGTGGAAAGCGGTCCCCGGTCTCGGCGCGGCGAATGCGCGCGCGATCGAGCAGTTCTTCGCCGCATGGCCCGCCCTCACCGAAAAGGCCCGCGCGCTGGTGGTGGCAAGCCAGCGTGGTGACATCGTGCCGTGGGAACCCTGCGGCTGCCTCACGAGGTCGATGGCACCAGCGGTACGTTCCGCGCGCCCGTCGCGACCTGTCCGCTGGACGCGTCCAATGACTATGAGGCCGTGCAGACCTGGCTCGCGCTGCAGGAGTCGCCCGCCACGCGGCGCACCTACCGCAAGGAGGCCGAGCGCCTGATCCTGTGGGCGATCGTCGAGCGGGGCCGCGCGCTGTCGTCGCTGACGACCGAAGACGCAATCGCGTACCGGGCGTTCCTGCGGCATCCCTCGCCGCGTGCACGCTGGGTGGGTCCGGTACGGCCGCGTACGTCGCCTGACTGGCGGCCGTTCGACGGCAATCTCTCGGACCGTTCGGTTGCGCACGCGCTGTCGATCGTCGGCGCGCCGTTCCGCTGGCTGATCGAGCAACGCTACGTGCTCGCCAATCCGTTCTCAGGTGTGAAGGTGCGTGGCGGCAACGGCGCAGCGACGCTCAATGCATCGCATGCTTTCACCGAAGGCGAATGGGCGCTCGTGCGCACGAGCGTCGACGGACCCGAGTATCCGGACCGGACTGCGTCCGGCGCACCTTCAACCGGCTGGAGCAAGGCGGCCGCGCGCGACAAACGGTCAGTCGCCGGATCCTGGCGATCGAATCATTCGCGCCGCTTGTCCTGGAGCCGTGATCTTGCGGCTTCAATTGACTGGTGCAATTTCGCCTGTAACTGCTCTCGTGGCGGCAGCACAGTCAGATACTCGCATGCAGTGGCGCAACTGCTTGTCGCTCCAGCCGCGCCCGTATTCGGCGGTAAGCTGACGCGCCAACGATCCGATCACCTGTTGCCCGTACTCCGCGCGGGCGCCCCGCAATACCTCTGCCTCAATACGATGCCCCACCTGCCAGTACAGCAGTGTCAGTTCTGCATTGATCGCAACGGCGGCCCGTTCGCGCGCCGAATCGATCAGCTGTCGGACTTCGTCAAGCAAGGAGGAAGGCGTAAGGTCGTTCATACTTTCATGCTCAGGTGTGCGGCTACCGCCGCGTTAAAACTGCCCGCGGACGGCCCAATCTGTCTTCAAACCCGTCACCGGGGCTTGCGCCGGCGAGTGTCCGAATTGTCTCCGCAGTGCGGAGACAATTACGGATACCTGTTCGGCCTCGCGGCCGTCTCCTCGCCCGGGCGAACCGTCCGCCCCCGGGTCGCATCTCGCGAATGATTGTAGGACGACTGCCCGATGTGACCATTCGCGGCCTCGCTCACCGATCAACGGTGCTGCACTTTCCGTGTCGCCATGTAGGTGTCGAACAGGCCCGCATGCAGCCGGCTGAGCTCCTGGCGCAGCCCGATGAGTTCATGCTGGTCGCCTTCGTGCTCCCGGCGCCGGATCTCTCCGAGCAGGGCCGTCGCGCGCGATGCCGCCTGGTCACGCTGCACGCGCGCCTCACCTAACCTGCCGGCGAGCGCCGGCTTCACCAACAGCAGCCATGCCGGGAACCAGGAATAGTCGTCGACCTCGCCGGTGCCAGGGAATTCGGCATCGAAGCGCCGGCGCAGCGCGTCCAGCGAAGCATCACCCAAGGTGGGCAACAACGCCACGAACCTCGCCGGCGCCAGCCACGCCAGCTGCGCGAGCAGCGGCCACGCCGCATCCAGGCCGGCCGCCCGGTAGCGTGCCTCGGTCATCCACGCAAGCGGTGCCGGGATGCGCGACCAGGACTCAATGGCTTCGACTGCTTCAATCGCAGCCGTCCCGTCGCCCGCCAAAAGCCACAGCGGCACGGCGTGACTGTCCGCGTCGGCGGTACGAAACGGTAGCGATTCAGCCCGCTGAGCAAGCGCTCGCCAGCACGGCGTGAGCCACGACTGAACATTCTGCGCGGGCAGCACCCGCCGGGCGGCAAGTACGACCTCGTCCTCGAGATGCCGGCGTGCGCTGGCCAGCGTCTCGTGATCAGAAAAGGGCGTGGGCGATCCGCGTTCCAGCTCACGAACCAGCACGCTCATCGCTGGGAGCGCGCCATCGTCCGGATATTCGCCGGCGAGCAGCTCCAGTGCCGTTCGCGCCGCCACCGCATCGCGCCGCTGCAGCGGCTCCAGCACGTCGTTACGCAACATGACATCACGGCTGTCGGCGAAAATGTCGAGCTGCTGAATGGTGGGCTGCTGCATGTTCATCCCGCTCAGAAGAGCTGATCGTGAAGAGCGGCCAGATTAGCCCACTTCACCGTGCTGCGGAAGGTGCTGCCGTCTTCGTGCACCGCCGACTCGATGATCATGCGCACGGTCCGCTCGCCATAGCGCAACAGCGCGCCGATCGGCGGACAGACCGGGGCCTTCCGTCTCTTGCGCCGGCGGGTTCTATTTTCCATCCCTCTTTCCCCGCTTGCGGTGCACTACGGTCTTGCTGGCTGGCTCGGGCGTGACACGGGGCGCGCGTGAAGCGCGTGTCGCCACCGGGCGCGCCGGGGTGGAGGCGGACTTCGCGCGGGCTGGGCGGGCGTCGCGTGTATCCGCCTGCCGCAGTGCCGCCAGCTGTTGCTGCAGCGTGACGTTCGTGCCCAGCACGGCATCGAGCCGTCCCTGCAGCACGCCCGCCTGGTGACGCACGTCCCCGAGCTGCGCCTGCAGCGCCTCGACCGCCCGGTGATGGTCCGCCCCGCGACTGTCGGCCCGCTTCACCGCGGCATCGAGGTCCTTCTGCAGCTTCGCGGCCGCACCCCGCTCGCGGTCGATCTCCAGCAGCGCGCGCTTTTCCGATGCTCGCAGGCGCTCTTCGGCGCGTTCCGCGCTCTCGCGCAGCTTCTCGAGATCCCGCGAGAAACCTTCGCGCACCTTGTCCAGTTCACGGTCGCGCACAAGCGCCTCGGCCTTGAGCCGGACCACCTCGGCCTCGCACGCCTGCCGCGCCGCGTGGCCCTCGGCCTGCGCCTTTTCCAGTTCGCGAACCTCGACCTGCGCGGCAAGGAGCGCCGCCGTGCGCTGTTCGAGCGCGGTCTCGACGCGACCCAGTTCGTCGCGGGCAGCAACGACCGACCGTTGCGCCTCAACGCGTTGCGCCTCGACCTCGTCGCGCAGCGCGTCGAGCGCGGCTTCGGCAGAGGCGGTTGCGCGGGTCCAGAGCGCCGCGACCAGTTCGCCGGCAGCCGGCCCCAGATCGGCGGGCAGGTCGGGGTGTTCGATGCGCACCCGGCTCTTTTCGCGCAGTTCGGCCCAGAATTTACCGAGTACCTGGGTCGGCGTGCTCATGCTGCCGCGCTTGACCAGCTGGTAAAGCCGGTTCGCGGTCGGCGTGATCCCGAAGCGGAAGAACAGGAGCGCGCAGACTTCGCGGTACAGCTCGCGGGTCTTCGGGAATTCGCCTTTCAGGCGGTCGATTTCAGCCGAGAGGCGGGTTTCGTCGGGCAGGACGCCCCTCGATGCGCTTGAACTGTCCGCCGACCTCGACGGCCGCGATGGCAGCAACCGGGCGCGCGGGCATTCACAGATCGCCGCCCACGACGACCTGAATGCGGTCCGCGCATGGCTCGCGCGGGTCGCCGACAAAAAGACCACCTTCGAGAATTACCGCAAGGAAGCCGAACGGCTGCTGCTATGGGCGATCGTGCAACTGGGCAAGCCGCTGTCGTCGCTCACGCACGAAGACCTGCAACTCTTCCGGCAATTCCTGAAAGACCCGTTGCCGCACGCGCGCTGGGTCGCCGACGGCGGGCGCAAATACCCGCGCCATGATCCGCGCTGGCGGCCGTTCTACAGGACGCTCCGGCCGAGTAGCCAGTACCAGGCGATGGTGATCATCAACGCGCTGTTCGCGTGGCTCGTCGAAGCCGGCTATCTGGCTGGCAACCCGCCCCGTAGTCGCTGACTATCACCACGCAGTTGCCTGAATGCAGGTCTATGTCACAGTTCGAAGAGTGTCTTGCGAACACACAACTTTGCCTCCCGGCTCCAATAAAAAACCCCCTCCAGAGAGGGGGCGATGAACCGCTCGCGAACCGTGCTTTTCGTATCGGATCAACGCGCCATCAATTTCCCCACAATGAGACTTGCGAGGATCTCTGCGAGCCTTGCCGTCACACCAGCTTGATCGATGTCGGGTCTGCTGTCAGATAGCCGACCGACGCGCCGAAGCGATCCTTGTAATTCGCGCGCACAAGCGGATCGAGCGTGTCCCTGAGCGCCTGCGTATGCTGGCTGCCCCAGTCGCCGGCATGCTGGAAGTTGCTCATGATGTAGGTCCAGCCGTTGAGTTCGTCGACCGCATGCAGACCGGTCGATTCGGCGCCGGCGGGTGTCGACAGCAGACGCGTGAGCTGCTTCGTGTCGACGTTGTACGCCCACAGGTAATTGTTCACGTGGTAGCCGCTGTCCTCGCCGATAAAGAGCGTGCGCAGCTTCTCCGAGAATTTCAGGTTGTCCGGGTTGGCGACCAACTCCGGGTCGGCCTTGTTGCCGAGCGCGTCGGCGGCGATGTCCTTGCCGACCAGCAGCGCGCTGGTGTGCACCGGCACCCACTCGCTGTTGATCGCGGCACCCTGGTTATCCTTCTGGCCGCCCGCGAGCTTGTGCTGAAGCACGCCGCCGGCGTTGATCGCGGCGTCGACGGAAATGTTGCTCTCCGCGTTCCAGCCCTTCGCGTTGCCCTTCACCATCGAGTCGACGATGTTCTGCAAAGCGGAGTACGCGATCTTGTCCTTGATGTTGACCGTCGTCCCTTCCATCTTCGTGAAGCCCATGCTGCCGCCCGCCAGGTAAGCGTAGCGATGGGTTTCGAGGAAAGCCGCAACCTTCTCCTTGCCCGGCATGATCCTGACCCACTGCGCGGTGCCACTGGCGAAGATCTTCCGGTAGTTAGCGTCGGCAGGATCGGTCCACTTGACGTCGATGACGTCCTGCGGCCGATTCGACTTCGCCATGGCCTCGACTTCCGCGCTCGTCGCGTGACCCAGCCTGATCCACGTCAGGTCCGCGCCCGCCGCGGCCGGATCGACCGAGAAGCCCGCGCCCACTTTCGCCACATACAACGTGCCGGCCGACAGGTCCTTCTCGTTGTCCGCCACGAACATGAAGAGGCCGCTGTTGGTCGCGTCGTCGCCCATCAGGACCGTGCGGTTGTCCGGCATCACCTGCACCAGTTCGTGCGAAATGCGCCCGAGGCAATAGTGCTTTCTGACCGAGCCGGTGCCATCCGCCTTGACCGTGATTTCCGGCAGATGACCATAGAGATACGGGTTGAAAGCAATGTTCGTGTTGCCGTACAGGTTATCGTTGAACGCCTTGTACTGCGCCAGATTGCTCGAGCTGGCCGTGAACGCATCCGGCTCGTATTCCTCGCTCGACAGATGCGTGTTCCACGGCGACAGGCTCGCGCCGCAGGTGATCCACAGTCCATTCGCGGGCGACGTGTCGACGTTGTGATACTTGACGAGCGTCAACTTGCCGGTGGCCGGATCCTGATCCAGCGTCAGCACCGCGATCGGCGACGGGAGGCGGCCATACATGTCACTGCCGGACTGCGAGCGCGTCGTGTATTCGAACTGGACCACAGCGAACACCGTGTTGCCCTTTACGCCGGCGACCTTCGCGCCATCGATCTTCAGCAGCGACGTACCGTCCGGCGAGTCCGAAAAGAACTGGCGCCGTTGCGCGGGCACCGAATCGTCGTCGATCGGCTGGTTGTTGATGTCGAAGTACCCGCCTGCCAGCACGGTGCCGCCGTTGCCGTCCGGGACCAGATCGCCGGTCATGAAGAACGGCTGGTACGCGAGTTTGTAAGCCTTTTGGGAGCCGTCGGAATACGAAACCGTCAGGCCTGAGCCGACCGTGGTGGTTGCCATCAGCGACGGATTGGCGAGCGACGGCGCCGGCATGCTGGTGAAAGACGCCGAAGTGAAGTTCGCGACCGGGGTGGCAGGCGTAGTAGGCGTGGTGGAATTGGCCGACGGAGTCGCCAGATCGCCGCCGCAAGCGGTCAGCATCGACGCCGTGGCGATGCCGCCTAGCGGCAGCATCGGCGCACCGGCAAGTAGTTTCAGGGCCTTGCGGCGGGAAATGTCGAACGGCTCTGCCATGTTGTCGTGATCCAGGGTTCGGGTAGCGTGGGTGAATGCACAGCCGGCACGCAGTCAGCCCCAAACCACATGGTTCACGCTCGCGCCGCTATGACGCGAGGATTCTATGAAGTTAATATGAAAGAATATTGACAGGCGTTAGTAATTTTTGAATCAGCCTGGTCAGCCGGCCTGCCCCGCCTCTAGCCCGGGCGGCGAAATTCCTTTTCGACCCAGGCCACGGCGCTCGCCTTGCTGAGCTTGAAGCTGGGCGCGACCTGCACTTGCGCCAACTGCTCGCCGAAGGTGTCGAGCGCGGTCAGCAGCGCGTACGGTTCGATGTCGTCCGCAACGATGTCCAGCGTGATGTCGAGTTCGTCGTTACCGTCCGCGCTCGCCACCCGCACTTCTTTATGGAGTTGCGCACGCAGTTGCTGCTCATGGCGGCGCAGGACTTCTGAGGCGGTCTTCACCAGCGTGTTGCACGCCGACGTGTCGAGGGGTTTCGGATCCTTCTTGTTGCGGCCCATCGTCCACGGCCCGACGAGCGCCGGTTCCGCTTCGCCGTCCTTGATCATTTCGACGGCCCAGCCTTCGTCGTCTTCGTTCTTGATGACGCGCGCGGTCCAGCCGTCGTCGCGCCACAGACGTGCTTCGTGCACGGCTTCGCCTAATCCGGCCGAGCCTTCCGTCGTGGGATCAGCAGCGGTGTCGGACGATGGAACGGGTGTATGCAACGCTGCACGTTTGGCGTCGACACGAAGCCCAGTGCGAATGGCTTTTGCGCTTTACTTTTCCGTCCGGCGGACCGGTTCTGTTGCAATAAGGCGGTCGCCTATGATGTGCGGAACAGATGAACGACTGAAAGCTTGATGAAGACTCTGAATCCGACCGTTGCCCGCGTGCTCAAACGCCTGCATTACCCGCTTGATGTCATCCTGACTTGTGTTCGCTGGTATGTGGCCTATCTGCTTAGCCTGCGAAATCTCGAAGAAATGATGGCCAAGCGAGGCATCTCAGTGGATCATTCAACCGTGCACCGTTGGGCGCTCAAGCTGCTGCCGGTGCTGGAAAAAGCGTTTCGCCGCCACAAACGCCCCGTGTGCAAGAGCTGGCGCGTCGACGAGACCTACATCAAGGTCAAGGGCCAATGGAAATACCTGTATCGCGCCGTCAACAAGGCCGGCAACACCATCGACTTTCTGTTACGGGCCCATCGGGATAAGACTGCGGCGCGGCGGTAATTCGAAAAGTCGATGGCCCTGAATGGCGAACCCGAGACTGTGACGATCGACAAAAGCGGCGCCAATATGGCTGCGTTGCAAGCCATCAACGCCGAGCGCGAAACGCCCATCAAGATCCGGCAGACGAAGTACTTGAACAATATCATCGAACAGGACCACCGCGCGATTAAACAGCGTACCCGCTCCATGCTCGGGTTCAAGAATTTCCGGTGCGCACGCATGGCAGTCTCAAGAGTCAAGTGCAACGTTTAGCTAATCCAGCCTTCTCTAACTCTTTAGCCATTGCTTCCTCGGGGGAGTCCCAGCCGAGCGTCTGGCGAGGCCGCCCGTTGAGCAATTTGGC
>NZ_VZQN01000089.1:0-10566 GCF_014397645.1 Paraburkholderia sp. 31.1
CCGGGTGGTAGTGCAACTGAGTCTGTCGGGCCCGGCCCGATAAAGGCATGGGGGGATGCTGAGCCCTGACGTTGAGCCCTGAGGCGCGATCTTCCTGAATCGGGAAGGTCGCGTACCTACCGGCCTTCACCGCATGCCCGGGCAAACGGTGAGGGCCTTCCGAGAACGGGAGTGTCGCGATGACCAGACAAACAGAGATTCCTGCAATCAATGTGCTGCTCGCCTATGCAGAGTTGCGCGACAGGGATCAGGTATTTTTTAACGGGAAGCTCAATGAGTTCGTGTTTGCGTCCCGATCGAGCAAACGTGAGTTCATCGAGCAGTGGCAGCGAGCGCTCGCGGCTACCGGAACAACGCCGATAGACACGAATCTTCAAAATGAAGGGCACTGTCAGGCGCAGTCAGATCTTCGGGCTGCAACGGATTAGTTGCGGTTGATTCAGGGTTCGCGATGCCGAAATGCAGATCCTGGCGGCTGGAGAATTTGCCGGAGTGCAGAGCATGAGTCTTTCGATCCGCGTGGAGCGTGCCCCTGCAAAAATCTCGAACAACAAATGTATATACTGAAGGGCGAAATCGTGTTCGGTAAGATTTTAATGGCTGCCTCTACCCAAGGGTAAAACCACATGACATCTACCCCGTCTGAGCACGCGCATCCCAACCCCACAGGCTTCGCCGCATTGTTCGCGCGATTGCGCTCCGTCGTTGAACCGCAGGTCAATCCCCTTGCGGCGTCCTGGCCACCCTTTGCCCTGTTCTTTTCATCGAGCGACGGGCAGCGGCGGGCCGACGTCGTGACCGCAACGGCGGCGACATTTGCCGAGGCCTGGGACGCAGGCACGGAGCAGGTGACGCAGGCTGCTGGCGCGGCCGGACTGGTCGTCCAGTGGCTTCGGGTGGACTGGGTTACCAGCGTTGAAGGCATGACCTGGGAGGCACTGCGGGGCCGCCTCGAACAGACCCGGCGCAGTTATTTTCGTTGCGGCCTGTCGCTGGACAGTAATTTCAGGCATGCCTTTCTGGAGACCGAACTGAATGGCAATGCCATGCTGTATGGCGGCCCGGCACAGACGCATGCGGTTGTGAACACAAAAAACTTCGAACGGTATGCCGCCATTCGGCACCAGCTTGCCAGCGTGAATTTCGAGGATCAGCAAAACGTTAATGTGTTCTCGACCCGTGGGGCGTTCGCAAGCCTGCAAGCGCCGGAGGTACACCTTCTGCACGGGACGGGTCTGAACGCGGGCCGCCGCATCATCGAACATCTCCGGCCGGCAGACGTCAGGGCGCTCGTCGCATCCGGCAGCCGTTATCTGGCCGGCCAGGTACAGCCTGGCGGGCGCTTCCACTATGGCTGGCATCCCTGTTTCGATCGCGAAATCGGCACTTACAACACCCTGCGTCATGCAAGTTCGATCTATGCGATGCTCGAAGCCTGGGAAGTGACCCAGGACAACGACCTCAAGACAGCAATCGACGCAGCGCTGCATTATCTCGTCAATGAACTCATCATGCCGGCGGAATTGCCGTCCGGTGCCCGCGCGGCGTTTCTGGTTGACCGGCAGGGCGAAGTCAAACTGGGTGGCAACGGCGTGTGCCTTCTGGCGCTGGTCAAATACAGCCAGCTGACCGGCTCAGACGAATATCTGACTCTGCTAGAACAGCTCGCAACAGGCATCCTCTTCATGCAGGATGCGGACACCGGCAAATTCAGCCATGTGCTGAACTATCCGGATCTGTCGGTTAAGCAGGCATTCCGGATCATCTATTACGATGGCGAAGCGGCCTTCGGCCTGATGCGCCTCTATGGTCTGACTGGCGATGCGAGGTGGCTCGCAGCAGTAGAAAAGGCGTTCGGCCATTTCATCGAGGCAAAACACTGGAAGGCGCATGACCACTGGCTCAGTTATTGTGTGAACGAACTGACCCGTCACAGGCCACTGGAAGCGTATTACAAATTTGGAATCCAGAACTTCGCCACCTATCTTGATTTCGTGGCTGAAAGGGTGACGACGTTTCCGACCCTGCTTGAATTGATGACGGCTGCCGAGCAGATGATTAGCCGCATGCAGCAGCAGCCCGGCCTGGAGCACCTGCTTGCCGAGGTCGATCTGGATAAGTTCTTCCATGCACTGCATGCGCGGGCGCAGCGCCTGTTAGATGGCCATTTCTGGCCGGAACTTGCCATGTACTTTGCCAATCCGGGCAGGATCACCGGCAGCTTCTTCATTCGCCACCATGCCTTCCGGGTCCGCATTGACGATGTCGAGCACTATCTATCGGGTTTTGTCGCCTATCTGAACTATCTGGAGTCGCAGCGGCATTCAGTATCCTCAACGCTGGCGCGGGAATGGAACGCCTCCCTGATCGAGGCGGCCACGCAGGGGACGTGGCTCAAGCAGCCGCCATTGGGGTGGACGGCGAGCGGCCTTTGCATTTACGCGCCTGCCATGCAGCCTGGAAACGTCGTGGTTGCCCGAACCGGTGAGGTAAGCCGGGGGATCCCTGTTCCTGTCATTCGACAGATGCAGCCGCGCCCGGCGGGTGTTATCTCGAGCCATTCTGATGTGCAGGCTCAACTTGCCGATTTGCCGGTCCTGCATGTCGCAGATACGGCCACGGCAATTCTTGCGATGGGAGCCTATGCACGCAGCCAGATGAGCGGCACTGTCCTGGCGGTGACCGGAAGCGCTGGCAAGACCACGCTCGTGGCCATGCTGGCTGACGCCCTCAATGCTTACGGTCCGACAGCGGCGAGCGCGTTCAACGCAAACCTTCCCCAAGGTGTGAGCTGGAATCTTGCGTCAATCAAGTGGGACACCCCTCATGTCGTCCTGGAAGTTGCCGTGGGCAAAATGAGACAGAGCGCGGCCATTGCCCGCCCGGACGTCGGCATTTTCACTAACATCCAGCCTGCTCACCTCGGGAAAAACAGCACAATCACTGATATTGCCCGGACCAAAAGCATGCTTTTTCTTGGCATGTCTGCGGGAAGTGTCGTGGTGCTCAATCGTGACATGCTGGAATGGGATACCGTCTACCAGGCGGCCATCGAACGGGATCTGAAAATCTTTACTTACGGCACGACTGCCGAGAGCGAGTTTCAACTCGTGGATCATGACGCGTCGGGGCAGCGGGTCGATGCGCGTATTAGAGGGCGCGATATCACCTATCCGATCGGGGCCGCAGGCTTGCACATGGCGTTGAACAGCTTGGCAGTACTTGCCGCTGTCTCGGCGCTCAACTATCCGTTCGAACCTGCGCTCGAACGGATCGCACGCTTTGCTGCCCTGTCCGGCCGCGGCGAGGAGTTTGAGCTGACGCTCGACGGACGGCACGTGACCATTGTCGACCATGCCTACAATGCCAATCCCGGCTCGATGCAGGCCGCTCTGGAACATTTGCGGGACATGAAGAATGCCGCCAGACGAGTCGCTGTGCTGGGCGAGATGGCGGAGCTCGGTCCCCAGGCGTCGCTGCTTCATACCGACCTGGCTGCAGTGGTCGAGCGTTGCGGGATCGATCGCGTCTATGTCATGGGCAAACTCTATACCGACTTCTGGGAACGGTTGCCGGCTGCACGCCGTGGGCGCTACACGAATTCGCTTGACGAATTGAAGCTTGCACTTCAAGAAGAGCTTGTCGACAAGGACGTAGTGCTGCTCAAGGGCTCGAACAGTACGCGTCTCCATGAGGTCGTAGCGTGGCTGAGGGCTGGCGCGCAAAAGTAGTATTGACCTCTGGCCCTGCGAGCAATAGGTCTTCAGGCGTGCCTGAACGACCCGAAAGCTTCCAGCGCTCACCCCCGATGGCGGTAAGCCGCGCGGGGTAGTCTGCGCGCAGCACGGGACCCGAATGCCAAATCAGCCGTACTACCCAAGGTGCTCGCCTGCGTCTGGTGCAGGCGAGTTCGTTGCCCGCGCGCATGGCCATCGTTGATCATTTCTGTCTTTTCTGCATAACCTCACGGAACCTTATTTATGAAATGGTTTGGCCGACATTGTCGGCGTTTATCGCACCTTCTGCGCTGGAGACTCCGGCGCTTCCTGTTCGTTGTCTTTGGCGTTTTGGGCGTTACCGAACCCAGTCTGGCGGACCGACCCACACTGGGGCCGTTTGAGACTCCACGGCCTGGGGAGCTCAATGTCCCTGTGGGAAGCGAGCCATTCGATGCCGCACAAGCCCTGAACGGTTCATTCAGTTCACCGGAACACTGCGCGCGAGTGCCCGATAGCCTGTGGGTCGAAGTCAACGGCAAGGGAGATTGCATTCGATACTACGCGCATGGATTGTCCGGCAGCGAAAGCCCCACTGTGCTGGTTTATTTCAGCGGGGATGTCATGCTGAGAACGACGAAGGGAGTCAGGTACGTTACACAATCCTACCTGTCTGTTTCGCCCATGGAAATTGGGAAAGATATGGCTAAATGGTCGGCTGATTCCGGCCGTCCCACGCTCTATCTTGCCCGGCCGGGTATCTATGGCTCCTCTGGCGACCATAA
Organism: Paraburkholderia sp. 31.1; assembly: GCF_014397645.1. Lineage (NCBI taxonomy): Bacteria > Pseudomonadati > Pseudomonadota > Betaproteobacteria > Burkholderiales > Burkholderiaceae > Paraburkholderia > Paraburkholderia sp. 31.1. The sequence continues at coordinate 4,502 of NZ_VZQN01000089.1, forward strand.
CATGCGCCGCACGCATCGCGAGATCGAACTGATGGATCGCGCACTGGACATGCTCAAGGAGCGTTACAACATTGCATCATTCATTCTGACCGGACATTCCGCGGGAGGCCAGATCGCCGCTGCGCTCCTGAACAGACGCGCAGACGTCGCGGCATCGGTGGTTTCTTCTGCCTTTGTTTCCGCCAAACAGGTCGCGGCGTACTGGGAATACAAGCGGGAAATCCCCGGTCGACTGCTTTACGATGCCCGGAGCTATTACGATCCTGTCGACGAAATCGGGCGCATTCGCCGGGATCCACGACCGGAAATCTATGTGATTTCTGATCCGGAGGATCGTGTGGTTCCCTTTTACAGCCAGCTGTATTATGTCCGCCGTCTGCGTGCCGCCGGCCTCAAGCCGCATCACATCTACGCCAAAGCTCCCGGGCCGCAACATCACCTGCTTGCCGGACACGCGAAACGCGCAGCAACGCTTTTTGCTCAAGGGAAATCAGCGAAGGAAATCCACATGGCGCTTGCAGAACTTGACCTGTCGCAGGTTAAGTAAGCCACGAAAAGGTGCCACCTCCAGGGAGCACTGACTGGCGCTGTCATGGTGAGGAGCATTGGTCAGCAAATCGGGCCGGGCGTGGGGGGCTGACGTTGATGCCGTCAAGCGACCCATGCAGCCGATTCGTAGTGGTCCGAAAGCTCGTTGTGTCGTTGTCGCCGTCAGCCTGCGGCAGCCGATCGGACAGACCGCGCGCGTTCGTTTGGGTAGTTGTTTCCGTCGTTACGTTAGCCCGGAACAGCATCCACGGTCGATGGACACCTGGCGGTATTTTTCCTAAACTTGTTCACGGCTGGTTGCTTGTTATTCGCTGCGTCCCTGGCTTCGACAGTGAGATTTGTGGTTGAAAGTTGCCGCCTCAATTTCCGTTCCGATTTGGATGTATGACGCTTCGAAACCGGGCTCGTGCAGAAGTTGCTTGCGATGGGATGATCGCGAAACGATGGTCGTGGGTTTGAGCAGGGGGCTATGTCTTTCGTCGCGCGTTAGGGGCACCCCCAGATACCGGCCTCGCTGGTCAAAGTCTCGATTAGCGGACGAGAAGATAAAGGTGCCTTGCGCATAAATAGGGAGCTCGATGGACAGTATCGATCCGAAGCGATTCGGCAAGGTGGCAGTGTTGTTTGGTGGAGTGTCCGCCGAGCGTGACGTGTCGCTCAATTCTGGTTGTCTCGTGTTGCAGAGACTGCGCGATGCAGGCGTCGACGCACACCCCTTCGATCCATCCACGCGGCCGTTGTCAGCGTTAAAGGACGAGGGCTTTGTGCGCGCGTTCAACGTGCTGCACGGCGGCTACGGCGAAAATGGACAGATTCAGGGCGCGCTCGATTTTTATGGGATCCGATATACGGGCAGCGGCGTGCTTGGTTCGGCGCTCGGGCTGGACAAGTTCCGCGCGAAACTTGTGTGGCAGCAACTGGGTATTCCGACGCCGCCGTTCGAGGCCGTGATGCGCGGCGACGATTACGATGCGCGTGCGCAGGAGATCCTCGCGCAACTCGGCTTGCCGCTATTTGTGAAGGCGGCGAGCGAAGGCTCAAGCGTCGCCGTGATCAAGGTAAAAGCGGCCGAGGCGCTACCCTCAGCGATTGCGGAAGCAGCAAAGTTCGACGCTATCGTGCTGGTCGAGAAGAGTATCGAAGGCGGCGGTGAATACACTGCGTGCATTGCGGGCGACCTCGATCTGCCGGTCATCCAAATTGTGCCAGCGGGCGAGTTCTACGACTATGACGCGAAGTATGTTCACGATTCGACGCAGTACCTGATTCCATGCGGACTGGCATCCCAGGAAGAGATGCGCCTGAAGCAACTCGCGCGCCGCGCGTTTGACGTGCTCGGTTGCTGGGACTGGGGGCGTGTCGACTTCATGATGGATGGCGAGGGCAAGCCGTACTTCCTCGAAGTGAACACATCACCAGGAATGACCGATCACTCGCTGTTGCCGAAGGCTGCTCGCGCGGTTGGTATCAGCTATCAGGAACTGGTGGTGAGGGTATTGTCGCTCACGCTGAAGGATTGACCTCGCCGAGAGGTGTAGCAGAATTCGTCAATCCGGTCCCGGCGTCGGCGCCCTGCTGGGGAAGGGCTGTGGGGCAATCGCAGTCCCGACCGGGGCAAAGAACGGCGTTGTCACATTAGCGTTCACGCGGCAGAAGATTGGCAGGCGATGCCACCATTCAAAGCTTAACGGACGGAACTTGGGCGACGCCCATGAAAAACGCCACGCATTGCGCGGCGAACTATTGGCGATAAAGCGAACAGCGCAGCAGTTGATGTGCTTCACGCTCGCCAGCGCGGCGAGTTCTGCTTTCGCGCTCAGGTAAATGCGTAACAACTCGGTAACGATTTTCTTCGGTGCTTCGGGACAGGCCGTCAGCACGCGTGTAAAGAAGCGTTTCGCTGTTGCGCCGCGCGGTGGATAATCAGGTTGTTACCTGCCACGTGAACCTTCCTTCGAGGGGGCACCCGGCGAAAGCGTCAACTCCGCTGGCACCTATGACTCCATACGCACAACGCAATGTATTGGACCGCTTTCGCCGCTATCAGCATTTGTTGATGTTCGGCGGCGGGGCAGTGGTAACGGCGGTGGTGCTGGTTGCGTTCGTCCTGAACACGGTGGCCACTGTACGTACCTATGTCGCGCTCGAGCATCAAGAACTGATGTCCGGCGTGAACCGGCTCACCGACCTTAACTCGCGCAACGTCGTGCTTATGCAAAACGGCGTACGGCTCATCGAGGTCGCCTGGAGGGCCGGCGAACAGGCCGAGCCACGCCTTATCGAACAGTTCACAGGCAATGGCCAGATGCTTCGTCTTCAGCAGGCCCCAGATCATCTGCCGGTGCTCGTGGTGGGTGCCTCGTCTGCAACGCCTCCCGATTTGTTGGCAACCCGGTACATTCGGCTTGCTAAACAGATAAGTCAGGCGGCGACGGCAGCTTCCGAACGAAACGGAGGCCTGTTGACATTCTGGGTGTACAGGCCTGACCGTCCACTGCTCATCCTGGTACCATCGCCTGGCGATGCCCGGATGGCGACGTTGCTTGCCGATCGTGCTGCTTTTTTTTCTGCACTCGCGGGACCTGGCGGCAATCTCCTTGTTCCGCGAGACGTGCCCTTGCTCGATCCCCGCACCGGGGGGCGTGCATTTCGGTGGCTCCCTCCCTACGATAGTCCATTAAGCGGCAGGCGATCAGTTCGAGTTGCAGCGACCCTGTTTGACAAGGAGCGCAAGCCGTTCGCCGTCGCTGTTTACGAGTTGCCGGTCACCATTATCACTGCCGCTCTAGGGGAGAGTGGGCTTGACGGCTCTCTTATGCTCTTCGCGCGCAATGGACAGGTTATCACTTCATTTTCGCGTCAACCGGTCGACCCGAAGGCGTCGGATACCGCGCGTGCTTTAGGTGTCGCAGGAATTGTCGAGCCGACAGGCAGGATCTTTCGTGACGGCCACATGCTGTTTGGCTGGCCAATCGGCGAGACTGGCGCAACGCTCGTGTTTGCGCAGTCGTGGCGCTCGATTGCCCGGGCACTGACTGGTCAGATTGGAACGTCGGCCGCGACGACTGGAGTGATCCTCCTCGTGGTGTGGTCGCTGATTCTACTGTTCAACCGGCGCGTGTTTTTGCCTGTTCTTGAGCGCTCTCGACGCGTGTTCGAGAGCGAGCACCTGAGCCGCGCGCTGATCGAGACGGCACCGGTAGGGCTGGGGCTGATTGCCGTGGAGAGCGGTAAGCCGTTGTTGCGCAGTCCGACGATGATCGAGGCCGCGGCGCGGGTGGTCCTGCCGGCGGCACGGACACTTTCGGCAGAACTGGTTCACCGTCACCGGCAACGCGCAGATGTAAGCGGTGTAACCGGTACAAACAGCATGGCGCACGAGGCGTGGTCGCTGCCGACACGCGAGGGTGGGACAATGGATCTCTCGGTGAGTGTCGTGCCGGCGCGCTACCAGGGCGAGGACGTGCTGGTGACGGCGTTCACGGACGTGACGGTGGAAAAGCGCCTCAATCGGCAACTGCGGGAAGCAAAGCAGGCGGCGGACTCGGCCAATGCCGCGAAATCCGCTTTCCTGGCGGCGATGAGCCATGAGATCCGCACACCGCTCAACGCGATCCTGGGGAATCTCGAGCTGCTGTCGCACTCGCAGCTCGATGCGCTGCAGCGTGACCGGCTGAAAACGATCCGGGGTTCATCGGACGGACTGCTTGCAATCGTGAGCGACGTGCTGGATTTCTCGAAGATCGAGGCCGGTGAGATGACGCTCGAGCGGATCGTGTTCGACGCGCAGGAGGTGGCCTCGCGGGCTCTGACGATGTTCGGGCCGGTGGCGCGGGCGAAGGGCGTGAGGTTGTCGGGCGAATTTGGCACATCGACCACTCAACCGATGCAGGGCGATCCGACGAGGCTTGGCCAGGTGATGAACAATTTGCTGTCGAACGCCATCAAGTTTTCCGGGCACGGAGAGGTGACATTGAGACTGTCGGCGGAAGCGGGCGGTGATAATCAGCCAGAGCTTGTGATCGAAGTTGAAGACAGCGGGATCGGGATATCGCCGGAGCAGCAGGCGATGCTGTTCCGCGCGTTCAGCCAGGCGGATACGACGATCAACCGTCGCTTCGGTGGCACCGGTCTGGGGCTGGCATTATGCGCGCGGCTGACGGATGCGATGGGAGGGACGATCGCAGTGCACAGCGTGCCCGGCGAGGGCAGCCTCTTTACGGTGCGGGTGCCGCTGGGCGACTGTCACGGCGAGCCTGGGCTGGATATGCCGCACTTCGAGGGCGAGCAGGTGCTGTTCGTCGCGGCGGCGGACACCTGGCACGCGTATGCGGTGCCGGCACTGGAGGCCTGGGGTCTGAAGGTACAGGCGTATCGTCATCCTGCGCAACTCGATCTGGAGACGCTGGAGGAGGCGGATACCCTGATTGTCTGCGGCGAGCACGACACCTGGCATGCGGACGACGTCCGTCGTCTGCTGGAAGCGTCGTCCTGGATGATTGACTGCAGCGCGGAAGGACCGGCGTATCCCGTAGCGACGGGACGGGCGGTGAAGGTCTCAAGCTATGGTCTGAAAGGGCTGGCGGCGGCGCTACGCCATACCTTGCAGGGCATGCCGCTGGAGGCGGGCAAAGAGACACAGCGGGTATTGTCGCGCCGGCTGAAGGTGCTGGTGGCGGAAGACAACGCGGTGAACCGGGAACTGTTCAGCGAGCAGTTGAAGATGCTCGGGTGTGAGCCGCAGGTGGCGGAAGATGGGCTGCAGGCGCTGGAACGTCTCTCACGGGAGCGCTTCGATGTGCTGGTGACCGATCTGGCGATGCCGGTGCTGGACGGTTATGGGCTCGTGCGAGAGGCACAGGCACGCTGGCCAGAAATGCCGATCGTGGTGGCGACGGCGAGCGTGACGCAGGAGGAGCGAGCGCGTTGCGAGGCGGCCGGGGTAATGCGGGTCGTGGCCAAGCCGCTGCAGCTGGACGAGCTGTCGGCAACGCTGTCGGAGGTGACCGGCGTGCCGGGTGTGGCGGTGCAGGCGGAGGAACAGGAACAGGAAAGGAAACGCGATGGGATGCTGGGCGGCCGTGCAATGCCAGCCCACGTGCGGGCTACATTCCTGAAATCGTGCGAAGAGGCGCTGGCGGCGATCCATGCCGCGTACGATGCCGGCGACGCGGCCCGGATACTCGCCGAGTTGCATTCGTTGCGGGGCGCGCTAAATGTGTTTGGATACCGCACGCTTGCAGAGCAGTGCGCTCAAATGGAAGTCGCGATATCGAAGGAGGGTGTCGGGGCGGCGCAGAACATGATTGATGCTTTCGATAGCCAGTTGAGTGCCACTATCCTGACTTGATCCACTTGAAGTTTGACGTTTGTTGGGCTCGAAGAACTGCCAGCTTCGCGAGCCCGGCACGCGACTCGCTGATTACCGCCCGCCCCCTACCGAAACCGGCAACGTAAAAAGAAGCACGGTCCGCCTTAACCGGCAAGACCGTGCAACATCACCCGTCTACAACTCC
>NZ_VZQN01000090.1:0-10015 GCF_014397645.1 Paraburkholderia sp. 31.1
CACTTTCCGCTTCCGCAAAGCTGATCTGCCGCTTCATCGTCGATCGTCCGTCCCGTGAATTTCTTCTACAACGCCCTCGACCACATCTGCGATGACGGTCGCACCAAATAAATCAGTGTTTCCCTAGACGCGACGATGAAGGCGCGATTTGGAATTGGTATTGTGCAGTTCGCCCCGCTCGCTTATGACGCGGCTTGGGCGATGATGAACGCCATCAATGGTCCCTGTTACGCCATCGAACCCCAAAGTAGGAGCTTTTTCCCGAAAGTCAACTTACTCACGTTAGATGACGTGTCCCGGTGGCAACTCCACCCCAGCGACGGTCAAGTGGTTCAACGACGCGAAGGGCTTTGGATTCATTACGCCAGATGATGGCGGAGAAGACCTGTTCGCACATTTCTCTGAAGTCCAGGGAAGCGGCTTCAAATCGCTGCAAGAGAGCCAGAAGGTGAGCTTCGAAGTGGAACAAGGCCCGAAGGGCAAGCAGGCATCGAACATTCAGCCGCTGTAGGCGCGGGTCGTCGAATGTTTGAACCGGATGGCCCGCTCATGCGGGCCATCTGCTTTTCACCAGCATCTGCCGCTTCCGGCATCGATAACAGACACCGCAAGATGTCACCGCCATGACTCCCTGGCGCCTTTGCAACAGTGGTTTACGCGTAGCATGCGCGAAGTCGTGACGACAAGGGCTCAAAGCGCTGGCGGCCAATATCCAGACGATATACCCGATTGCATCTTTGGCCCGCGCCTATATACGATTATTGCCACGTCAGCGCCCCCAATGCGTTGCGTGTGTGTTCCGGCCGCAGCGATGTCTGCGGCTTTTTTTGCGCATTGCGGTACATGGAACACCGGGCTTTTCCGAAGTTGTAGCCCGCTGTTGCCGGATGGGCGGCTTCATTTTCGTCAACCCGCACCGCTGGCCGGCCCATTGGCGCCGTCATTGGCGGCTGTCTTCCGGGAAAGTACCTACTGAGCGCAAAGCGTGGCTTGTACTGACGACAGGCGTTTAGAACCACCCTGGGCTGCCAGTGCAAAGGGGCTTCCGGGTTGACAGACGTCCACCGCCAGGGCTAATTTGTGGCACTGCATGAATAAATAGTGCGTTGCAGTACAAGTCAGCGGAAAGTCCGGGTAGCCGCTTTCACCTGGCACGGTGGAGTGTCGGGGCCCTGCAAGGTCAGCGCAGATGCCCCTGCCACGCTCGTGTTCGGACTGCTAACAATGGTCGACACCCTTTTGCCTTTTTCCTGAATGGAGTGACTAGCATGAGTACCGTGGCCCCGGAACAGTTTGTTGCAGCACAGAAAGCACGTACAACAGCGCTTTACAGTCTTTTCGAAAGCGGTTTCAAAGGCTATGAAAAGCTGGTCCAACTGAATGTCGAAGCCACCAGGGCCAGTTTGGCCGAGAACCAGGCGGTTGCGACGGAGGCCGTTTCAGTTAAGTCACCCGAGGCGTTCTTCACCTTGCAATCGCGTCAGGCACAGGCAGCGAACGAGAAGCTTCAGGCCTACTGGCGGCATGTGAACGAAATCATGTCCGAGGCGAGCAGCGAAATCCTCGCGACCACCGAGAAGCAGATTGATGAGTACGTTCGGCAATCCCAGGCGTTCTTCGAGAACCTCTTCAGGAACGCGCCGGCGGGCAGTGAAGCATTTGTATCGCTCTGGAAGACGGGCTTCGGCGCTGCGCGTGACGCCGGAAATGCGACCTACGAGAATGCAAAGTCGGCGGCCAAGCAGGCTGTCGAAGTCATCGACAAAGCGGGCAAGACCGTCAGCGCGAAGGCGTAACAACCGGGTCCCTGAGTTGCGCGATTGGCGCCGCATAAGCAGTCGCGGAGGCTAGTCTCGCGGTTCGTCCCGACACGGCAATCGATGGACCTCGGTGAGCTGGACATGAGCCCCTGCAGCGCCACGTGCGAGTGGCTGTAGCGCTGCAGGCGGCCAATGTGAATACTCCTGCCGCATCGGCCAGCGGCGGTTTGACCGTGGCGCGACAGTAGCCGGGCCCGGATGGACTGCGCTATCTGCGATGCGACGAACGTGGTCGAATTTACGTGCGTTGAAGGCGAGCGCGTCCCGCCAGCTCGCAGCGACAAGGGGCGCAGGACGGACCGAAGCCCGCTGCGACGCAGTCATACCGCCCGGCTGAACTGCACGCTAGCGTGAGCATTCTGGGAGTTGCGCCGTCCGCAACTGGCGTACAAGCTCGATGCCGCAAACTTGCAGTATCGCAAGCCTCTTCTCTGCCGTGGTGCGGGGTCGCCGTTTCATGCTTCGTACTTGAACGACAAAGATACTCGCGCTCGGTATTCAACGACCTTGCCGCTATCGACCCTCATGTCGAGCTTACAGACTTCGGCGACTCGCAAATCACGCAGCGAGTTCGCTGCAATTTCCACAGCATTTTTCGCCGCATCCTCCCAGGAGGTTGGGCTGGTGCCGATAATTTCCGTGACGCTGTAGACGCTGGATTCGGTATCTTGCTTGGCCATGATTCTCGCTCCTCTGGGTTAGGAGGCACGTTTTCCGCACCTCAATGTTTTCATCATAGGCCGTCCTGCGTGTCACGCGTCGCTTGAAGTGGCAACGCGCGCTGCCAGAGTCCCGCCAGGATGCGGGCCAATTTCCAAGGGGAAGCCATGTTCGATTGCACACTGAAAGGCACGACACGTGCTGGCGCAACCGCCCACGAATGATTCTGCTCGCGGTGCCACCCGTGATGATGCAGCTACCGTGAAGCGGAGCGAGCCCGAAACTTCGAAGGTGACTCTGAACGTGTCTTTGCCGACGCCCAGGATGCAGTCATCACCGGGTACCGCACCGTCTCCGCAGTTCGCCCCTGACGCTCAGGACAGAAGCAACCGCTCCACGCTCCGTAGCGGGATATCGCATGTTCACTGTTCGGACATCCGTCCCGGTACTTCCGGGTGCGCTCCGTCGAGCAGACTATGAATCGCCTTTATCAACCGACCTATCGGGGCGGGCTTTAGCAGCAATACGTCCCATAGCGGCTCTTCAGGTTCAGGCGGCAGCGCGGCCGACACATGACCACCGGAATGTCGGCCGTCGCGGTGTCGCCCTTCAACCGTTGACAGAGTTCGACTCCGTCAACGCGCGGCATCTCCAGTCGGTCACGGCTTACCGGCCGGGTTTTGTGATGCAGCGCCTACAATTCAACCAGCATGGTAATTTCTTCCATGTAGCCACATACCCATTACAACCTGGAGACCCTATGGCCGGACTGTCTGCATCATCGGCAGCGGACCGCGCACGGCGTGAGGGTAGTCTCGTCACACCAACGCTCGACACGCGTGCGCATCGCCCACCCGACTATGCGGCAGAAAGCAGCGCGATGCACCGTCTGGCGCAGGCACTGACGTCGCCGGACGGTGCCATGCTGCAGACGCTCTCGGATATGGCACTGAGTCTGTGCGAAGCGGGCAGCGCGGGCATCGGCCTGCTGGAAACCGGCGCTGCCGGCGCCCTCGTGTTCCGCTGGGTCGCGGTTTCGGGTGCATGCGTGGCCGCTGTGGGCACCACCATCCCGACTGCAGACAGCCCGAGCGCCGTGACGCTCGAACTGGCTTCGGGACAACTGTTTTCGTTTCCCCGGCGCCACTTCGCCTGCCTGGAACACGTCTCTCCGGAGATTATCGAAGAGCTGGTTGTACCCATTCCGGGCGAACCCGAGCCGTGGGGCACCCTGTGGGTCATGTCCCACGACGGGGTACACCTTTTCGATGCGGAGGACCGCAGAATCCTGACCAGCCTTGCAAACTTCACCTGCGCGGCGCTCACCATGACCCGGGCGAAGGCTGACGCGGAAGCCCGGGCGGCAGAAGCGGAGGCCGCCGGGAATGCGCTGGCCCTGGCTGAAGCACGCAAGGACGACTTCATTGCGACCCTGAGTCATGAATTACGCAATCCCCTCGCGCCAATCGACGGTGCCCTGACGGCGGCGCGAAAGCTCGCGACAGACAATCCCGCCGTGTTGGCTGCATTGGGCATCGCTGACAGACAGATGCGGATACTGAAACGGCTCGTCGGCGACCTGCTCGACGCGTCCCGGATAAGGCATGGCAAACTGTCCGTGCGCCCGTCGTACGGGTTGCTCCAGGATATCGTGGCCGACGCGGTGACGGCGATGAAGGCCGACGCGAATAATGGTCTGCACCAGCTGCATGTCACTGTTCCCCCGTATCAGGTGACCGTTCATGCGGACGCGGCCCGACTCACCCAGGTCATATCGAATCTGCTGACGAACGCGGTGAAATACACGCCTCCCGGCGGCGACATCACGTTATCGGTAAAGGCACCGGACCTGAGCATCGCATCGATACGCGGCTCATCGCCCCGAACTGCGGTCATCACGGTGACGGACAACGGTGCGGGCATTTCATCTTCAATGCTGCCGCACGTCTTTGACATGTTTGCCCAGTCGGCGTCAGCACGCGGAAAGGCAGAAGGCGGACTCGGAATCGGACTGGCGGTCGTGAAGCATCTGGTTGCCGCACACAACGGCACGGTTATCGTTGCGAGCGCGGGCGAAGGTAAAGGGACGGAAGTCACCGTGCAGCTCCCGATTGTCTGCGAGAGCACGAGCGAGCCTGTCGTGACCGCGACACGCCCGATGGCGTCGAGTCGTATCCTCCTTGTCGACGACAACGCGGACACCATGGAGGCGCTGGCTACGTTGCTGGAACTCGAGGGGCATGAGGTGAAGCGGGCACAGAGCGGACCCGACGCGCTCTCGATAGTGGAATCATTTACTCCGGACGTTGCCCTGATTGATATCACGATGCCCGGCATGGATGGCCTTGAGCTTGCGCAACTGCTTCGCCTTCGGGCCCAGTGCTCCCAGACGAAGCTGGTTGCTTTAACGGGCTACACCGATGCCACCAGCAGATTCCAGACCGACGAACGGGTATTTGACTGCCATCTCACCAAGCCACTATCGCTCGATGACCTGGCGGATGTCATGCGGCGCTCGTAGAGCCTGATAGCCCGATGGCAAACGTTGAAGGCGAGTCTCATGGCGCCGCGCCACTGGACGCCGCTATCCCGCTGGACGGTTACGTGACTGTATGCGAATACGCATCCATTCGCGCAGCGCGGCTGCGGTACCGGAGCCGCATTTCCGGGACAGAGCGTTCTTCAGGTATTTCCAGACGATAGGCAGGCATGCGATTGCAGCCGGGCCACTTCAGTGAGGGGCGAAGCTGCGCGAACATTTTGCAAGGACTACACGCGTGGAAACTGACCACCAGGATGAGATGCTTGAGGCACCGGCTGGTGCAGCTGCGTGGTCAGGTGCAGGGCATTGGCTACCGGGAAGCGTGCGTACGTCAGGCTCGGGCGGTAGGCGTCACCGGCTGGGGTACGTAACCGCATGGACGGTTCGGTGGAGGTGATGCCGCAGGGTTCGCCGGAACAGCTTGCCACCATGAGCGCCTGGCTAAGCGAGGGCATGTCCGCAGCGCTGGTCGACGAGCTTGAAGTGACCGAGGTGCCGCCGCCGTTTGCCCGCTTTGACTACTTTGAGCGATTGCCCACGCTGTAAAGGCGAGCATTTCGACACAGCGGAAGATGTCGGGTTTTCCATCTGCAGCCCTGTCGGGCAGCGCCATCGCTGATGTCAACGGGATGGACCTCGGGGCCTTTCAGCTGCGGGGTCACCGCGCGCTTCGAGATACATACAACCAGGCGGTAGCGATATGCCAAACATCGAAGCCTGCCGCTGGCCCAACGGCCCAAAAATTCAACCTGTCCGCGCCGACCCACGACAATGACTTCGCTGGCGCTCCGTCCAGATAAGCTCCGACCCTCCGGTCGATGTCCTGCGGCCCGTCCCTGTCGAGAAGCACCTCAAACACAGAGGTCGGGCACGAACGGCACGGGGTCATCGCGGTCGAAACCCTCTGGTCAGACGACGCCACGCCGCGACCAATCCGTTGGGGTCCAGGAAAGTGGCCGCGTCCATAAGCTTCTCGCGGGAAGTTACTTAAGCGTACCCTTTCGTTGCGATTTAACAATTATGTATGTGCACACTGTGCCATTAACACCACTTTCAAGCCTTTGCCCGGCGGGGCGGCTGGAAGAATCCGGCACGGTCGTTGCGAGCCCTCCGTAAACGTCCTGTGTCGCATCTCGCCATGTCAACAGTCCTGCTAGTCGACGATGAGCCGGATAACCTATGGGTACTTCAGCTTCTTCTGGAAGAGCATGGCCATCACGTACTCTTCGCAGAAGATGGGGACGTGGCGCTGCGAAAGGCTGCCCGCCACGTTCCGGAACTGATTGTTACCGACTGGGAGATGCCCGGGATGAACGGGGTCGAACTGTGCGAACGTCTCAAGCTCTATCCGGCGCTTGCCCAGATTCCAGTGGTGATGGTTTCCGCCCGGGCTCCTCCGGAAGGAAAGGTGAAAATCTGGAACGCCTTTCTGCGCAAACCCATCGACCCAGATAGTTTTGACGCAACTCTGAGTTCGTTCCTGGCTAAACGGCTAAGGGATTTATCGAGACGCTCATTCCCTTCGGACCGCGCAATGTCCCGATGGCGGCCAATTTGTTCGAAGTGTTGGCCGTAGCCGGTTTTCAGATGGCCTGGAGGTGTCGGCTGGCATGCCCCAACGCGGAGGTCCCCGGCACGAACGGGCTCGGGGCTAACGGCGGAGATGCGGACGTACTACAGTCGTGACGGAATCGAGCCGTTTGCCTGAAGTCGCGAAGGAAGCGGTGGCCAAGGACCGCAGACTGCCTGGCAGATATGTCGCCCGCAGTCACGTGAACGACTGCATGCGGCTCAGGTTCGGCGCTGAGACTTCTCATGCTCTCAGCAGCATCGCATCCGACGACACCAATCATTTGGCAGATGTGTCGATGACACCAATATGAATGTGCCGCCGCGAAATATGTAGAGCTAACACTGGTTTTAACTGTCGCGCCTTTCGCGCAGAATGCCCCTTCGGCGTCAAATCTCAATATGGTTGCGTTCCGTTCGGATAACGAACTGCGGTGACGTCGCGCGATTGTGGTGAAGCGTCACCGACCCTTTCGCGCCGATGAAGGAGATGTAATGGAGATATCTCAATGACGGCGGCCGTTTCCACGTTACATCGAGGCTACCAACTTATCGCTATCGCGTGTCCCGCACACGGTGGTCTGCATGCCGCAGACCTTGTTATTGAGAAGCCCGGCCGTGCGCCGGAAACATTCGCCGCCCTGGACTACTTCTTCGACGACGAGCAGGCGTTGAAGTATGCGACCCACTGGGGACGAATCTGGGTCGACATGAATGCCTGAGGTCTATGTCACGCGGCAGCGTCGTAACAAGCACGGGCCAAACAATGGAGAATCGAATGCGTGATGTGCCGGATATCGAACCGTCGTCCTACGTCAACACCGAACAGAGGTTGAGGTTCCTCGCACGCGATGCCCAGAATCCCGGCGCCGCCATCGTCTATTGGTTAGGACGGGCCGAGCCATCGCGCGAGTTGAGCTTTTTCGATGCCATGCGAAAATTCGGCTCGCTGATGCAACTGGTTCTGCCCGACGAGCGCCCAGGCGTCTTCGTGAAACGCGATGCCGTGCAGAGGGTTAAGACTTCGGAACGGTGAAGCGACTCGTTTTCAAGGACGGCTCATGTCTGGATGTTCGGTATGCCGGGCCGTGTAGCGACCTGTGCGCCGAATGAACAGCGCGGGCATGCGTGCAGTTTGTCCCGAGACAGGCCGCCGCCCGAGACGCCGGCGCCGGCTTGTTCAGCCTTGGGCGGAACGAACTCTGGTGTTGCGGCTGAGACGTATCTCGACGCGACCGCGACGGGTTCCTGTTGCAATATCGAGTTGTCCATACCGGCGCCTTACCCGGATTGTCCATGTCATACAGCAGACTACAACGCCACTGTTGGAGTCTCGGATAAATGAAGCACGGCAAGTCGGACTTGCCAGGGCGCTGGCCTGGATAGATAGCCACGGGTAGTCGAATTCAACTTGGTCGGTGCCCTAACGTTTCGCTGGTCGCATCATCCGGTGTCGCTTTTATCGCTGAGCACCTCTTTTCTGTTCTGATACCTGCTCACGGGAGTCATACTGTCTAAAAGAGTCCCATGCAACTTATGGCTTTATATGTCAGAAGAAGTCTTCGATTGAATAATATGTAAAGACATATCTAGCGAATGATGTTTTTAACTTTTTCTCAAAGTCTGTAGCGGCGACTCACGCGGTCGGAAGCGAAAGCTCCGCCAACAAATGCACCGGCATAAAAGCGTCCTGTCCGGAACCTGCTTGCAACGTGACGCCAACAAGACCCGAAGACAATCGACCAAAAGGGACACACGGCGCAGAGCTACGCCGACGTAAGCGGCACTCGTACTGAGAGCCGCCGTCGACACTTCAGCTTGGCTTGAGTCTAGGCGGCCAGGAGAGCGCTCGCATCGCTGCTGCAGCGAGCATCTTCGATGACTTGCATGAGTGCTTCGAGGCAGAAGGGCTTTTGCAGACACACATCGGAGAGCCGGGCAAACTCTTCGTTGCTATCGCTGTCACCCGTCATGGAGGCAACAAAGGGCCGGGGGAAGACTGGCCTGTCCAGCAGCGACAGCGCGACGGCACTGCCGTTGATGTCAGGGAGGTTTTCGTCCAGGAAAACGAGTTCGAAAGCGCCGGCATGGAGCAGTTCCAGCGCAGTCTCCCGTCGTGCGCCATAACGGCGCGGTGACCAATGCAGTCCAGCAGGAAAGCCAGACTGTCCGCGACGAACTCATTATCGTCGAAGACGAGCACATTCATTCAATATTCTTATTACGTGAAGTTCGCGGCGCTGCCAAGAATGCTTCTTATGTAATTAAATATTATTAAATGGCGTTGCCAGTTACTTTTACTGATTAATACGTAGTATAACCACGGACCCGTTCAGCAGGCATTTAAATACGCCCTACGACGCGAAGGAGGAGGTCGACAATGTAACTAGGGACTAATGGAAGCAGCGGAGCCCCAAAGCCCCGGGTCTTCGCTTCAACGCGCCGGAGTGCCCCCGCCTAGCCTCACTCTGTCGCGCGGGCAATAACAGCCAGTCAGAAAGGCCTTGGAGTCAAATTTCCACGTCCGCGCTCTTCCACTGGCAGATAGTTCTGCTTATCTTCATACGTCAGTTGAATTGATAGTGGAGGTGTTGAAAGACTCGTCGACGTGGAGTGGAGGCTGAAACTGGTCACTGCACGGTCCGACGCTGCCGCGCGTTGGCGAGTTGCGTCCAGTTCATTCACGGCCTCAACTGTCGGGGAACTGTTGTACACGAGCGCATCTCTGTTAGCGTTCAATGCGAATGCCCGTGGCCGCCGCCACCGCCCCAGTAATGGCCGCCGCCCATACCACGCCCTAGGTATCCGTGCCCACCCCAGCCGCCATGACCGCCCCAACCGCCCCGGTATCCATGGCCCCAATAGCCGTGGTGGCCCCAGTAGCCGTGCCGGCCCCCTCCGTAACAGCATCCTCTCCAATAGCCGAAGCTCAGTGACACCGATGGTCCCCACCACGCGGGCCAGCCGTAGTACGGATACGCGACGGGGTAATACGCAGGCACGACGAAGACGGGCGCGGCTGGTGCGATATAGGTGTTCGTCGATGCAGTTACATCTGACGCGGCCGCACCGGTCGCGGCTGCGTCGGTCATCGAGAAAGGATATTGCTGCTGCGGCGCTGCCGCCGGCACTTCGCCGTACGGAACGTAGCCGTAGGGCACGTAGTAGTAGCAACCGGACAAAGCTGCGGACAGGACCACCACCGCAACGACGCCGCCCGCGCGCGACGTTGCATCCGGCGTTTTCATAACCAGCTCGGGGGACGCGACGTAACTTGCGCCGCGCCTTTGATACAGTTAGGGAAACACTGATTTATTTGGTGCGACCGTCATCGCAGATGTGGTCGAGGGCGTTGTAGAAGAAATTCACGGGACGGACGATCGACGATGAAGCGGCAGATCAGCTTTGCGGAAGCGGAAAGTGC
>NZ_VZQN01000091.1:0-9978 GCF_014397645.1 Paraburkholderia sp. 31.1
ATCAGGCGGCGTTTCTTGTATCGGCAAAGACCTTGTTCATGCGCCTTCAAGGCGCATGGGACCGGAACGAGCAGGGTGACCTGTTCGAATTGACGACGCCGGAGATGTTCGCGCAAATCAAGCGGGATCTCGAAGCTCGGGGTCGCCAGGTGAGTCATACGGAAGTCACGCAACTTGACGCGGAAGTGCTTGGCACAGAACGCAATGCGGATGAAACGCTGGTTAGCGTTCGCTTTTACGGTCAACTGCGGGAAGACGATGCGCCGACTGCCCAGCCGTTCCAGGAAGTCTGGAACATGGTCAGCGACGCACGTGGCAACCAGGCGTGGCGACTGGCCGGCATTCAGCAAATTGACGGATGAGAGCGTAGTTGAAACCGGCAGCGGCCTGCTGCCGGTTACTCGTGAGGGTGGCGCGCGCCGCGGAACTACTTGAGACCAACCTTTCGCCAGCGACCGTGCGTGAGAAAGTCGAGCGCCACTTGCGGAGCGGCAAACGCTGGGCGCATGAGGCGATAGTCGGCTACTCCATCACGACTTGCGTGGATGGGCGTCCGCCCGCGTGCCGAACAAACTCGAGATCCGTTGCGCTGCCTGTGCGCAGGTCTTTAGCCGCGCGACCGAACAGCGGCGGAATCGGATCGTCTTCGAAGGATCGAGAAGCCATGAGAACGCAAACAAAACGTCTGAATGAGACGCCGACGGTCAGGCAGGAACGCTCCGTCACAATCAGTGGCCAGAATTTGGCCTCGCAGTGGAACGTTTCGCAAAGCAGGCGCATCGGCTCTGTGAGCTATCAGGCTGAACATCAGGGCTACCGTTTGACGGCCCGAGCAGAACCCGTGGAGAGTGCGTTGCACGCGGCCCATCTTGTGATCGACGGGCCGGGCTGCCCGACACAGCGCTGCTTCCACGCGCTGGATTATTTCTACGACCCAGCGCAGGCCTTGCAGTACGCGATCCGATGGGGACGGATATGGGTCGACCACCGGCTTACGAAAGTCGCCCCACAGCGCGTCGTATCGGCAAGCCCGGCAAGCAGCGCCGAACTGCTTTTGAAAGAGGAACGTACTAACCGGGCAGGGGATCATGAATGAATCGTCAGGCGAAAAAACACTCCGTTTTATTGCTCGGAAGGCAGGAAGTCCAACGGCGGCGCTTGTCTACTGGCTTGACGTGACGGAACCGTCTAGTGAGGCGAGCTTCACCGAGATAACCCGGCGCTTCGCTCCCCTGATGCAGGTCGTCTTTCCTGACGATCGACCCGGTGCGTTCGTCAACCGGAGCGCGTTGCTCGATATACAACATTTGGGAACCATCGATCGGCTCATTTTCTTGGACGGTTCGTGGCTCGACGTATGGAATGACCGCGATTGCGCGGATATCTGTAACCTGTTTTCCAGCCGGAGGCACACATGTTGTCTGCCAAAAACATTTCGATCACGGCCATAACCGGCCGCATGGAAGGCCAGCCGGTCGTGTCCGAATCCGACATGGAACGACTCCGGGAATGTGCGCACCTGCCGAGGGTGTCACCGACGCAGCGCGCCCTCCTGGACGCCATGGAAGCGACAGCCTTGTTTGTCGATTCCGCCGAGATACCACCGGACGTCGTCACGATGAATACAACGGTCGAATGTACGACCACCGATGGCACTGAGACGCATGAATGGACGCTGGTTTACCCGCGCGAGGCCGACTATCAGCGTGGGCGACTGTCCGTTCTCTCGCCGACGGGCATCGCACTGTTGGGTGCGCGTTGCGGACAAGTCATCATGTGCCTTCCGCCGAGCGGCGTGCCGGTTCATTACGTCATCAGGAAGATCCTCCTGCAACCGGAGAGTCGTCGCTTATCAGGCTGATGATATCGGGAGGAGGCACCGAAGAAACTGCATAGCGTCGCTAGCGAGCGCCCCTCAGTTGGCCCTGTGTCGCCCATTCAATTCCGTTTGATTCGGTTGGTCAAGGGTCAAGGGGGCGCTAGCATGACTGTCCTCAAGCTGCTGTCATTTTTCTCGCTGACGTTAGCGGTGATGTGGATGCTGGGTGGTGGCATCACCGTCTTTACGGCGGTCAATCACAAGATTGTCTACTCAAAACGCCGAGATGCACCGAAGAATGAGTGTCCGGCATCATTCCTGTTGCCATCACGGCCCTGTGGCCGAAAGGATTCACTTATCCGCAGTTCCGCGTCGCTTTCATACGCCAAGGCGAACCGCCGCAGGAGGCCACGGGGAAGGCCGAGATGCTCGCGTTGAGCATCGGGCGGGTTTCGGCCAGTTTCGGCCCCTCGCCCGCAAGTTCGTGCGGACACTCGAGCGTTGAATCCGCCACCAGAGATCGGACGTTGGCCGCTCCGCGTCAATTCACTGGTTTCCGATGCTCAGTACCGTTCCGCACCCATACGCGGGAATGTTGCCGAGCCCACGAAAGCAACGTCGGAGATTTCTTATGCTTGAAGAGTACTTTCAGGGCCTTAGGCAAGGAGAATGACCATGCGCATGCTTCTCAACATACGGATTCTCCACGAGCCATTCAATGCTTTTGTGCGCGATGGCACCATCGGGGAAGTGATGGCAAAGATACTTGAAGCGATGAAACCGGAAGCAGCTTATTTTACGGAGCAAAGCGGACGACGCGGAGCCATCCTCGTCATCAACCTTGATGAGCCATCGCAGATTCCCGCATTTGCTGAGCCGTGGTTTCTCACGTTCAACGCCGACTGCGAGTTTCGCGTTGTGATGCTACCGGAAGACCTGCAGAAAGCCGGGTTGGAGATGCTCGGATCGAAGTGGAAATAGCAGGCGCTGCATGCCGCGGAGCCAGGCGGCAGCACCGCCAATGAGGCCTTGCGGTCCGCCTTGTCGCGTCAAGAACAGGCTCTCTTACCAACCTAACGCTGACGGATCGCCGAGTACACGTTCGCTACCAATCGCGCCGCGACCATGTGCAGGGACTGAGCCGTGGACAAGGTGCGGAACCCTTCCTGAAAATCCCGTGAAGCAATGAGGGGGTTGGCCGAGCGTCCTGACGAATGCTCTGCGCATTCTTTCGGTATCGCCAAATCCGGTCTCTCCGGCGATCACTGCAAGTGAGAATTCCCCGGTATCGACGAGGCTGCGAGCGGCATCGACCCGCAGGATGAGCAAGATCGACAAGGTTTTGTACACCAGCATGACGCGTACGTCGTCGGGCGTCCGCGACGGCGAAAGATAGCCGCCCGCGCCCGTGCCGAGATCCACCTCGGCGTCGACCGTCAGGTCGGCCGGCAGCGCAACCTACAACGTCGACGTCGCGATCGACATCGTCTGAACGCCGTCTCCATTACGAAATGCGGTGCCTGGAGCGCGAGGGGTGTGCGCTACTCGAATGCAACGAGGGCTTGCGGCGAAGGTGGCAGCGGCGTCACCGTCACGTTGGAAAAGCCGGCTTCGCGGCCCATTTGCTCGAGTTCGCGCGCGGTGTACGCGTCGCCTTGCGGCGTGGACGCAAGCATCATAAAGGAAAACGCGGCGGCGAACGGCGGCGACACGCGATCCTCGTCGGGAACAAATTCCGCCGCGAGCGCTCGCCCTGCGGGACTGAGGCTCCTGCGGACTTTCGAGAGTAATTCCACGCAGGTTGGCGGATCGAAGTGGTGCAGGAAGTTCGTGACCAGTGCCAGATCGAAATTCGTACCCCAATCGACTTCGAACGCACTGCCGGCGACCGTGCGGTAACGCGAACTCACACCGGCCGCTGCGGCGTTCTCCGTCGCGACCTCGAGAACCGGTTGCCAGTCGGTCGCCACGATTTCCGCGCCGGGGATCGCTTCGGCGATCGCGATTCCGAACAGCCCATGCCCGGCTGCAATGTCCAGCACGCGCTTCGGTGCCTGAGGCCGCGCACTCACGTGTTGCGCGATGCTCTGTGCGGTTTGTGTCACGAAGGGTGCCATCGCACGCGCAAACTTCACCCAGACGGGATGCTCGGGCGCGATGTTGCCCAGCCCCACGGCTCCTCCGTTGCGAACGAACGCGGCGGGGTCGTCCAGCCACAGTGCCGTCATTTCAGGAGCCGCCAGGAAATCCACGATGCTCCCCATCCAGGCCTGCGAGGAAGTCGTCAGGAATGCGGTGGTCGACGGCGTCAATCGGTACTGTCCCGTTTCCTTCTGCAGAAACCCGTGCACGGTCAGAAAGTCGCAGAGTATGCGCACACCGCGCTCGGCGGCCTTTACCCGCTCGGCTATACGCTTCAGGTCGCCGTGCTCGTCCGCTATCGCGGTGAACAGATCGAGCTCGACGGCGGCTTTCACCGCGGCAGTCTTCTGATAGGCCATCGCGGCATCGACGAAGGCCTGCGGAGAGATGTCGTCCATGGTCGGTAGCCTATCGTGAGATACCCTGCAAACAGATGTTTGAATCGAATCTTTCTTGGCGGGGTTTCAACGCGTTTGTGCAGCATGGGGCTTCTGATAAGCCTAGTCGAATAATGGCTGCGCGTCGAACCTCTGATTGGAGCGGGGGCGAGCGGCCACTCAGCGGGCCTGCTCGGATTCGGCGAAATCCCGAATTCGTGGCGCTGGCGCGCTCCGTTAGTCTCGGCCGGAACCCGAATTTCTGGGTTCGGCCGTCTTCAGCCCTTCGACCGCGCGCCGTGGCGGACATTCGGATGTCGGCTCGGAGCCGGACATCGGAGGCTCGCCGGCCGGCCATCATGTAACTCGTAGCCATTGATCGAACGATTACCCCGAGATCAAGGCAGGCACGCCGGCATGTAATCGCGCGCGGTTAACACATGGCTTGAGCACGCTGCCGGAGTCGGTAGGCTAAACAACACCGGCTGGGTTTAAGGTCTGTCTTGGTCGAGAGGAAGTTACGACTCTCATTGCGCGCCTGTCCGGAACAATCAGGCAATGAATCAAGAGGATCTGACTAACATCCCCTTCCTGCATATGCCATCGTAAACGGAGCACTTTTCGATGGAGGAGCAGCATGCTTAAGACTCGGAAGCTTGGACGTGAAGGACTTGTAGTGTCGGAGATCGCGCTGGGCTGCATGGGGATGTCCTTTGCATACGGCACGCCGGACGACGAGGAATCGGTCGCAACGATCCATCGGGCGATCGAACTGGGTTGTACGTTTCTCGATACTGCGGAAATCTATGGCCCATTCACCAACGAAGAACTGCTCGGCCGTGCGTTGAAGGGGCGCCGGCACGAGGTCACGATCGCGACCAAGTTCGGTTTTGCCTTTGAAAATGGTGTGCGCGGCCTCAATAGCCGCCCCGAGCACATCAAGGGAGTGATTGATGCTTCGCTAAAGCGCTTGCAGACCGATCACATCGATTTACTGTATCAGCATCGGGTCGATCCCGATGTGCCGATCGAAGATGTTGCGGGCACGGTGAAGGATGCGATCGCGGCCGGCAAGGTGCGCTTTTTTGGCTTGTCCGAAGCGAGCGTCGATACCATCCGGCGGGCGCACGCGGTGCAACCGGTTTCCGCCTTGCAGAGTGAATATTCGCTGTTCGAGCGCGGTGTCGAAGACAAGGTCTTGCCGGCGCTTCGTGAACTCTGCATTGGTTTTGTGCCATATAGTCCGCTTGGCCGCGGGTTTCTGACCGGCACGGCGAAGCGGGCGGAAGAGTTGCCCGCCGATGACTGGCGTGCTGCCAACGATCCGCGCATTCAGGGCAGCAATTTCGACGCGAACATCAAGCTCGCCGACTTCGTCAAGGCGCTGGCGAAGGACAAGTCCGTGACGCCGGGCCAGATTGCCCTCGCATGGCTGCTTCATCAAGGCAACGATCTGGTGCCGATCCCGGGCACCAAGCGGCGCAAGTACCTCGAGGAAAACCTTGGGGCGGCTTCAGTGACGCTCACGGCAGCCGAGCTGGAAAGCATTCGCGCTTTCCTCTCGCAGCACAAGACGGCGGGTGCGCGCTACCTGCCGGCGATGCTATCGAATCTCGATCGGTAGCGCAGCACGGACGATCAGGCGAGCTCCGCGATGCAAGCCTCGAAGGTGGCGATCAGGCGGTCGACGTCAGTCGTAGAGGTTTGGTTTGTTTTTATTGAGCGCCTTGTAGTACCTTCGGCAGTTCCACATTCTGATGCATTGGCGCTGGATGATCGTCAGGTCATCCAGCCGCTCCTGACGAGCGACAACGCAAATAGCAGCTTTGGCCAAGGGTGCTTGAGTCGTACACCGTGAACGTCTGCTCTACCTCGGGAAGAGCCGTAGATGGCTCGCCATGTCGAACGTCGGTTCAGGGTCGCGTGGCGTCGCTCGACGTCGGGCAGCCGCCAGTCGGGAGAGGTGCTTCGGTTACGCCAGGTAGCTATACTCCAACTCGACGAGATCCTGAACCTGCAGGGGGAGATTTTTCCTACCCGTAGATCAACTTCCGATAGTTCGAACCGACTTCCCATGACTATGCTGCCAATTGCCGACCGTTGGTTTGAACTGAAACGCATCAGTGACGAAATCACCCTGCTGTGGGAACCTCATGTCGTGCCACTGATGCGGTGCAATATCTGGCACGTGCGGGGCCGCGACCGGGACCTGATGATCGACACCGGAATGGGCATTGCCAGTCTGCTTGACGCGGCCCGGCATCTGCTTCAAAAGAAAGTGACCGCAGTCGCGACACATACGCACTCGGATCATGTAGGCGGACATCATGAGTTCGAGCACACGCTTGTCCACGAACTGGAGGCCGACAACCTGCGCTCGCCGCGCGAGCGCGGCACGCTCCTGGCATCGGTATTGGGCGATGCCGCGATTCGTCGATACCACGAATTTGGCTATCCGTTCGATGGCGATCTGATCACCGCCCTTCCAAAGGCCGATTACCAGATGTCCGACTACCGCGTGCGAGCTGCAACCGTCACGGAAATCGTCAAGGAAGGGAATATTGTCGATCTCGGTAACCGGCATTTCGAAGTCCTGCATCTGCCAGGCCATTCACCGGGGAGCATCGGTCTTTGGGAGCCGGCCACCGGCACGTTGTTCTCCGGCGATGCGATCTACGATGGCCCGCTGCTGGACGAGATCGGCGGTGCCGATATCCCGACCTATGTGCGTACGATGAAGCGTTTGCGCGAATTGCCCGTGCAAGTCGTCCACGCGGGACACGACGCGAGCTTCGGGCGGGAACAACTGGTCGCGCTGATCGACGCCTATCTGGCGAAACGCGCATGATCGTTATCGAAAAATAGCGTGGGACGACGATCAACCATCACCATCGGTCCCTTTCCGCCATCTACGGTCCTCCGCAATTCATTGGCGAATGTCTGCTCAAGAGTTGCCGAGCCGCCGTTTGATCCCGTAATGGAAGCCACTCCTCAGCCCTGGCTGACTCTCTGGTTGAGACGAAGCTCAGGATTTCGCAATGCCCGTTCCACGGCTGACAAACGGGCGTCGATAAGCCAATCGTCTTGAGATGAAGGTGCGGCTACGTACGACTGTATTCCTATTATGAGCAAACCATCATTTCGCGAAGACATTCTCGCTGCCGGCCTCCAGGTGATGCTTCGGTCGGGATACGAAGGGGCGAGTGTGCGCGATATCTGCGCAGCGGCGGGTGCTCCGCACGGCTCCTTCACCAATCACTTCCGCCCCAAGGAGGCTTTTGCGGAGGAAGTGCTGGACCGCTATTTTGCTCACACCAAGGGGTTAGTCAAAGAGGCTTTGAACGACAAGTCACTTATTCCCCGGCAGCGACTGAAGCGGTATCTGGACATCATCAGCCGCGTGCTGGGCAGACGACAAATGGAATCGCGGTTGCCTGATCGGCGATTTCAGTCTTGAGACCGCCTCTCAAAGCGAGCTCTTGCGCGAAAGACTCGAGGCGATATTCCAAGAATGGCGTGCTCCATTTGCCTCGTGCATCGCCGAGGCTCAAGCCGCCGGGTGAAATCGATTCGACGTTCGATCCGGTGGATCTCGCCGAATTTCTCCTGGCTTCCTGGGAAGGCGCAATTCTTCGCATGAAGGTGGAACGCGGCCCTGCCGCCCTCGATCGCTTCAAGAACATCGTTTTCCAAACCATATTCAAGGAGCAGAAATGATCGTCCTTTCTGACGTTGTATTGCCGCGAGTGAATGTGCTGGGTTCCACCATGGCCTATCGGGAAGCGGGAAATCCCGAAGCACCGGTCGCGCTTTTTCTGCACGGAAATCCAACGTCGTCGTACATATGGCGGAACATCATTCCCCTGGTCTCACCCGTGGCGCACTGCATCGCGCCGGATCTCATCGGGTTTGGTCAATCGGGAAAACCGGACATTGCGTATCGGTTTGCGGATCATGTTCGATACCTGGATGCGTTCCTCGATAACGCTGGAATCTCGTCAACATTTGTCATAGCGCAGGACTGGGGAACCGCACTGGCATTTCACCTGGCTGCCCGAAGGCCGGAGTTTATCCGTGGGCTTGCTTTTATGGAGTTCACCTGGCCAATGCCTACCTGGGAGGATTTTCACGCGGATGCACGCGAAACCTTTCAGAAGTTCAGGACGCCTGGCGTGGGTGAAAAAATGATTCTTGAAGGAAATGCATTCGTAGAGCAGGTTCTTCCCGCTGCAACCGTACGAAAACTGACGGATGAAGAAATGTCGGTTTACAGAGCACCATTTCCAACTCCCGAGTCGCGTCGACCAACCTGGCGTTTCCCGAATGAACTGCCGATCGCTGGAGAACCGGCGGATGTGTACTTAACCTTGGAGAACGCACATCGTGCTCTAGCACAGTCGTCTTATCCGAAGCTGCTTTTCACTGCAAATCCAGGCTCTCTGGTCTCGCCGACCGTCGCCGAGAGTTTTTCGAAGAAACTTAACGGCTGCAGAGTAGTTGAGCTTGGCGCTGGAATTCACTACTTGCAGGAGGATCATCCTGAGGTCATCGGCGCCACTATCAATGAGTGGCTAGTCGGACTGGGAGTAAGCTCCAGCCCAAAACAAAGGCTGACATTATAGGCATTCCTCTGATGCGCGGGCCGGAATGAAAAGCCGATGAGCGGATAAGGACCGTCGTCTGTGAGCGTCCGGTCCGTGGAAGCTCAGCGGACATTCGCCGCCAAAGTGCGAGAGACCGGGTCGTCTGCCGCCGATCGCCGTCAGGCAGAGGGCAGCTAAGGGTGGTCTGTTGGCCTTTATGCTCCGAAGTAGTCGAGTTCGGGCGCCACGCGCTGAAGATCTGCGACCATGAGCGTTACGCGCTCGCCAGTTGCAGGTGCTGCTGAATATTGTTGCACGGTCCTTAGGATCCGGCCTCTGTTCAACTCGAACGCGAGTCGCACCTGTTGAACAGTCTCATTTCGAGCGCCAAGCTCTTCGCAAACGACTTCAAATGGCAGCGCGAAGGCGCGGTATCCCCAGCCGAACCCATAGGCGGAAAACCACACCGCCGGAGTCGGCGCAAAGAATGGGGGCGGTCATAACAGTACGTGGCTGATCCATCGCATTCACCCGCGTCGACGATAGGTTGACATCAAAGTGTTGCACAGGGACCTTACAAACGCCGTGTTCTATCGGCATGACGTTACCAGTAGCGGAGGTGTGATTTTGCGAATTGGGACTGACTCGACCGGGTCGTGTCCTGCGGATCCCCGACAGGTAAGACCCGGCCAAAATCGGACGTTCCCCGGTACGATTGACAGGACTTCTGCACGGCCGCTTTGACCAAGCTATGCATCAATCTGTTCGCATGGCACTATAGTCCGTAGCGAAGAGCGCGTCGCAATAGCGATTAGGAGGCGAAATGGCGTTGATCTACATTGATACAAACTCATACCTCGACTTCTACCGATTCGCCTCGGCTCCAATGAAAGCTTTCAAGGATATCGATCAATACCATTCCAAGCTTGTACTCATAGCGTTATACATAAGTCCTTAGCCGAGCCCGTCGCGGAGCGCGCGTAGCGTGTCAGCGGCAGCGAGTACCTGATCGAGCCCTCGCCAGATGGTCTTGGCACCCGGTTCACCGTCGCTCTTT
>NZ_VZQN01000092.1:0-9954 GCF_014397645.1 Paraburkholderia sp. 31.1
CCCGCTATCGGCCGCATGGCGGCGTCGTGCGTCGCTCACGTGGCGCGGCCACGCAGCGCTCCTTACTCCTTGCCATGCGGCCGATAGCGGGCATTCGCACGTGCGTTCCATATGTAAACAGACCCTAGAACGCATTGTTGCCTCCGGAGTTCCGCATGGACGCTGCCGCCTACGACGCGTCGCCGGTGCTGATCGTCGGGGCCGGTCCCACCGGACTTGCCGCAGCGATGAGTCTCGCGCGCGCCCACGTCCCCGTGCGCCTGATCGACAAGGCGCCGCAGCCGAACCCTTACTCGCGCGCGATCGGCATTCAGGCACGTACGCTCGAACTGCTCGAGCAGCATCGGCTGGTCGAACCGTTTCTCGAGCTCGGCCATCGCGCGCGCGTGGCGAATCTGTTTTCGAACGGCATGCGGCTTGCGCAGCTCGATTTCGACCCGTTGCACACGCGCTATCCCTATCTGCTGTTTCTCGACCAGTCGGTGACCGAGCGGCTCCTGACCGAGCATCTGGCGACGCTCGGCGTGAAGGTCGAGCGCGGCGTCGAGCTCGTGGCGTTCATGCAAGGCTCCGCGAGCGTTCAGGCGACCTTGCGCCGCGCGGACGGCCGCACGGAAGCCATGCGCCCGTCATATCTGATCGCGGCCGATGGCGCGCACAGTTCGATTCGCCATCGCCTCGACCTGAACTTCGAGGGCAAGACCTTCGACCAGACCTTTCTGCTCGCCGACCTGCACGCCGAAACCGACTGGCCCGACGACGAGTTCCATATCTTCGCGTCGGGCGACGGTCTCGTCGCGCTGTTTCCGATGGGCCACGGCCGCCATCGTCTGATCGCCGATCATGCGGTCGAGCCGTCCGGCAGCGCCGCGCCGCCGACCCCCGCGGTGCTCGGCGAGCCGCCGCTGGAGCGGGCGCCGGCGCCGTCGCTCGAACAATGCAAGGCGCTGATCGCGCGACGCGTGCGCGAGCGCGTCGACGTGTCGGATCTGGCGTGGTCGGCGTACTTCCACGTGAACAGCCGGATGGTCGACCGGCTGCGCGTGGGCCGCATCTTCCTCGCCGGCGATGCCGCGCACGTACACAGCCCCGCGGCCGCACAAGGCATGAACACCGGCATCCAGGAAGCGCTCAATCTCGGCTGGAAGCTCGCGCGCGTGATCGGCGGCGCGGCGCCGGATCGTCTGCTCGACACGTATCACGCCGAGCGACATCCGATCGAGCGCGAGGTGCTGCGGCAGACCGGTTTCATCACGCAGATGGCCGAGGCCGATCACGGACCGATGAAGCTGCTGCGCGAGCGCGTGATGCCGGTGCTGGCCACGCTCGGTCCGCTGCGCGATGCCGCACGCGCGACGATCAGCGAGCTGTCGATCCAGTACCGGCGCAGTCCGCTGACGCTCGAACGCGTGCTCGACGGCGGCCCGCGCGCGGGCGAGCGCGCGCCCGATGCGCTCGTGCACGTCGTCGACGGTCCGCTGGGGCGCGCGCCGGGCGTCGGCTGCATTTTCGATCTGCACGATCCGGCGTTTTTCTCGCTGTTTCTGCTGTTGCCGCCGCTGCCCGTCGATGACACGCCGCTCGATCCCGCCGCGAAACATGCGCCGCCGCCGGACCCCGAAGTAGAAAAGCTCGCCGCCGAGGTCGAGCGGCTGCTGCCGAACGCGGTGCGGATCTGGCGCGTCACCGATACGAGCGGCGACGGCGGCCCGGCGTTGTCCGAATCGTATGGGCGCACGCGGCCGTCGTTTTATCTGGTGCGGCCCGACGGCTACATCAGCGCGCGCGGACGCACCGGCTCGGACCTGCACGGTCTCGTACGGCACTGCGAAGCGTGGTTTACGGTTGGGGGAGAGATATCGGAACAGGCGACGTTGTGATTGGCGCCGCCCGTTGCGTGGCATGGGCACGCACGCGGCAGCGGATCGCGCCGCCGCGCCTGGTTGATTGGGGAAACCGCCCGAGCCTAAGCCGCCGGCGCCAGGGCCGGCGCCGGCGTCAACTTCTCGCGATACCTGACGATCGCCTCGCGCGTGAAGTCCGATAGCGCGATGTCATACGTGTCCGGCGCTTCGTCGAGCGTCGCGAGCAGCGCGCGCCGCATGCGCGGCTCCCAGAAGCGGCGGATGTGTTCGGCGACGCCGGTCAGCGCTTCCTCGTGGTCGGGCATCGACTCGAAGAAGTCGCCGATCCGGTTCGCCATGTCGATCAGATTCCGATTGTCCATGGCTCGCCTCACTTGCCCGCGGTGACGGCCGCGGCCGCATCGGCCAGCTCGCGCTGCTTCAGCAGTTCGAGCTGTTCGCTATTGAAGCGCGAATAGTCCTTCTGCCATTGCGACGGCTGCTCGACCGGCATCACCTGCACCGCGGTCACCTTGTATTCGGGGCAGTTGGTCGCCCAGTCGGAGCTGTCGGTCGTGATCACGTTCGCGCCCGATTCGGGGAAGTGGAACGTGGTATAGACGACGCCCGGCTGCATCCGCTCCGTCACCTTCGCGCGCAACACGGTCTGCCCCGCGCGCGATTCGATGCCGACCCAGTCGCCGGTTTGGATGCCGCGTTCCTCGGCATCGTGCGGATGCAGTTCGAGCCGGTCTTCGTCATGCCAGCGCGAATTCTCGGTGCGGCGCGTCTGCGCGCCGACGTTGTACTGCGACAGAATGCGCCCGGTCGTCAGCAGCAACGGATACTTGCGCGTGACCTTCTCCGGCGATGCGATGAACTTCGTGATCACGAACCTGCCCTTGCCGCGCACGAAGGTGTCGACGTGCATCGTCGGCGTGCCGTCGGGCGCGTCCTCGTTGCACGGCCACTGGATGCTGCCCATTTCGTCGATCTTCTGGTACGACACGCCGTGGAAGGTCGGTGTGAGCCGCGCGATTTCGTCCATGATCTCGGACGGATGCGTGTAGTCCATCTCGTAGCCGAGCGCGCGCGACAGCAGCAGCGTGACTTCCCAGTCCGCGTAGCCGCCGAGCGGCGGCATCACCTTGCGCACGCGCGAGATGCGGCGCTCGGCATTGGTGAACGTGCCGTCCTTTTCGAGGAACGACGAGCCGGGCAGCAGGACGTGTGCATACTTGGCGGTCTCGTTCAGGAAGATGTCCTGCACGACGATGCATTCCATCGACGACAGCGCCGCCGCCACATGATGCGTGTTCGGGTCCGACTGCACGATGTCCTCGCCCTGGCAGTACAGACCCTTGAAACTGCCGTGCAGCGCGGCGTCGAACATGTTCGGAATGCGCAGGCCAGGTTCCGGTTGCAGTGTGACGGCCCAGGCGTTTTCGAACTGCGTGCGCACGAGCGGATCGCCGATGTGACGATAGCCGGGCAACTCGTGCGGGAACGAGCCCATGTCGCACGAACCCTGCACGTTGTTCTGGCCGCGCAGCGGATTCACGCCGACACCTTCGCGGCCGATGTTGCCGGTCGCCATCGCCAGGTTCGCGATGCCGATCACCATCGTCGAGCCTTGCGCGTGTTCGGTGACGCCGAGGCCGTAGTAGATCGCGGCGTTGCCGGCGCTCGCGTAGATGCGCGCGGCTTCGCGTACCTGTTGCGCGGGCACGCCGGTCGCCGCTTCGGTCGCTTCCGGCGAGTTCTCCGGCAGCGCGACGAAATCGCGCCACTGCTCGAACGCGCGCGTCTCGCAGCGCTCGGCCACGAACGCTTCGTCGAGCAGGCCTTTGGTGACGATCACATGCGCGAGCGCGTTGACGATCGCGACGTTGGTGCCGGGCCGCAATTGCAGATGGTGCGACGCCTTCACGTGCGGCGTATCGACGATGTCGATCCGGCGCGGATCGACGACGATCAGCTTCGCACCCTCGCGCACGCGCCGCTTCAGACGCGAGGCGAACACCGGGTGGCCATCGGTCGGATTCGCGCCGATTACCATGATCACGTCGGCTTTGTCGACGGAGGCGAACGTCTGCGTGCCGGCCGATTCGCCGAGCGTCGTCTTCAGACCATAGCCGGTCGGCGAGTGGCAGACGCGCGCGCAGGTGTCGACGTTGTTGTTACCGAACGCGGCGCGCACGAGCTTCTGCACGAGGTAGGTTTCCTCGTTCGTACAGCGCGACGACGTGATGCCGCCGATCGAATCGCGGCCATGTTTCGCCTGGATGCGACGGAATTCCGATGCCGCGTACGAGATCGCTTCGTCCCAGCTGACTTCGCGCCACGGGTCGGTGATCGTCGCGCGGATCATCGGCTTTTTGATGCGGTCCTTGTGCGTCGCGTAGCCCCACGCGAAGCGGCCCTTCACGCATGCATGGCCTTCGTTGGCCTGGCCGTTCTTGTGCGGCACCATCCGCACGACCTGGTTGCCCTTCATCTCTGCCTTGAACGAGCAGCCGACGCCGCAATACGCACAGGTGGTGACGACCGAGTGCTCGGGCTGGCCGAGCATCACGACGGACTTTTCCTGCAAGGTCGCGGTCGGGCACGCGGCCACGCAGGCGCCGCACGACACGCACTCCGATTCCATGAACGGCTGGTTCTCGCTGGCCGCGACGCGAGATTCGAAGCCGCGTCCGGTGATCGTCAGCGCGAACGTGCCCTGGGTTTCCTCGCACGCGCGCACGCAGCGATTGCAGACGATGCACTTCGCCGGGTCGTACGTGAAGTACGGATTCGATTCGTCCTTCTGGTCCTTCAGATGATTCGCGCCGTCGAAGCCGTAGCGCACTTCGCGCAGGCCGGTCACGCCCGCCATGTCCTGCAGTTCGCAGTCGCCGTTGGCGGGGCAGGTCAGGCAATCGAGCGGATGGTCGGAGATGTACAGCTCCATCACGTTGCGACGCAGCGACTGCAGACGGTCGGTCTGCGTGCGCACCTTCATGCCGGCTTCGACCGGCGTCGTGCACGAGGCCGGATAGCCGCGCCGTCCTTCGATTTCGACGAGACACAGGCGGCATGAGCCGAACGGTTCGAGCGAATCGGTCGCGCACAGCTTCGGCACGTTGACGCCAGCTTCAGCCGCCGCGCGCATCACCGACGTGCCCGCCGGTACGGTCACCGCCTGGCCGTCGATTTCGAGCGTCACGTCGACGTCCGAGTGGCGGGCGGGGGTGCCGTAGTCGGTGTCGTCGGCGAACGCGTTGGCGGCGCGTGCCTGGGCTTGCGACTTGCACGCGCAGTTGCCTGAGCCGCAGCCGCCCCCCAGGGGGGCTTCCTTCGGGGCGCCGGCAGGGGAGTTGAACTGGTCGGACATGGTGAACTCCTGGAGTCAGGCCGCGGCCGCTTTGGTGGCGTGGTCGGCAGTGGGATCGGCGGCGAGACCGAAGTCTTCAGGGAAATGATCGAGCGCGGACAGCACCGGATACGGCGTCATGCCGCCCATCGCGCACAGCGAGCCGGCTACCATCGTGTCGCACAGATCGCGCAGCAATTGCACCTGACGCGTCGACGTGTCGCCGTTGCGAATCCGCGCGATCACCTCGACGCCGCGCGTCGAGCCGATCCGGCACGGTGTGCATTTGCCGCACGATTCGAGCGCGCAGAAGTGCATCGCGTATTGCGCGAGCTCAGCAAGGTTCGAGGTGTCGTCATGCACGACGAGACCGCCGTGGCCGATCACCGCGCCGACTGCCGCATACGCCTCGTAGTCCATCGGAATGTCCCACTGGCTTGGCGGCAGATAGGTGCCGAGCGGACCGCCGACCTGCACCGCGCGCGCCGGCCGGCCGCTCGCGGTGCCGCCGCCGAAGTCGTCGAGCAGTTGGCGCAATGTCACACCGAACGCGAGTTCGACGAGGCCGCCTCGCTTGATGTTGCCGGCCAGTTGGAACGGCAGCGTGCCACGCGAGCGGCCCATGCCGAAGTCTTTATAGAACGCGGCGCCGCGCGCGAAGATGATCGGCACGGTGGCGAGCGTGATCGCGTTGTTGATCACGGTGGGCTGGCCATAGAGACCCACGAGTGCGGGCACCGGCGGCTTTGCGCGGACGATGCCGCGCTTGCCTTCGAGCGATTCCAGCATCGCGGTTTCCTCGCCGCACACATACGAGCCCGCGCCTTTCGCGACGAACAGCTCGAAACGCTGCCCGCTCGAGAGCACGCTGTCGCCGAGCCAGCCGGCTGTGCGCGCACGGGCGATGGCAGCTTCGAGCGTCGCGATCGAGTGCGGGTATTCGCTGCGCACATAGATGTAGCCGACGGTCGCGCCGGTCACGACGCCGGCGATGATCATGCCTTCGATGAGCACGTACGGATCGCTTTCCATCACGAGACGATCGGAGAAGGTGCCGGAATCGCCTTCGTCGGCATTGCAGACGACGTACTTCTGCGCGGCTTTCGCGCCGCGCACCGTGCGCCACTTGATGCCGGCCGGGAAGGCCGCGCCGCCGCGGCCGCGCAGACCGGATTCGATCAGCGCTTCGCAGGCGGCATCGCCGTCGGTTTGCAGGGCGTTGCGTAGGCCTTCGAGGCCGCCGTGCGCGACGTAATCGTCGATGGACAGCGGGTCGGTGATGCCGATCCGCGCGAAGGTCAGGCGCTGCTGCTTCTTCAGATACGGAATCTCGTCGACCACGCCGACGCGCCGCGCATGCTCGCCGCCCTCGACGAAGCCCGCGTCGAACAACGCGGCGACGTCTTCCACGTCGACATTCGCATAGCCGATGCGGCCTTCGGGCGTCGCAACTTCGACGAGCGGTTCGAGCCACAGCAACCCGCGCGAACCGTTGCGGATCAGTTCGATCGCAATGCCGCGGCGCGCGGCTTCGCTGGCGATGGCTTCGGCCAGCGCATCGGCGCCGAGCGCGAGCGCCGAGGAATCTCGCGGAACATAGACGCGCGTCATGCCGGCACCTCCACGCATTTGCGGGCAGCGGCGAACAGCGCGTCGAATTTTTGCGGCGACACGCGCGCGTGCAGCGTGCCGTTGAGCATCATCGCCGGCGACAGCGCGCATTGGCCGAGGCAGTACACCGATTCGAGTTCCACCGTTGCGCCGTCATGGTGACCGGCGTCGAAGCGGCATCCGGTGTGCGCCTCGATGTGCTGGGCAAGCGCCTCGGTGCCCATGCTGCGGCACGCTTCGGCGCGGCAAAGCTGCACCGTGACGGGCGCGGCCGGTGAGGTGCGAAAGTGATGGTAGTAAGTGATGACGCCGTGCACTTCCGCTCGCGACAGGTTCAGCGCGCGGGCGAGCGGTCCGACCGCCGCGGGTGGCACAAAGCCGAGTTCGTCCTGGATCGCGTGCAGGATCGTGATGAGTGTGCGGCCCGGCTGCGCGTGACGTTGCACGAGCTGATCCGGCGCCGTGGCGAGACAATCGTCCAAAGGGGGGCTCCTCCGAAGCGATATATGCACTTGTTATTCATAATGCATGCACGTATGCTTCGCTTATTCGATATGGTATAGCCGAAAGATAGGCGGGCCGACCGGCGCGCGCAATAGGAAACGGTCAAGCATATATGGTCAGGATCGAATGTCAGGTCGAGCTGGTGGTGAAGGGCGCGGATGGCCGCGAGGCCAGCCTGTCTGACGTGGTGCCGCTGCTCGCGCTCGTCGATGAATCTGGCAGCATTGCGCAGGCCGCGGCGCTTAAGGGTTTGTCCTATCGGCACGCATGGGGCTTGCTGCGCAGCATCGAGGAGCGGTTTGGTGGTCCTCTGATCGCGAAAGAGCGTGGGCGCGGCTCGGTGTTGTCCGAGCTCGGTCACGCGGTGCTGCGCGGGCAGCGGCTCTGCGGCGAGCGGCTCGACGGCAATTTGCAGGCGCTCGCGAGCGAAGTGGCGAGCGATCTGAACCGCTGGCTTGCGCCCCCCGCCGATGACGTGCGCATCCACGCGTCGCACGGTTACGCGGTGGCCGCGCTTGTTACGGCGCTGGTCGCCAACGATCTGCCGGTCGAGATCAAGTACCGCGACAGCGCCGAGGCGGTCAGTGCGCTCGCGCGCGGCGAGTGCGATCTGGCGGGCTTTCATCTGCCGCTCGGCGAGTTCCGCGCGGTGTGCGCCGATACCTACCGGCGCTGGCTCGATCCGCAACGCCATGTGCTCGTGCATCTGACCCGACGCAAGCAGGGTCTGTTCATCGGCAAGGGCAATCCGAAGCGGATCGGCGGGCTCGGCGATCTGGCGCGCGACGACATCCGTTTCGTCAACCGCCAGCCGGGCTCGGGTACGCGGATGGTGCTCGATCTCGCGCTGCGACAGGTCGGTGTGGACCCGGACCGCGTCAACGGCTATGCGTCGACCGAGCTGACGCACTCGGCGATCGCGGCGTTCGTCGCGAGCGGCATGGCGGACATAGGCTTCGGCGTCGAACCGGCCGCGCATCATTTCGGGCTCGACTTCATTCCGATCGTCGACGAGGACTATTACTTCGCGTGCGATCGCGCGCACCTCTCTCGCGCGCCGCTCGCGACGGTGATCAACCTGTTGCGCGGCAGCGCGTTTCACCAACGCGTCGAGCAGCTCGCCGGCTACGATCCGTGCGACTGCGGCAGGCTCGTCGATCTGGACGAGGGGCTCGGCGGCGCGCTCGCGTAACGGCGGAGTAAGAGCCTGTAACCAGAAAAGCGCTGGCGCTCGGCGTGCGCGGCTGCGCAGCGCGCCGGTTTCGGCTACTCTCTTGGCTTCGTATCCGCCTTTACCGCGCGCCAAGCCGCGCTGAACCGACATGAAAGCTCTTCTCCATGCATGTGCCGCCGCTGCCGCGGCTGGTGTGCTCTGTGCCACCGTCTCCGTCGCTTACGCGCAAAATTCGCCTGGCGTGCCGGGTGGCATCCTGACCGACGAATTCCGCATTAACGAGCATCCGCAGATGCCATTCGCCGCGTCCGCCCCGTCGGACAAGTATCAGCACGGCCGACGTTCGCAAGCGCGCAAGCGCGGCGACATGGGAGACCCGAATGGCTGCAATCTGCAGTGCCCGAAAGACGAATAAGAATTGGCTCGGGCTTCGCTCGAGCTTCGAGGTTTTACGCAACGCCGG
This sequence comes from Paraburkholderia sp. 31.1, assembly GCF_014397645.1. Lineage (NCBI taxonomy): Bacteria > Pseudomonadati > Pseudomonadota > Betaproteobacteria > Burkholderiales > Burkholderiaceae > Paraburkholderia > Paraburkholderia sp. 31.1. Next base: position 8,952 of record NZ_VZQN01000092.1, read on the forward strand.
CCCTTGGGTCGGCGTTGTGCTTTGTGGCGGGGGCGATGGCGGCCCAGTTGCCGGCCGGAGTGGCTTCTTATGGCCTGGCGATGTGCCAGATTTCCTTGAAGCCGTCCCCCTTTGCATCGCCCGCCTGCTTGTCGGTCGGCGCCGCCGTGGCCGCCGGCCAGTTGCTCATGCAGCCGCCGGTGCAGGCGCTGACGCCGGGCGTGGTGTCCTTGTCGAACGTGTAGAGCGTCATGCCGTCAGCGGTGACGAAGCGGCCGTCGGACAGTTTGGGCGGATCGGCGAAGGCACCGGCGTATAGCACGGCGAGTGCGAGCGGGGCCAGCAGAGCGATGGTCTTGCGCATGACGCAGGCTCCTGTTTTGGCGACGTGGTTGACGAGTGACGACTCGCTCGAGCTACGAGTATAGGCAGCGGCCGCGGATTTACCGGGGCGTGTTGTGCGTCCCCGCTGAGTGAAGGGGAGACGTGTGGCCGGCCCGCAAAGCGTCGCGGACGGTGCGGAAAATAAAAAACCCCGGCAGCGTTACGCTACCGGGGTTTTTTGGGGCCGTTCATCGCGAACGTTCCAGGTATTTGGTGGAGGCGGGGTCTGCCATTAATCAATCCGCGCCAAACCGACGGTATCCGTTAAACATCAATGTGCACAGGCATTTTGCCAAAAAATATTGCCGTGTCAGGCTACAATATTCCGGCGCTATCCGCCACTTGGCGATGGGCTGGACGATGGGCTGAAATGGCACTCACAGACAGACAGACAGGCAACTGCACTACGCGCCGGTGATAAGCCGGTATTCGACGGGAAAGTAACGGGGTTAGACGCATCGGGTTATACACAATTTCCAGCGTGACCGCCGACACGTAACTTCTGCAATGTCCTGGCAGCGATATGAACCTCTTTGAGTCCCAGCCAAATAGCTTTCGCGCCGGGTTCGCCATCGCCCTTGCGGCCGAGGAATCCGCCCAAGCGCGCGATCAAGCGCAGCACCTCGTTGAGCTTGGGCCT
>NZ_VZQN01000093.1:0-9365 GCF_014397645.1 Paraburkholderia sp. 31.1
GTCCAGACGCGTCCACGCGGTAGCAGTCGCCGCAATGCGCCTGCGTAGTCCGCGCGGCTGTAGCGCGCCGGGTTCATGTCAGTTACGACCACGTAACCTCACCGGGCACCGCGAGCGCACCGGCCGGAAGCATCACGTCGTCAGTCGGCGCGAGAATGAGGAAATCATTGATGCCGGAGACGGCGGCAATGGCCGACCACAGATGCGCGAGAATCAGGAATCCGCCCGGTTCGCCCTCGCTTTTCATCAGTCCCGCGATAGCGTCGAGCGCGGCGTCCTGCCTGTCGGGCGCCACGCCACGAATACTGATATCGACCGGGTACGGCTCCGGCGCGACGACATACACCAGCGCGGTAACGGGCCGCAATGGATAGATTGCGTTCGCGACGGTGAGCTGGTCGCCAGTCGCGGGCGTGTCTCTTGTCTCGGCTGACGCGACACCGTCTGTTCCCTGCGGGAAGCCATCATGCTGCGCGTTCGCCTCATCGAGCATCACGAACACGATGACCGTACCCGCACCGTAGCCGTTGCCCGTACACCATGCGCGCGTGACGCCCGGAACGTCGAGCGCCCATTCCACATAGTCGCTCGCCGCGCCGCCCTGCGGCGGGTTCTGGTAGACGAACAGGACACGCGCACGGTAGGCATCGTTCGATTCAATGTCCGCGCCGCCCCGGAATGCCGTTGCGGCAACGCCGGTCGAATCGATACCCGGAATCGCGCTGGCGAGCGTGAATTGTGTCCCGGCCGCGCAATCGCCGTTCAGGCCTGCCAGTCCTGCGGGGTCGGGGTTCGCGGTCGCGGCCACCGTGACCTTACCGGCTTCGACGGTAGCCGCCGCAGTGACCGTGTAGGGCAATCCGTCGCTGCGCTTCAGTCCCGTTCCTGCATTGACCGGTACGCCTTCGGTGCCGGTGAACGTGACGAAGCCAGAGGACTGCGCCGCACTCTTGCGCAATACGCCCTTGAGCGCGCCCCACGCCTCGAGGAATTCATCCGTCGCCGTGAACGGGGTAGCCTGCAACGCGATCCAGTCGAGATACCCATAAAGCATGTGGGCGAGCCCGGCCTGAATGTCGCCGACCACATGCAGATTCGAGAAGCGCAACAGGGCATCGGCACCCGGCAGGTTCGCGTTCAGATCCTGCGCAACCTGATTGCGCAGGGCCGTCAGCGTCGGTCGTGAAAAAGGCATTCGCCTTCACAGCAGGGCTAGATTCGCGTCCACACGCTGGGGAAGCTCATCGCGACGCGCGTCCCATCGCGGCGGTTCGCGACAATGGCCAGGTCGAGCCGGTTTGGTGTAATCCACTGCGGCGTAATCTCGAAGCGCGCCACCACGCCGTCATCGAGCATCCACTGCAGCGCCTCGCTCGCGTAGTCGCCGGCGCGCTGCGCCACGTCGCGCGGTCCCTTGACCCGCGAGAGCAGCCACAGGCGCGAGCCGATCGGGTAGTCGGCACTGTCACCCCACCAGCCGCGCCGGTCGCCGTCCGGTGTTTCGTCGCTCGGCAATGCCAGCCGGTCACTAAAGAGGCTGATAAGCACGGCGGTCTGCAGGTCATCGCCGGATTGCAGGGACGCGCCCGCAAGCATCCAGTCGCCGCGCATGTCCGGTACATTCCAGACGGTCGAGATGTCAGCCACGGCGCAAGGCTCAAAGCTGCGGTACAGGTGGATCGCTCGTAACCGTGTCGCCGCCGCCCTGCACTTCCGGGACCGGGTGATGGTGCGAGTTGTAGACGGCGCGCGAGTTGGCGGCGGTGTGCAGGTTGGTCGCGCTGTTGTCACGCATGTCGCCCGCACAGGTGATATTGCCGTCGCCCTCGATGTCCCCGGTGCAGTGCAATAGCGGCGAATCGGCGGTGATCTGCGGGGTATTGGTGATCGTGACAGGTTGCCCGCCACCGTTGACGACGATCCCGGCAGCGGACAGATAGACCGATTGCCCCTTGTCGTCACTGATGCATACCTCGCCCGGTGCTAGATTGCGGAAGCGGTACTGCTGGTGTCCGCACGCGATCACGACTCCGTTCGTACGGTCGCCACCGAGAAAAACAGCAATAGCGTCACTGCCTGCTGGCGGATTCGACTGGAACCCGTATTCCGCGAGTCGCAGCGTGCCGTCGCGTGTCTCGCTCGCGGATAGCTGCATCTGGACGAGCTGGGCCGCGCCGCCATCATCCACGCGCGTAAGCCGCCCTCGTCCGAGCGAGCGAACGAGATTCCAAAACAGGTTTTCCACTGCGGGTATCCAAGCGGCGTTAATGCTGCGCGAGCGCGGCAGCAGCATCCGCAGGCAACGGCAGATAGAGGATCGGTTCGGGCCGGAACGCTTCCGGGGGCATCAGTGTGATTTCGCAGCCGGTGCCGCTTGTGTCGCGCCGGTAGGTGACTTCGCCAATCGTCCACTTCGCGCCGTCGATCACCTTGAGTTGCGGCAATGACAGCGCGGCCAGCGTGTTCGGCGCGTAGAGCGCGCCGCCGCTGTCGCGCCATGACGTGGCCGTGATCGTCACCACATTGCCGCGCCCAATGCGCCGGTTGCATTCCCATAGCGCGTGCGCGTTCGACACGTCCGCGCCTGCGTCGCCGTTCTGCGCAATGAACGCCTTGGGACGGAAACGCGGCATGGTGTCATCAGCCACCGTGTATTCGGCGAGCGGCTGCTGACCGGCATCCGTGAAAATGCCAGTGCCTACCAGATAGACACGGTATCCGCTGAAGCGCTGCGAGATATCGCGCGTATAGCTCGCCTGTTCGACATTGACGCCCATCGCGAAACCGCCCGCCGCCTCAATGGTCGAAAGCGGCCCGATCACCAGATCACCGTCCGCATCCTCGTAACACAGTACCTGTGCGAGCTTGCACAGACGGTCGATGGCGGCATACGGTGATTCCCCGACATTCAGGCAGACCTGCGGGTGCAGCATGCCAGGCGTGAGCGCCTTGACGTTGATTCCGAACGGCTGCGCGAGTTGCGCCGCAATGTGGGCGGTCGCCATGTTCACGAACTGGAACGAATCGAACTGCGCAGCGCAGTCCACCAGGTCTTCGCACTTGCCGCGCCCCGATATCGACAGCGTGTGCGTTGTCGCACTGACCGCTTCCGTCACCCGGTCAACGTAGCCGGTGATGACCGCGTCCGCGCCGATCTTCACGACGCAGGGGTCGCCTTCCATAACGAGGACCGTTGTCGTGTCCGGAAAGCGCTCGGTCATCGAGATATCGAAATCAGCCGGGATACGCTCCATGCCGCGCGTGATGCGCACGCTTTTCCAGCCCGAGATGCTCGCCCCGTTGACGGTCAGGGAAACATCGTCGTTCATGGGAGAGTGATATTATTCGACGCTGTCGGCTAGTGCATCCATTCCGTCATCATCACCGACCGCGACTGTCGCCTAGCCGCCGCCATTGGACGAATTCACCCGAAAGAGCTCCATGCCGCCAAGAAAAAAACGCAAGACGCTGCACGTGTTATTCGATACCAACGCCATCCTCGCAGATAGCTTTGAGAACCTTATCAGCAGAAAAGCTGCTGATACGATCACGGACCACTCCAAACATGGAGATTTGGACATCATTTGGATACTTCCCGAAGTCGTTCGACTCGAGCGCGAGTACCAGATGCGAGATAAATTCCGTCATGTTCTATCACCTACGAGGCAGGCCGAACAGCTACTCGGCGCAAATTGGGGAATTTCTCAAGAAGGCATAGACGCGGCAATTGCGACACGGATCGACCAGCAACTAGCCGCCTACAGCATACTCACTAGAACGTGCAACGCTGCCCTTGTAGATCTCAACCAGATCACCCACGATGCAGCCTTTAGAGTACCCCCATTTGAACCCGGACCGACGGAGAAGGGTTTCCGCGACGCAATCCTGTGCGAAACCTTTTATCAGTTGACCAATAGCCTTTCAGTCAATGAAACGGCAGTCCTGGTTTCCAATGACAAGCGTGTCCAACTCGCTGTCGGTGCACGTATGCCCAACGCTCGCGTTCTTGAAAACATAGAAGGACTTCGCGACGAAATAAATCTCCGAGTCGGTAACGTAGACGCTCAAACAGCGAGCTTGATTGAGAGGAAGGCATCAAAGCTGATGTTCGACTTTTCAAACGTTGACGACCAGACGGCATTATGGAACCGTGACAACCTATACAACAAGATTTGGGCCAAGTTCCAACAAGAAATTAACGAGCTATGGGATAACTCGAACGCTTCCGTCACTGAGAACATCCTCGCGCCGACACGGTTGGTAAAAAAAGAAGGCACCCGCGTCTTTTTTTCGACCGTGTACACGGCCAATGGCCAAGCCACTGTCTGGGTTCCTGATACATCGCCCGCAAAATCCCCTAACGCCGGTGGCTTGCCCGGCCTAGGCAGCTATAGCGATCTTAGCGACGACTACAGGCGGATGATCGCATTAAGCAATGCAAACCCGCTAATCGAGCCTGCCAGCGGATCGGCCTATGTCACCTCTTACAATGTCAGCGATTCGAGCAAGGCGCTAATGAAACCGGCCACCACCGCCTTTCTGTCGTTAATGGCGGCACCACAGCATGGTAAATGGATAACTACACCCGTACCTGCAGCCAACGTGTCGATTTTGTGGTCAGCAACACTGTCAAAACAGATGCGACTCACCCGTGCTAAGGTTGACGATCTCTTACTTCTAAACGTATCTGTACCCAGCGACGACAATCCCTAATCAACGGATATGAGGAACTTGCACGTTCAGTGAGGCGCTGAAAGCTGTTGGCGCAAAAGCGGGATGAACCGGTGCCGCCTGCCGTACCAGCGTGTCGTACCTTCCCACGTCTTGATAGAGCCGTTGCGCAAGCACGAGTAGCGGCATCGGCTCCGGCGTGATGACCATCCGCATGCTCGTGCGTTTCGGCACTCTGCGCGACTTGCTGGCTGCCCTTTTGCCACCGATAATCGTCCAGTCATAAAAAAAAGGAGAATCCAATGCAAAGCGCTGATATCGCTGCATGGGTGCAGGGCATGGGCTCACTACTCGCGATCATTGCGGCAATCAGTATCTATGCCAAGCAATACAAAGATAAACAGGCCGACGACAAGAACGAAACGCGGGCGTTTGTGGAAGCGATTCGCGACGAAGTCCAGGCGGCATGGAGTTCCTACTGCATCGAGATACACCCGTGGCTACAGAGTCTGCCGGATGGGGAGCCTTTCAACGTCACCTATCCTGTGTTAACCGAGAGGTTCACGATCTACGAGAACGGGGCCTCAATCGTGGGAAAAATAGACGACCCTGAACTACGCCGCATGATTGTCAAAACTTACTCCCTAGCGATGGGCCTGATTGCCTCCTTCCAACTTAACAACTCTCTGCTAAACGAACGCAATCAACTGTGGCTTCTTTATCAAGGCCCTAACCGGGATGACGTCCTTGCGGCTCGCGAAAAGGGTCTCCGGGACTACGCAGCCAAATTGAAAGAGCGTGACCTGTGGATAACAGAGGCCGTTGCCGCGCTTCTCTTGCGCACAGATCAATGGTTGTCAAGTCAACCTGAGCAGTAGCCTTGCATCGCAATTATGCAGCGGTCCGCCAGACAACAATCTCTCATTCGCCGCTGCTTTCCGGAACGCGTCATTCGCCGGAGTATGATTGAACAACGGTGATGTGGGCCATTGACATGTCAATCCGGCCTGTAACGCGCCAGCAAGCCAAACCTAACCCAAGAGTATGCGACACTCACGTTCGACCAAAAAATTAGCGTTTCTCCCGGGAAAAGAGGTTATCGCACGCGGAGGCACGCCCACTTATCGTGTGATGGTTATGGATCCGCGCGGCAGCTATCCGCGCGGAGTCCGATACGTCCCCATGGGCTTCTTTTACGCCGATGAACATATTGCCTTTTCGTTGGTACATGGAGGCGATTGGGACGACATCTTCGAGGAAGCACCGTATTCCGAGTTTAATTGGGCGTCACCAGAGGAGCTGCGCCTTATGGCGTCGTTGGTGCTATGCGAACTGCGAGACGATGCATATGTTAGCCTCTACCCAGTGGTTCGATATAGCCCCCGGATCGACGCACTCGATCTGGATCTAACTTGCCCGCTGACCGTACATCGGGTGCGAGAGTTGATACTGAATACCATCCATGAAGGGCAGTCCCCATTCGGTCCACATCATCGGCTTCTTGGGCTTCACGGCAAGAAGTATGATGTCGTTCCTGCCGAGCGTTACGGATTCGACCGGCTATTAAAATTCTGGAATGCGCTTTCTGACGCGAGTTTGGTGTTTTTTCGAGGGATATATACGCTCATCAAAGCAGACATGCTTCGCCAGCATTACGAATTCAACGAAGAGGCGATATTGTCGCTATATATCGCACTTGACGCGTCGTTCAGCCTCGTGAAGCTCCATCTAGAGCACAAGGGAACGAGGGAGCCAACAGCTCATGATGCTGCCGTTTGGCTACACCATCACTTTGACGCGCCGTTCGGACTGGAAGCTCCGAAGGCGACGGAGAAGTATTTTGAAACGTTTTATGAAGAACGAGTAATGACGATGCATCCGGCAAGCAGGTATGGCGATCTACCCTACGCACCCATCATGCACGACGACATTCCTCACCTGCGCCGGTCGTTGCGGGAAATTTTTGCCTACCTTCTACTTGAGGAGCATGGTGCGGACTTTCACGCGGACGTTCAGGAACACCTCGCGCGATATCCCAACACTACCGGGTCTTGATGGCGCGTACGGTATAACAAACCTTCGCGTCAGAGAAGCATAACGATTGCTCGGGCTCGGTGACAGTCGATCACGAGAGGTTGCCCCGGCAAACTCCTAGTCACGGGTTACGTCAATGAAGCGCTAAACACGGTTGGCGCAAAGGCAGGATGAACCGGTGCGGCCTGCTGTAGCAATGCATCGTAACGCGTCACGTCCTGATAGAGCCGTTGCGCAAGCACCAGCAGCGGCATCGGCTCCGGCGTGCTAACCGTCTGCATTCTCGCAAGCGACGCGCCGCGCGTGGTCACGTCCTGCACCACGGCAACCTCAAGCGCGCGCAGTGCGCCATAGGTCGCATCATCGCCCGCATCGCCTGCGATCGTGATCTCCATATCGAGCGCATCGCATACCGTTGAACGCAAGGTTTCGGCGTCCTGGATCGATGCGAGCGCATAACCGGTCGTGCTCTCCGCGAGCGCGATAACTGCGCTGCGACGGTACAGCAATGTCGTGAGCCGGTTTACTGCGGTGAGCGCCGCCGTCGCCCGCTTCTGCGGGTTGATGGACGACTGTAACGCGACAAGCGACTGCACGGCCTGATGCGGATCGGCATTCGCGATCTGTACGGCTCTGACAAGCGCCTGTGTAGCGTCAGACATGCCGGGCCAGTCCGAGACAGTCGCGGCGCTCGCCAGCGCTTTTCCCGCGACACCTGCGGCGGTGCGCGCCTGCGCTCCCGCGCCGATCAGGTCCTGTATCGTCGTTGCTGGTTGCCGCACGGCGGCGGTGAACTGGCCCACGAACCGGCCATACCGGCCTTTTAGCGTCGCGACCATCGCAACCAGGCTCGTCGCGCGCTGCGTGATCGCCTGCGCCTCGACGACGAAGTTCTGCGCAGTGCGTTCGATCTCGCCGACTACGGCCGGGGACGACAGGACAGCGGAAACCGTATTGAAGAAGTCCTGCGCCACTGCCGCGAATGCGGCGACTGCTGACAGGCCGGTCTGTGCCTGCGTCGCAATCGCCAGCGTGGGAAACTGCTGTGCGCCCGACTCGATGAACGAAAATCGCAGCTCAAAATACCGGCCCCGTTCCGAACGTTCCTCGCACTCGAACTCGATCAGCGCGACATTCAGCCGCCCAAGCGACGGATGCACCAGTTCGCCATCGGCGCTGTCACTGTCGCCGGGCTGCTCGCATGCGCGGATCATCGCCGCGCGCTGCGCGATCACGTCGCCGCCGCCAGGGGTACCCAGATAGGCGGCATCCTGAAGCAGAAAACCGCTCAGGCTGATGCGCCGTCCTGCGCGTCCGAGGTCCTCGACCCATACCTCGTCGCGGTACGGATATTCATGCGTGACGTTGCGACGGCCGACCTTCAGCGTCGAACCTGTCACGCCGAACGGCACGCCCCGCCATGAGGCGGCCTGCAACGCGCTGAAGAACGGATGGTCGGCCACAGCCATCCACCTAGCCGAGCGCTTCCATCGGGCGGGCGATCTTCAGACCGGCAGGCGTGCGCGTCTTTACGGTCACGCTGCCGTCGCGCGCGACGTGGACGTGATTGTCAACGTGAACCACTGGCGCGGGCGCGTTCTGCATGGTCGCCGCCGCGCCGGGGGCATTGAGCGAAGCCACGTCCACGCCCGGATCGAGCGACGGCATGTGCGCGAGGACACCGGGCGCATAGTTGCGCGTTTCTGCCGGGGCGTTCGCGAGTCCCTTGCGGTCCAGATTTCCCTCGCCCCAGTTATAGGCTGATAGCGCGTAGGTCAGGTTGCCGCGATAGCGCGCGAGCAGACCGGCCATCTTGCGCGCCGCCGCGTCGGCGGCCTGTGCCGGATTGAACGCGTCGATGCCATATTCGCGTTCGGTTGCGGGCATGAACTGGAACAGTCCCCGCGCGCCGGCAGGACTCACCGCCATCGGTTTGCCGCGCGATTCCTTCTGCGCGATGGCTGACAGCAGTCCGGCAGGCAGACCGTAGCGCGCTTCGGTGCCGGCGAAATTGAGCTTCTGGGCCCACTGCGCGACAGCAGGACTGAGCGGCGCCCCCATTTCGCCGGTTGCGCGCGCTGCGCCGGGCACGGTCTCCGCACGCTGGACGTTTGCCGAACCGGGCCACACGCCACCCGTTGCCGCTTCGGCCGCCCGGATGCGCCGGAGCTGTTCGTCCTCGCCTGTGTTGAGGTTTTCGCTATGCAGACCGAGAAACGCGCCAACGGTCGCAGGATTGACGAAGCGCAGCAATCCGCCCACCCCGCGCGCCGCCGCGCCCGCAGCGACATACGATCTGCGCAGCAGCACAAGCCGCGCGATCAGCATGCCGATGCTGGCGATGGTCGAGACCACCGACAGCGCGAAGCCGCCTACCATGTAGGCCGCCATCGCGACGGCGGCGACCTTCCAGCCGCCGAGGGCATCCACCACGCGACCGACCCACGACGCCAGGCTGATCAGGCCGGTCACAGCATCCGTGACGCCCTGTGCAAATCTGCCCCAATCGACCGAGGCGAGCCAGCGCGCAAGCCGTTGCGCAAGCTCCACAATCCGCTGCGCGATCAGTTCGCGGTTCTTCGCAATCCATTCGGTAAAGCGGTCAATCATCGGGCCGAACACCGGCGCGAGACTGTCTGCAATCGATGCTTTGAGCCCAT